>JBJEBK010000050.1:0-6202 GCA_051869975.1 Candidatus Cryptobacteroides sp. | reverse complement strand
CAAAGTTATGCCATAATCCTACAGAATCCGATATGCGTCTGGTCGGACGCTTTCCTTGGTCTTGTGAATCTGAATTATCAAATGATTATCGACAAGCGCATGTGCCTGGGTTCCATTTGGGATATTGTGAAGATTCGCACGGCAAACGGCCAGGATAGAGTCAAGTCGTTGAGCATAAAGATTGACGGAAAGAAACCTAACGACAAGAATGAGGTTGATACTGCTTTGCAGATGATTCTTGAAAAATTGGCTGCGCCTGAGGGTGAATTGAAGTTGACTTCAGATGATAATGCCAGGAAGATTCTCGACGAAACGAAAGAGGATGTCCGCAATACTGTGGATATGCTTATCGAGAATAAGTATAGAATGAGAATCGGGTTTGACAAGTCCGGTACGGTTGAATACGGGAAGGAGGCGGAGGCTGTATATGGTATTGCAGATTCCGTATGCCAAAATTTTGACACTGGGCAGTTGGAAATGATGGATGATGGGAAGGAGGGATATGCTATAGAGGTTTGGCTAAATACGTTGGTGCCGGAGGACGATGCGCATACATACATTAAGGCGGAGAGGGGAAAGAGAAATGGGCGAGGAAAGAAGAAATGAGCTGCTCGACTCTCCGCTTTACGATTTTGTAAAGAAGGGATGGGGAAAATGGTCCAGGGTAATTGTCTCTGTTCAAGTTACTGATGAGGATTTCCTTTTGTATCTTGTCTGGGCGTTGGATACTATCAAGGAACAGGAGGATGGTGTTAATGCTGACTTGTGGACTCTCGTACATAATAAGCTTCGCGCCCGTTTTATCAAGAGCCAATTCAACTCCAATAAGGATGATTTGGACTTTATGGCAAATCTTGTGTGCGCTGCTGCAATGTCGTGCTTCGGTCTTACCTTAACCGGGTCGATAGATAATCAGGAGATTTATAGTGAACTTGTTTCGGGCTTTGGAGAAGACTGGGCAAAAATAAAACAATTGAAGGATACAAAGGAAATGAACATCAGCGACCCGAACCTGAAGGAGTGGGTTGCTGAGTATCTTCAGAACGATTTGTTCTATACTTATAACGATGAAATTGATTGGAACGAAGACTATATGGCAGTAAATATCAGACTAAAGGAAGGTTTTGATAAGGTTGACTTTTTCAGAATCATAATGGCTCTGTATGAGATGAATGCTTTTGAGACCACAGATGGCACGAAACTTACCAAGATAAAGGTGTTCAAGGCATTTGGAGAGATTTTGGGTGATGCTTCATTCAAGACTTTTAATAACAATCTGTCATCAGGTAGCACGAATAAAGGTGATATCACAATCTTTAAGGATTTGGCAGAAGGATTTGAAAAGTATGAGGCGGAAAAGGATAAGAAACTGCAGAAGCAAGGAAAGCCTTTACGGAGAGTGAAATAAAACAAAGGGCGGGATGTTTCGAGTCTCGCCCTTGTTCGTTATTTGCTCTTTGCGTATTTACCGTGTGCCACATTCTCCAACTTTCCGCTTTCACACCATTTTAGTACAGTCCGGTCAATGGATTTTGGATTAAGCCCCAAGCGTTCTGCCAGCTGTGAATACAATTTGCGGTCGAATTTTTCAGGTAGGGAATCGTAAAACTCCTGCATGAGCGTAGTTTTGGCGATACTGGACTGAGGCGTGTCTGGAGCGGTCGGCAGGGTGGAGAAGACCTTTGCATTGTGCTGGATTAGCACGGAGGCAATTGCCTTCGCGGAGGCATAATCTTCATCAAGGCATACAATGTCGTCTTCAAAATTTCCGTTTTCAGCAAGGCGCAGTACTGATATGCACATTGCCAGACGGAAGGTGATTACTCCAAGTCTTCGTACGGATGCTACGAATTCTTCTCCATATACGGCCACGTACTCATCCTGCCAAGCGTCAAAGGTGTGGTTGAAGTCCTGTTGCTGCATAGCGGTAAGGCTGAATAAGAGTTCTTTTCCATCGTGGAGGATGTTATAAAGGTCCTGGTATTCGGTTCCCATTTTCTGGAATGCCTCGTCAAGGGTAGCGTCTGTGTCGGCATCGAATACGTTGTTCCAAACGATTCTCGTGTTGAGGTAGTAGAAGGCGAATCGGCTGAAAAGTCCGTTTTCGGCATCTGAGATGAGGTTGAGAATCTGTCTCGGAGTTCCGGTGAGTAATGTTGAGAGTCTTGGGTGTTTGATGTTGACATATTCCCGATCCTTGCGTCTGATGTAGGAGATTGCCTCGTGGTGAAAGGCTTTTCGGAAGCCGTCGGAATAGTTGCCGTAGTCTGAACCGAATGTGTTTGCAAGTGTGTCTCCCTCTGTCTCGAACATGAGTCCTTGCCCTCCATTATCGTCAAGCACTTGATAAACGGCAGTGGCGCTGCTGTTCGCCGGGATGAAGAGCATTCTGAGCGGTGGCTCGTCTGGCTTTTCCATCGTTGCTTTCTTCTTTCCGGCAGCATTGTATTCGGATAACTTCTGTTTGTATTCCATCATTTCTGCTTCGTTAATTTCACGCAGACGCTCGTGTATTGGTTCGACAAGGTAACGGCAAAGTGTCAGTCGGCCTTTACCGGAAGAAGCTCTGGCAGTGACGAATAGAAAGAGGTTTAGATATACGATACGGCGGTCATAGACTCCGTGTATGTGGGGCATACAGGCAGAGAGTACAGTCAATGAACCGAGTAAAAGGATATCGCAATCTGCATCTGATTTGCTTGTCGCTGCAATGCGCTCCAGAAGGTCAGGGAGGTGTCCGCGGATGTTCTGGGAGAAAGTAGGCATTTGCTCTTCGTTCTCCATCTGGTCAATGATATACGCAGTTTCAGCAGAATACGCAATTTCTGCATTTGCGGATTTCGTGGATATTGCAGATGTTGCGGATTTCCTTGTACGTGATGTGGAGAGGCTGATTCCCGCATCTTTTGCCTTTTGGAAAAAAGATTTGATGGTAACTCCAGTGCCGTGGGACTTAAGGCATCTGTCATACTGGCGGTCACATTCATTCTCGTTGTAACCTTCGTTGAAGCGGCTTATTCGATGAAATATATCGCGGCCGTTTTCGCCCAAAGCATCACTGAGAGCGAATCCGATATCTCGCCAGTTGTCATATCCAGCAGTGATGTCTGCTTTCGCTGATTCTATACGTTCAGTAATTTCTTCAATGTCTTCTGCAATAGAGTTTTGTGGAAGAGTATCTGTTTTTATTGTTGAGGTGGAAGAGGGTGCGGCTGCTGGCATCCATTCTTCCGGATTGAATTTTTGTTTTGCCATTTTTATACGTAGTTAGGATTTATGTAAGCATCGGGGTCGTAAGGCAGGAAACAGGCGCGTGCGATGTCTTTACCGGATGCGTCTGGTTTGATGCCGTAGGACTGCTCGATGTAGGAAGCGACTGCACGGAAGTAGTCGCTGTGTGAGAGTGAACTTCGTGTGGTCTCGATAATCCATTTCAGTCCGTCTCCTGAGGGACTGCGGAAGAGAAGTACTGTCTCGAAGTACTGGTCTTCAAGCAGATTGCTGAAAAGGGATTCAATGTTTTGAACGTGATCAAAGTCAATACATAGTAGGCCTGATATCGTCTTGACCTTATCGTTGGATCGCTCATCAAACTCTCCGCAGAAGGTGGCATATGCAAAATGTGATGCCTTGTAGATTCGGGCTTTCTTTGGATCATTGATGGAACGAAGCTGCTTTGTCTCATTTTGGGCATACGGTCCTTTGATGTAGTTGTAGGCATCGAGGGCCGTGATGCTTTTGAAGGAGAATTTGTTGGTCACCGGAGCTTTGAAAAAGGAGAATTTAGGGCCCTTTTCTACCTTGACTGGATGTGATGAACTGTATTGGACATTGTCGACATCGAGATGCAGGTATAGTTCTCGATTGATTGTCTGCAAGAGTTCTTGTCCAGACTGATGCCAGTATAGTTCTGCGAAGTCAAGTGCGTCTCCGTCCGGAATTGCTCCGAACTGGTCTTTGTGGTAGGCGGTTTCATCGGAGAGTCTTGCATCAGGGTCATTCTTGGCGAACCAGATGTGTAGACTTTGAACGCCCCCAGCGAAGGGGTTGCGGACTATTCCGCAATCCCTGCCGGTGAGACGCATTACGACTTCTCCAGGGTAAAACTGTCTTAGGATGTGCGCGTATATGTCCACACCCCAGTTGGTCCTCCTCAGGACGGATTCTCGATTAATCGTCTTCTCCATAGCGGTCACGTAGTTTGAACATTATGTAATTGGTACGGAGAATGCGCTCGATATCGCTCTTGAGATACCAAATCTTGTGGCCAATCTTGGTGTATGGGATGGTGCCGTTTGACCTGAGAGTCTGAAGAGTACGTGGGCTGATATGAAGTTTCATCATAACCTCTTGACCGTCTATCCAGTCTTCAAGAAAGGCTTGTTCACAAAGCGTGTCAATCTGCTCATCTGACAAGTCATCAAGTGAAATGAGTCCGCGTGAAAGAAGTTCCTTTTGAATGAAAGGACAGTGACGGAGTACTTTGCCGAAATCGTCATTCGGATTGGAGGCAATCTTGATTATTACCTCGGAAATGTGTTGAGGCTTACTCATTTTCCTATCCTCCTTCTGTTTACATAGTCAATTGCGTTGGCCTCAAGCTCAATGTCAGTCTGCTTGCGACCCGCGTTTAGCCATTCTTCAATTTCGCTGCGTTTGAAGAAAAGTTTTTTGCCCTTTTTGTAGTGAGGTATGAGCCCGTTGCGAACCCAGCCATATACGGTGGCTGGTGCTGGGTGTTCCGGATGGAAATCCCGGAATTCCTTCATTGTGAGCCAAGTAGTCTTTGGCTCTGTCTGAGGTATTGTTGATAATCGTTCATTAACCAAGAGTCTGAGACTCTTGATTTCATCTGCCAGCGTTGCTACAACGCCGGGCAGGTCTTCAAATTTATATTCTGACATAAAATCAAAGTTTTATGTCGCGAGTCGTTTCTTTCTTTTGGCGCCTTATATTACAAAGAAAGCCCACGACTGTTATCGTGAGCAAATATCGATGGTTGTTATGGGATTATTCCTATACTACAATTGTAGTACAAGACGATTTTTTGTTAGATTTCGCGATTATTCCTCCTTAATCTTTATTACCTCCGCAGCAGCCTTTTTCTTCTCGTTGACAAGGTCTGCGTAGATTTGGGTTGTACTGACGTTTTTATGGGTGAGCATTTTGCTTACGGTGTAGATGTCCGTGCCACCGGCTATGAGCAGGGTAGCGTAGGTATGGCGGAAGCAGTGGAAAGTTATGTATTTGTCGATGCCGGCTGATTTGATCCATGGTTTCAGGCGGCTGTTGACCATTTGTCTTGTGAGGCCTTTGAATATTCGTCCTTCTGATGGCGTACCGCATAGTTCGAGTGCCTGGCCGCTGATAGGTATGGTGGCTTCCGTGTCGGTTTTCTCTGTTTTGATTCGTATGCATTTCCCTCCTCCTGGGTAGTCTTGAATATGGGACCATTCGAGCTGGAGGATATCGCTTAGGCGGAGTCCGGTGAGGCAGGAGAAGATGGATGCGTTCTTGAGGACAGGGAAGTCGCATTCTGATTTGGCCAGAGTGGTCAGTTCTTCCATTGTCAGGTATTCTCGTTTTGTCTCTTGTGTGTCGAGCTTGTCGAGATAGTCATTTACGTTCTCCGTGAGGTAGCCTTCTTTGAATGCTATGGCAAGGAATGCTCTGAATGTGCTCCAGTAGCCTGCGGCGGAGTTTTGGGAGAGTTTGAGTGTGTCGCTCTTTATCCTTTTGGTTGTGCTGAGGTATTCTCTGAATTTGTTGCAGAAGTCAACGGTGATTTCGTCAAATGTGCATTTGCCTTTGACGAAGATGTTGAAGTGTTCATATACTATTCTCCATTTCTTGTCGTGGCCTTGCAGGACGGAGTAGAAGTATTCGAGGACGCTCATTTGTCCTTTGGATTTGTCCAGGAATCCGTATTGTTCGTTGATGAGCGAGATTTCGCGCTGGGCACGAATGGCTTCTGCCTGTTTGAGTTTTGTGGCGTTGTTGCGGCGGTCGGCAGCTGTGCGCGGGCTTTTCATTATGTATATGCCGAGGTATTCCCGTCTTGTCATCTGCATTGTGCGTGGGTTGCGTATTGCAGGGTAGAAGTCGAGGTAGAGAGAGACTCTGCCGCTCGGGTATTCTCTCTTTCGAAGTGTTACTTTAACTGCTGCCATATTACTTTCTGTTTGTGAGAAGGTTTTTTACT
>JBJEBK010000049.1:0-39353 GCA_051869975.1 Candidatus Cryptobacteroides sp. | reverse complement strand
CCTCTTTTTCAAATATTTATAGCAGCTATATCAAATTAATGTGTCAAACTCCCGGGTGTGATATGCGTAAGGATAGCAGCCCGAAAGCCTATCGGTCTCATTCTTGAAGAAATAGATAAATCGATTCAACATAGTAATGACTGCTAACCGGGCGCAAATTTACTGCTTTTTTACAAATTACAAAATTTTTATTGCTACCTTTGCACCCGAATTGAAATACGAGAGGACAGATTTGTATGCTTGCAACCTCGTACAAAAAATGCTAAAAAATTATGAACTATCTATTTACATCGGAGTCAGTCTCCGAAGGTCACCCGGACAAAGTCGCTGACCAGATTTCAGATGCCATTCTTGACGAATTTCTCAGGCAGGACCCTGAGGCAAAAGTAGCGTGCGAAACCTTCTGCACCGCAGGACTCGTGGTAGTCGGCGGAGAGGTACGTTCCGACCACGCCTATGTGGACATTCAGGAAACCGTACGCAAAGTCATCCGCCGCATCGGCTACACCAAGGCGGAATACAAGTTCGACGCAGATTCCTGCGGCATTATCTCCACAATTCACGAGCAGAGCGCGGATATCAACCGCGGCGTCGTGCGCACCACTCCTCAGGAGCAGGGCGCCGGCGACCAGGGAATGATGTTCGGCTATGCCTGCCGCGACACGGAGGACTATATGCCTCTTGCTCTCTCCCTTTCGCACAAGCTCCTTCAGGTGCTGGCCGAAATCCGCAGGGAGCCCGACAGCCCTATGCCTTACCTGCGCCCGGACGCGAAGAGCCAGTTTACCGTCGAATTCGGCGGCAAGCACCAGCCTCTGCGCATCCATACCATAGTGCTTTCCACCCAGCACGACGAGTTCGACACGGACGGGCGTATGCACGAAAGGATTGAGCGCGATGTGCGCGAAATAGTCATACCGCGCCTTATAGCCTCCCTCCCTGAGCGCACCGCGAAGCTCTTCGACGGGGAGTTCCTGCTCCACGTCAACCCTACCGGCAAGTTCGTCATCGGCGGGCCTGCGGGTGATACCGGACTTACCGGAAGGAAGATTATCGTGGATACCTACGGCGGACGCGGAGCCCACGGCGGCGGCGCATTCTCCGGCAAGGACCCGTCCAAGGTGGACAGGTCCGCAGCCTATGCGGCGCGCCATATTGCCAAAAATCTCGTTGCTGCGGGCGTTGCGGACGAAGTGCTCGTGCAGCTGGCCTACGCGATTGGAGTGGCCGAGCCCGTGAGCATCTTTGTGGATACCTACGGTACGGCGCACGTTCATCCGCAGACGCAGAGCGGCATTTCGAGCGCCAAGGGCGAGGCCACGGATGCCTATATTGCACAGAAGATAGGTGAAATATTTGACCTGCGTCCTGCCGCCATAGTGGAGCGCTTCGGCCTGAAGAACCCTATCTATGAGCCGACAGCGGCCTACGGCCATATGGGGCGCAAGCCTTATGTCAAGGACGGGCTCCAGTTCTTCGGCTGGGAGAAGCTCGACTATGTCGATGCCGTCCGCGAAGCATTTAATCTATAAGTCTATGAGACAGCTCATTACCCATTTCACTGACAACGACCTTTATACCTTTACCTGCCAGTACTATGTAATGAAGACCTACCCGCGTGCGGAGGTCGAATACACCTTTATTGACCGCAATTCCACCGTCTATCCGCAGGGCTTTGCCGAACTTCTTCGCGAGCAGGTGGAGTATATGCGCAGCGTTGTGATTACGGACGAGGAAATCCGCTATATGACGGACCACTGCGTGTATCTGCCTCTGTGGTACTTCACTTTCCTGAAGGGCTACCGTTTCAATCCTGCGGAGGTGGACATAGAGCAGGACGCCGAGGGGCATCTGCAGATCAGCGTGCACGGCAAATGGTTCTCCACGATTATGTGGGAAATGCCTCTGCTGTCCTGCATCAGCGAACTGATGCACATACTGCGCGGAGACCTCGACCGCTACGATGCGGCACTTGAAGAGCAGCGCACCCGCGAGAAGATGGAGAGCATCTTCGGGGGCGGACTGATTCTGGGAGATATGGGCACCCGCAGGCGTCTGAGCTATGCGCACCAGGATATGGTAATACGCGTGATGAAAGAAGTCTATGAGTCACGCCCCTGGCCGGGCAAGCTGACCGGCACAAGCAATGTGTGGTTTGCGATGAAATACGGGGTGAGCCCGCTGGGAACAATGTCCCACCAGCTTATTTCCTTCGAGGAAAATGTGAGTGGAGTGTTCGAGGCCAACTACAATGTGATGAAGAAGTTCTCCGATGTGTTTGACGGGGACAACGGAATCTTCCTTTACGACTGCTTCGGGGACAAGGTGTTCTTCTCCAACCTTTCCAAGAGAATGGCTATGATGTACAAGGGCCTGCGAGTGGACAGCGGCAAGGAGGAGGAGCAGATAGAGCTGATTATCTCCAAATACAAATCCCTCGGCATTGACCCTGCGACCAAGCAGGTAGTGTTCAGCAACGGTCTCAACATCGAGCGCGCACTGGAGATTCACCGTTACTGTGCCGGAAGGGTGCAGGACTCCTACGGAGTGGGTACTTTCCTTACCTGCGATGTGACGGGGTGCCAGCCGATGAATATAGTTATCAAGCTGACCAAGTGCCGCATCACTGAGCTCCGCGAATGGCACGACTGCGTCAAGCTCTCCTGCGACCTCACGAAGACCCTGGGCAACAAGGCCAAATGCGATTATCTCGCGAGTCTGTTGAAATAAGTTTGTCAAGTTATGCCAAAAGCTAAGAGCAAGGTTCAGATCAACAACAAGAAGGCGGCGTATGACTACGAGTTTCTCGAGACATACGACGCCGGAATTGTGCTGGTCGGCACCGAAATCAAGTCCCTGCGTGCCGGCAAGGCCTCTCTTCAGGATGCGTTCTGCTATTTCCAAGGCGGAGAGCTGTATCTTCGCGGTATGAATATAGCTACCTACTTCTGGGCATCCTGGGGAGGACACGACCCTGTCCGCGACCGCAAGCTTCTGCTCACAAAGCGCGAACTCCGTCATCTCGCGCAGGAAGTCAAGGCCAAAGGCAATACCATTGTCGCTGTGAGTGCCTACATTGCCGACAACGGCTACGCCAAGGTGCGCATCGCCCTTGCCAAGGGTAAAAAGGAATACGACAAGCGCGCCACCATCCGCGAAAAGGACCTCCGTCGCGAACTCGAGCGCGGGTGACCCCGGTTTTTTGCGCTTTGGCCCGTCTTTGCACCCTGAGAGCAATTTACACCCCCAATTTTTGCGCTTTCTTGGATTTTTCTTCCCTAAGCGCAATTTCAGCCCCCAATTTTTGCGCTTTCATTTCCCGATGTGTCAGATGAGGGATGAAAAGGGTGTGCAAAGGCGTTTTGGCTCCTGATGTGATGGATGAGAAATTCCGGAAGGTGGCTTACAAAAATCACCTTCCACGGTGCGAGGCCGCAGAAGGTGGTATAATGGGGTGCAGCGTGGATAGTGCGGGAAAATGCCCGCACCGTCCACGGTGAGCAAGGTTGCAGGCCAGTTTGGCAGGGGGGGGTAGCTTGGAAGGTGATTTTGCTCACGGGCATTCCCGGTCCCGTCCGAGTTGTATCGCCAAGCTATTGCGCCCTGCCGACAAGGCGGTTGGGTGGGTGAAATTGTAATTAGTTGATAATCAGCGTTTTAGAATTTTCGTATGGGGTGTTTTACCCCATACGAAAATTGTAATAGCCTAATAATTAAACACTTACAATTTCATCATCCTATCCTGCAAACTGTTTTTCGGTCGGATCTGGGATGCCGTGTCGAGACAGGGAAGGCCCGGGTGGCTGTGCTCTCCGAGAACCTGTGGCTTAGGAGGCGGTCAGCAGTTCGTACAGGAGAAGGGCCTCTGGTGTACAAAACAGGGGGTCAAATGCGGCTGAAGAGGACGAAGCGGGGACGGCCGGAGAGGTCGGGGAGGATGCTGACAGATGGGAAGCCGGCGGTGCGGAAGCAGTCGGCGGTCTGATCTGCGAGAAGGGAGTTGATTTCGACTATGCCCCAGCCGCGGCTGGTCAGAAGGCGTGTGGCGTGATGGGCGATGGCACGGTAGAAGATGAGGGGGTCGTCATCCGGGACAAAGAGGGCAATTGACGGCTCATAATCCAGGACGTTGCTGCGCATCCGCACCTTCTCTCTGTTCATCACATACGGCGGATTGGACACAATCACATCATATTTCCCCAATGGCAACTCCGAACACTCTCCCGAAATCCCCTTTTCAGACATATCCAGCACATCCGCCTCAACAAACACAACTCTTCCACTTTCGAATTGTGTGCGGGCAAGGGCGAGGGCTTCGGGGGAGATGTCAACGGCGGTTACGGATGCCTTACGGCATTCCAGTGCGAGGGTCCAGGCGATGCAGCCGCTGCCGGTGCACAAATCCAGAATCCTGGGTGAACCGACCGGCATAACGCCCCCTGCATCATTGCTACCGGACACGCCCGCATCCTCCGAACGGTGGCGGGAAGAAGAATCCGGACACACACGCGCATAATCGGAAAGGTGACTGAGAACAGTGTCAACCAGAATCTCCGTTTCCGGACGTGGAATCAGCACGGCAGGACTGACACGGAAGCGGCGCGAATAAAACCAGGCAAAACCAAGCACATACTGCAGCGGCTCCCCGGACTTCAATCGTCCGACATCCTCCAGAAGCCCCTGCATCTCAGCATCCCCAAGCTCAGCCTCCGGATGCGCAACAGAGAACCAGGACTGCCTCCCGGTACGCTCCTCCAGCAGGACATTCACCATATTGCGGGCCTCCGGCTCCGGATACAAATCCCGCAGCGAGCAGACAGCCCAAGCAATAAACTCCCGCAGAAGCATAGAGCTATTTCGCGAAAATATTACCTCCGAAATCAACCACCTTGAAAGACTCCTCGCGGGCACGGGCAAACGAACGCTCAATCAGGAGGTCAATCACCCGGCTGAAAGGAATACCCGTGTAATCCCACAGATATGAAGAAAGCGAGCCCGGGATAGTATTGATTTCATTGACATAAATCCTTCCATCCTCCTCGTCAATCATAAGGTCTATGCGCGCAAGTCCCTCACAACCAAGGGTTTTGAAAGTCTTGACAGCATAGTCTTTAACCAGCGCGGTCACAGTGTCCGGAAGCTTTGCAGGGAGCTCGCGCTTAAGCGAAGCCATCCCCTGCTCACCCTTCGCGCCGGCAAGCTTGAAACCGCCAATCTTCGAAGCACCTGCGAGCTTGAAGCCCCCGGCCTTCGAGCCACCCAGCTTGCCGGCGCCTTTGGCTCCTCCGCTCTGGTATTTGTCAGAATAGCTCAGAATCTCTCCGCTGCGGAGAGGCACCTCGCAAACGGAAGGCTCGCAATAATAGTAATCCCCCATCACTGAGCAGTTTACTTCCTTGAGGTGACTCAGCATACGCTCCACTATGATGCGCGTGGTGAACTGAGCCGCATTGTCGATAGCCTCGGCAAGCTCCTCGCGGCTGTGTGCCGGAGAAATGCCCACGCTCGAACCGGAATTGGCTGGTTTCACTATCACAGGATAAGGGAGACTCTTCTCTATGGTATCCAGCACTTCCTCTCTGCGCTCATCCCATTCCTTGTCGGAAAACCAGTGGAAATCCACCACCGAAATCCCGCTGCTGCGCAGAATCTGCTTCATCGCAATCTTGTCCATACCGTTGGCCGAAGCGAAAGTGTTGCAGCCGACATAAGGAATGCCCTGCATGGAAAGCACTCCCTGAAGGGTACCGTCCTCGCAATTGGTACCGTGGAGGGTTGGGAGAATAGTATCTATCTTCGCCACAACCTTCTGGGCCCCGAAAAGCCCCGAATTGCTGTAGAGATTGAAATCCCCATAGACCGATTTGAAATAGACCTCGGTGCAGCGCTTCAGCAGCGAAGGCATATCGCGATAGGCCTCCAGCTCGAGAAGAGCCGCTCCGGTGTACCATTTGCCGGTTTTGGCGATATAAATCGGCACTATCTCATATTTCTGCTTGTCCATAGACTCCATTACCTGCGAAGCGGTAACAACGGAAATCTCATTTTCAACTGAACGTCCTCCGAAGAGAACACCGACGGTGATTTTCATAAGCTATCTGAATGTATCCGGTAAATCGTTTTCATAGAGCACCACGCTGCCTGGGGTCGCAAAAGGCTGCATCAAAGCCACGGCCTGCGCAAGCGTATCGGCGCATATTATATTGTTTTCGTCCATTCCGCCATCCCGGGCACCCTCGAGAATGGCTTCACGGTTGTATCTGTTGACTATCACGAGCAAATCGCAATGCGCTGCCGCCCTCCAGCCGAGCTTGCGGCACTCCTCCTGCTGCCTGGAGCCGAGCTCCACAAAACCCGGAGTCACCACAATGCGGCGCGCCCCGGCAGGCAGTTCCATTGCCCCGAGAACGCTCAGAGCCATAGCCGCCCCCTCGGGATTGGAATTGTAGGCATCATCCAGCACGGTCAGGCTCCCCTTCCGGGAAATACTGAGCCGGTGCTCCACGCTCTGCAGCTTTCCGACCGCAAGGGCGCACTGCCGGGCGCTCACCCCGAGCTTGCGTGCAACGATAACCGCAGCCGCAAGATTGAGCACATTGCAATCCCCCAGAAGACGGGTGCAGAGATGAAGCGGCTCCCCACCTGTTCCGAGCAGGTCGAACTCCATTCCGTTCCGGCTGTAGCTGATACCCTGAGCGCGCACATCTGCAAGAGGAGCGTCAATACCATAACGCAGCACTTCGCAGCGGGCGGGCACATCTTCACCGCCCATTATCCCTTCCGACTCCTCATTGATTACCGCAAGACCGTCGGAAGGCAGGGCTTCAAGCAGCTCGAACTTGGTCTTGCGCACATTTTCGCGAGTGCCGAAAGTCTCAAGATGCATATCTCCCACCGCAGTCACAATGCCGATGCGGGGATGCACCAGAGCGCAAATCTCTGCAATATCCCCCTTCTGCTTGGCGCCCATCTCCACAATGAATACCTGATGGTAGGGCTGAAGCTGCTCGCGAATGGTGCGCACGACGCCGAGCGTAGTGTTGAAATTGCCCGGAGTCATCAGCACATTGTATTTCTCGCTCAGCAGGCGATAGAGGTAGTTCTTCGTGCTCGTCTTGCCGTAACTTCCTGTCACGCCGATGATTATCAGCTCCGGCATAGCGCGCAGACGCTTCGCCGCATCATTGTAGAACCAGCGGCTTACCGCCTTCTCCACAGGAGTAAGCAGCAGGTTGGCAAGGAGCATAATCCACGGAGTCAGCAGCGCAGCGGCAAGGGCTCCCCAAGGGCGCAGGCAGGCCGAAGCACCGAGCAGCAGAAGCGAGGTCAGCACGGTAAGGCGGACCATACGAAGGGTCATACGGAACTTCAGCTTCTCCTTGCGGAAAGGATGCGGCACCGGGTTGTCCTTCAGCCAGCGCAGGAAGCGCTCCGGACGGTAGCTGTTCTGCTGGAACATAGAGAGATAGTACCTTAGCAGAATGCCTGCCGCAGAGGCGCAGAGCACAATCACAAGAAGCTGAATCCAGAGTGCCATTATCCAAGGAAATTGCGGGCCACTGCCAGAAACAGGGCCGGATTGTCAAGAAAAGAAAAATGCGAGCCGCCCGGCACGGTCACAAGCCCGGCATCGCGCAGTTTGCGCTCCATAAGGCGGGCATCCGAAAGCGGAGTGGCGGTGTCGTTCTCGCCCCAGAACAGCAGGACCGGGGCTTCGATTGAAGGCAGAAGTTCCCTCAGGTCCTGGTTCACAACCTTCGATAGCACAGCCCTCATCATTGGGCTTGAGGAGTTATAGTCCGCCGAGCCTCGCCCCTTACGCAGCCTCTCCACAGCCTCAGGCTTGCGGAGAACCTTCAGCAGGAACCATTTCGCCGCCTTGAAACTGTAAACCTTGCACCAATAGCGCAGGCTGCGTCGCGGCTTGATGCCTGCCGCATCCGCAAATATCATCCTGCCGACCTTGCGGCGGGTAGCAAACACAATGGCCACACGCCCTCCGAAAGAGTGGCAGATAATGGAAGGCTCCACTATGCCGAGATAATCACAGAAGGCTTCCAGCATTGCCTCGTACTCATATACGCCCCATACGGAGCCAGGCTCTCCGGACTCCCCGAAACCGGGGAAATCCAGTCCGATTACCCTATGGGTCTGCGAAAGCGAAGGCAGGAAAGCATCAAACACGCTGCGGGTGCATCCCCACCCGTGCAGAAGCAGCAGGTCGGGACCGCTACCGCAAATGCTGTAGCCAATGCTGATGCCATCGTACAGAAACTCCATCGCCTAATTGAAGAAATCGTCCTCGTCCTCATCCTCGCCCGCAAGACTCGCGGCAACTTCCTCGTCCGTCTCCTTGTCGCCGCCGGTGCAGCTGAGGTCAAGGGTCATACCCGCAGGGGCCTCGAAGGTGTCGTATTCGCGTATATTGAGTTCGGGGTCGGCAAGGCACTTGTTCATAAAGATACCCCAGATAGGGAGGGCCATATTGGAGCCGCTGCCCATTGCGAGTTCCTTGAAATGGACCATACGGTCCTCGCCTCCTACCCATACGCCGGCGGTAATCTTAGGTGTATAGCCTATAAACCAGCCGTCGGAGTTGTCGTTGGTCGTACCCGTCTTGCCCGCAATCTCACCCTTAAGGTTGTAGCGGAAGCGCAGACGGCGGCCGGTGCCCTGGTCGATTACGCCCTGCATCAGGTTCACCATAAGGTAGGCCGTGCTCTCGCTGATGGCCTCGGTGTGCTTGTTGGTGAAATCGGCAAGCAGGTTGCCCTCGGCATCCTCGATACGCGTTACGAAGAGCGGAGTCGAATGAACTCCCTTGGAAGGGAAGGTGTTGAAGGCGGCAACCATCTCGCAGAGCGTCAGGTCTGCGGGGCCCACGCAAAGCGAATATACCTCGTCAATATGGCTGGTGATGCCCATCTTGCGCATCATAGAAGCCATTGCCGTAGGGCCGAACTGCTTCATCAGGTAGGCCGAAATATTGTTCGAACTGTGGGTCAGACCCCATTTGAGGGTCACGGTGCGTCCTATATCCTTAGGGTTGTCGGTGCTTCGCGGAGTCCAGGTATCCCCGTTCACCACGAAGGTCTGAGGCATATTGATTACCTTGTCGCAAGGGGTCATACCCTCCTGCATGGCAAGGGTGTAGAGGAACGGTTTGACCGTACTTCCCACCTGGCGCTTGCCCTGGCGCACATTGTCGTACTTGAAGTAGCGGTAGTTGGGACCTCCGACATAGGCGCGCACCTCTCCGGTGACAGGCTCGATTGCCATAAAGGCTGCCCTGAGCATGGACTTGTAGTATTTGATGGAATCGTCAGGAGTCATAAGGGTGTCCGCATAACCTTCTTTGTTCCAGGCGAATACCCTCATCTCCACCGGCTTGTTGAACTGGGAGAGAATCTCGGCCTCGCTGACTCCCGCCTTGCGCTGGGTGCGGTAGCGGTCGCTCCATTTGCGGGCCTGGGACATAAGGGTTTCGTAGGTGGCATCCTCCATATCGTCCGGGAACGGAGGCCTGCGGCGGCGGCGGAGTTCCCGGTTGAACGCAGGCTGCAGGTAGCCTCCGAGATATTCGTTCACAGCCTCCTCCGCATAGCGCTGCATATGGGAGTTGATGGTCACGTAGATGCGGAGGCCGTCGCGGTCGAGGTTATATTTCTCGCCGGAAGGCTTGCTGTTCTTGGTAAGCCAGCCGAAGAACGGGTCCTCGCGCCAGCGTATGGTGTCCGCCACATAGTCGTCGTTGGTCAGATACTGGTTGCGGCGCGGCTCCTTGGCGCTCATCTCGCGGCGTATCATATCCCTGAAATAAGGCGCAATGCCTGAGTTGTGGTCCTGGACCTGGAAGCGCAGCTCGATAGGGGCGGCCTGAGCCTCGGCCATCTGCTCTCCTGTGATGTAGCCTGCCTTGTGCATACGGCTGATTACCAGGTCCCTGCGGGACTTGGACTGGTCGTAGTGAAGGACGGGGTTGTAGCGGGTAGGCTTGTTGATTATGCCTATGAGGGTGGCTGCCTCCTGGATGTTGAGCTCGGACGGCTGCTTGGAGAAATATGTCTCGGATGCCGCCTTGATGCCGTAGGCTCCGCTTCCGAAGAACACGGAGTTGAGGTACATTGCCACGATTTCGTTCTTGGTATAGCTCCTTTCGAGCTTGATGGCGGTGGCCCATTCGCGCAGCTTGATCCATACCATCTGCAGCTTGCTGCTCACTTCCTGACGCGGATAGAGGGTCTTGGCGAGCTGCTGGGTGATGGTACTTCCACCTCCCTGGCTGGAATCGCCCATCAGAAGGGTGCGGAAGAGCACGCGTCCGAGGCTTTGGAAATCAATGCCGCAGTGCTGCTCGAAACGGGAGTCCTCGGTTGCGATGGCCGCGTTGATTACATTTTGGGAGATGTCCTGATACTGGACATAGGTGCGGTTCTCGATGTGGAAGGTGGAGATTACTTCCCCGTCCACGGAAATCAGCTGGGTTGCGAGATTGTTGTTCGGATGTTCCAGCTCCGAAAAAGAAGGGATGTCGGCATAAAACCAAACTGCAGCAAGCAGTCCCGCCACGGCAAGCACCCCGGCGGAAAGCAGGGCCCAGAACCAGATTATGACTTTCTTTCGCGTACTATCTTTCATTATGGGCGCAAAAATACTCATTAAATTTTGAAAAGCATTGAATTGTGCTTTTCTTTGCATCATGAATTTAGTAATAGTCGAGTCCCCGCACAAGGCGGAGACAATACAGAAGTTCCTCGGAAGCGACTTCAAAGTCGTTTCTTCGAAGGGACATATACGCGACCTTCAGGAAAAGGAGCTCGGCGTTGACCTCAACAACGGCTTCACTCCCGAGTATGTAATCCCGGCGGACAAGAAGAAAACCGTAACCGAACTCAAGAGTCTCGCAGCCAAGGCGGACACCGTATGGCTCGCTTCCGATGAAGACCGCGAGGGAGAAGCCATTTCCTGGCATCTTTACGAGACTCTCGGGCTCACCCCGGAGAAAACCAGGCGCATCACCTTCCACGAAATCACCAAGAACGCGATTCTCGAGGCAATCAAGAATCCGAGAAGCGTGGATATGGACCTGGTGAATGCGCAGCAGGCAAGACGCGTGCTCGACCGTCTGGTGGGTTATGAGCTTTCGCCTGTGCTGTGGCGCAAGATCCGCCGCGGCCTCTCCGCAGGACGCGTGCAGTCGGTAGCCCTCAGGCTCGTGGTGGACAGGGAGAAGGAAATTATGGCCTTCAAGCCTCAGGCATACTGGAAGGTTGAGGCCGATTTCGCGGCGGGCCGCTCCAAAGCCAAAGGCACGCTCGAAACCCGCTTCGACAGCAAGGAGGCGGCCCGCCGCTTCCTTGAGGACAGCATGGGCGCCAGCTACACCGTAGAGGGAGTGGAGAAGAAGGAAGGAAGCCGTTTCCCTGCCCCTCCGTTCACAACCTCAACCCTGCAGCAGGAGGCAGGACGCAAGCTGCGCCTGTCCGTAAGCCAGACTATGCGCCTCGCCCAGAGCCTGTACGAGCGCGGACTCATCACCTATATGCGTACCGACTCGACCAACCTCTCTTCGCTTGCCATAGGCACGGCGGGCAAGTTCATACTCGACAACTTCGGAGAGGAGTACCACCACCCGCGCCAGTTCAAGACCAAGAGCAAGGGCTCGCAGGAGGCACACGAGGCCATACGCCCTACATTCATAGACAATACCACCATCCAGGGCACTCCGCAGGAGCAGAAGCTCTACAACCTTATCTGGAAGCGCACCGTCGCATCACAGATGGCCGAGGCCCGCGTGCTTACGACCAATGTGCGCGTAGGCCTTGACAAGAGGAGCGAGAAATATGCCCTGCAGTCTGCCGAAATCCTCTTCGACGGCTTCCTGAAGCTCTATATGGAGGGCACTGACGGCGAGCAGACGGAAGATGGCGTAAGCATACTTCCTCCTATGCACGAGGGCGACAGCCTCAGCGTGAAGAAAGTAAGCGCCGTATGCCGCTTCACCCAGCCGCCTTACCGCTACTCCGAGCCTTCGCTCGTCAAGAAACTTGAGGAACTCGGCATAGGCCGCCCTTCCACCTACGCTCCGACCATCAGCACCCTGACCACCGGCAGGGGCTACATAGTCAAGGGGGACAAGCCGGGCGAAGCATATCAGGTGACTGACCTGACTCTCGTGGGCAGCGAAATCAGCGAGAAGGAAAAAACCGAAACCGTGGGCGCCGAAAAGGGCAAGCTCCTGCCTTCCGAAATCGGAATGGCGGTGACCGACTACCTGGTTGACAACTTCTCCGACATACTTGACTACGGCTTCACCGCAGGCGTGGAAAGCGACTTCGACAAAATCGCCGAGGGCAAGCTCGACTGGCACAAGTGCATAGGCGACTTCTATGCCCCGTTCCACACCGAGGTCAGCACAGCCCTCAGCGACAAGAGCTTCCACAAGGTGGAAAGGGAGCTCGGCACAGACCCCCAGGACGGCAGCATCTACAGCGCGAAGCTCGGCCAGTACGGTCCTTATGTGCAGAAAGAGAAAGATGGAGTGAAAGCCTTTGCGAGCCTTGCGGCCGGCCAGCTTATCGAGACCATCACCCTTGAGGAGGCCAAGAAGCTCTTCGCCCTGCCGCGCACCGTGGGCCAGAAGGACGGAGTGGATATTGTGGTGCTTAAGGGCAAGTTCGGCCCATATCTGAAATATGGCGACAAAAACCTGTCCCTGCCGCGCGGCACCGACCCTATGACGGTAAGCCTGGAGAGCTGCATCGCCCTCATCGACGAAAAGTCAAAGGAAGCAGACCCTGCAAAACCGCTGCTCGACTTCGGGGAGGTGGCAGTAATAAGCGGGCGCTACGGCCCTTATCTCAAGGCTGACGGCAAGAACTACCGCCTGCCGAAGGGCATAGATGCCGCCACCCTTACCAAGGAGCAGTGCCTTGAAATAATCGCAGGCTCGGAGCCTACCAACGGAAGAAGAAAAAGTTTCAGGAAAAAGCAATAGAATATGAGCAGCCAATACGAATTGGACGAAATGGACCGGATTATCCTGTCCCGACTCGTAAAAGACGCAAGAACACCTTATCTCGAAATCGCCCGCGATTGCGGGGTATCCGGAGCAGCCATCCACCAGAGGGTGAAGAAACTGGAAGATGCCGGCATCATTGTCGGTTCCACCACCCTGGTGAAACCTTCCGCAATGGGATTCCAGCTCTGCGCCTTCATCAACCTCAACCTTTCGGAAAACAACAAGTATCCGGAGGTAACCGCGTCCCTGAAGAAGATTCCGGAAATAGTGGAATGCCACTTCATCACCGGACGCTCCACTATGCTCGTGAAACTCTACTGTACGGACAATGCCCACCTTATGGACATAGTGCTGAAGAAAATCCAGAACATCCCTTACGTACAGTCAACCGAGACCATCATCTCCCTGGATGAAGCTTTCGAGCGTCAGGTCTGGGTGAAGGGAGACGAGACCAAGAAACGCAAATCAGGCGGAAAACAGTAGCCTTGCCACCTCCAGGTCTTCCGGAGTAGTGATTTTGATATTGTACCTTTCACCGGGAACATAGGTGAGGGGTATATTTTTGGCCCTCGCAACCGAAGCGTCATCGGTGAAGGACTCGTCATAACCGAGGGTATAAGCCTCCTTCAGCTGCCCGGACAGGAAAATTTGCGGAGTCTGTGCTCCGTACAGGCCTGTGCGCTGAGGGTCCGGGGCATCGCTTGCCTCCAGACTGCCGTCCGGCAGGGTGCGAAGGCTCTTGAGAGTGTCGGTCACAGGGCATACAGGGATTACATTGCGCTCACCTGCGCACTCGTCCAGCAGGCGCTTGACCGTTTCAGTGTGAATCAGCGGGCGCACCCCGTCGTGAATCATCACTACAGCACCGTCAGGAATCTTGTCCAGGGCATTCCTCACCGAGTGGAAGCGGGTCATCCCTCCTTCCACCAGAATCTGGGGCACATCGAAGTGCAGGTCCGAGCACATCTTCCGCCATTCGGCCATATGGTCCCTCGGGAGTACCACCACAACCTTCATCTCAGGCACGGCATAAAGGAACTTCAGGATGGTCTGCTGCAATATCGGGCGATCCCCGAGGTCAAGAAATTGCTTGGGCCTTTCGGTGCCCATTCTGGTGCCGCTTCCGCCGGCTACGAAAACTCCATAAATATTTTTTTCCATAAGTACAGTTTCTACGCAAAATTAAAAACAAAATTGATTATTTTTGTAGGAATTCAATAATCTGAAAAAATGGCATTCTCATTCCTAAGCCAGGAATTGGCAATAGACCTCGGAACAGCCAACACTATCATCTACCAGAACGGCTCGATAGTGCTGGACGAACCGAGCATCGTCGCATTGGACGTTACAAGCGGGAAGTGCATAGCTATAGGCAGTCAGGCCAAACTGATGCACGGCCGCAACAATCCCAATATCAAGACAGTCCGTCCTCTGAAAGACGGAGTGATAGCAGACTTCAACGCTGCCGAAATGATGATTCGCGGATTCATCCGCCAGGTCAGCGGCAAGCGCAGCCAGCTCTTCTCCCCTAATCTCAAGGTCGTCATCGGCATCCCTTCAGGAAGTACCGAAGTGGAAATCCGTGCGGTGCGCGACTCCACCGAACACGCTGGAGGAAGAGATGTGTATCTGATTTTCGAGCCTATGGCAGCAGCCCTCGGTATCGGCCTTGACGTAGAGGCTCCGAAGGGCAATATGGTAGTGGACATAGGTGGAGGTACAACCGAAATCGCAGTCATCTCCCTCGGAGGCCTTGTGGTGCAGGACAGCATCAGAACCGCAGGAGACGTGTTTACCAGCGACATCCAGTATTATCTGCGCCAGCAGCACAACATCAAGGTCGGAGAGGTTACCGCTGAGGAAATCAAAATCGCGGTGGGAGCAGTTCTTACCGAGCTTGACGAAGAACCGGAGCCTAAGGTTGTGAAGGGTCCGAACCTTATGACCGCCCACCCGGTGGAGGCTACCATCACCTATCAGGAAATCGCACACTGCCTGGACAAGTCAATAGCCAAAATCGAGACCTCCATCCTGCACGTGCTCGAACTCACTCCTCCTGAGCTCTACTCCGACATAGTGGAGAACGGAATCTATCTTTCCGGCGGCGGAGCGCTGCTTCGCGGACTGGCAAAGAGGCTCACAGACAAGGTGAACATCAAGTTCATCGTATCCGAAGACCCGCTCCACGCAGTGGCACGCGGAACCTGCAAGGCCATCAAGAATACCGACAAGTACAAATTCCTTATGCGCTAGCGATGGCAAAGGGCCGCAGCACATCGGGAATCCTGCTTTCCGCAGCAATCTTCATTCTTCTGGAGGTTGCTGCTGTTGCTTTGCTGCGCAGTTCCTCCCAATTGCAGAGCATCTGGATCAACAGGGCCTCGCACCATCTGATAGGGTGGGTATGGGGTACCTCCGACAACATACGCTCATACTTCAACCTGCGTGAACGAAACCGCCGGCTCGAAGAGGAAAACGCAATTCTTTCCAAAGAAATCCGCAACTATCGCGAACTCTATGCCCGGGACAGCATCATAAGCAGTTTCGAGAATCCGCACGACGGCTTTCAGTACATTTTCGCCAAGACCGCAAAGATGTCAATAGGCTCGCAGCACAACCACATTGTCCTGAACAAAGGATATTCGGACGGGGTGAGCGAGCGCTGCGGCATCATCACCAATCAGGGTGTAATCGGGATTGTCGATGCTGTGGACCGCAACTACAGTTACGGCAGGACACTTATGAACCCCAATATCTCGGTGAGCGTAAAGATTGAGGGAAGCGACATTGCCGGGCCTATGGTCTGGGACGGCAAGAGTACGGACAGGGCGCTGATGCGCGGAGTGCCTCTTTTCCAGACTGTCAACCAGGGGGATACAGTCCGCACCAGCGGCTATTCTAGCATATTCCCTGCCGGCATTCCGGTAGGAACCGTGAAGGGCAGCACCACCCGCAACGGTGCAACTCAGGACTTGGAAATCAAACTCTTCCAGGACTTCTCCACTGTGGACCACGTGGCCATTGTACGCAATGAAGGACGGGAAGAGATTGACGCAATAGAAAAAAGGGGGATGGCAAATGACAAACGGTAAAAGGATAGTCATAGCCTGCATCCTCTGTCTGGCGCAGGTTATTCTGAGCAATTATCTCTATCTTTCGCATTATCTGGTGCTCAACCTGCTGCCCCTGGTGATTCTGAGCCTGCCTGCAAACCGCGGGGTCAATGTGGCTATGCTTGTCGCCTTCGTGGCGGGCTTCGTGGTGGACTTCGCCTCCACCGGGATGCTCGGCCTTTCGAGTGCGTCGCTACTGCCCGTCGCCCTGCTGCGCTTCCCCATCCTGAGGGCTGTGGGAGGCGAAGAATATATGGTCCACCGCGACAGCCCTCCGGTGGGTCATCTCATCACACGCGGGGTGTTTCTCGCAACACTTTCCGCCGCTGCGGTATTTTTCCTGTGCTATGTGTTCATAGATGCTGCCGGGACGCGTCCGCTCTGGTTCAACCTCACGCGCATGCTGCTGTCTTCCGTAGCCAGCGCAGCTCTGATGACTTTCCTCAACCTTTTCCTGTTTGTAGAGAAATAAGATGGAAAGCCGCCCGCGACACACCAAACTGGTCATAGGACTTGCGGCCGCCGTGCTGATTCTGCTCGGAAGGCTGTTCTATATCCAAATCATAAACGACCGCTACAAGAGGGACGCGCTCAACAACTCCATTGTCTATGAGACCATATACCCTCCGCGCGGCATCATCCACGACCGTAACGGGGAGATACTGGTGGGCAATGCGACGAGCTACGACATTATGGTCACTCCGCGCGAAATCAGCGCTCTGGACACCCTGCGCCTTGCCGGGGTGCTGGGGGTGGATATGGACTTTATGCGGGAGAAACTGGACTACTACCGGACTTACCGCAGCCGTATAGGCTTCAAGACCCTTACCTTCATCAAGAATGTGGACGCGGCGACCTATATGCGCTTTGCCGAGATGGAATATCTCTTCCCAGGGTTCAAGGGGCAGGTGCGCACAGTCCGCACGCATCCTTTCAATGCCGGCGGCAATCTGCTCGGCTATATCTCGGAGGTGGACGGGGATTACATACGCAAGCACCCGGAGTACCGGGCCGGCGACGACGTGGGACGCACGGGACTGGAAGCGGCACGCGAGGAGGACCTTCGCGGCAGCAAGGGCTACCACATCTACCTTCGCGACTCGCGCAACCGCGTGCTGACCAGCTACAACGACGGGGAGGACGATTTGCTGGCAGTGCCGGGCAAGGATATCACAACCACCATCGATGCACATTTGCAGCAGTACGGGCAGCAGCTGATGCAGAACAAGAAGGGCTCCCTGATAGCAATTGAGCCTTCGACGGGAGAAATCCTGGCTATGGTCACAAGCCCGGGAATAGATGTGGATGTGCTTTCGGATATGGGAAAGAACTATGCCGAACTGGCAGCGAACCCGGACAAGCCTATGTTCAACCGTCCGGTGCAGGCGTCCTATCCTCCGGGCTCGGTGTTCAAGCTGGTGAACGGCCTGATAGGTATGCAGGAAGGGGTGCTGGAGCCTTGGATGAAATATCCCTGCAGCAAGGGCTATCAATACTCTTCCAACCGCAAACTTGGCTGCCACGCCCACAAGTCCCCGCTGGATTTCGACCACGCGGTGATGACTTCGTGCAATGCCTATTTCTGCTATGTGTTCAAGTCCATCCTGGAGAACCCGGCCTATTCGTCCACGAAGGAGGCCTATGACCGCTGGGAGCAGTATGTGCGCAGTTTCGGCTTCGGAAGCCCGCTGGGGCTGGACTATCCGGGAGAGCTGGGAGGCTCGGTGCCGAAGTCTTCGCGCTATGACAAGATTTACGGCAAGAACCATTGGCGTTTCACTTCGGTGGTGTCCCTGTCCATAGGTCAGGGCGAGCTGCTCTGCACCCCGCTTCAGATTGCTAACCTCTGCGCTACCATCGCGAACCGCGGCTGGTACATTACACCCCATATCATCAAGGATTCCGAGGACCTGACCATTGACGACAAATACCGGCAGAAGCATTACACCCAGGTGGACGCGAAGCATTTCGAGAAAGCGGTGAAGGGAATGTCGATGGCGGTGAACGGCACGGTGCAGGACGGGGCGACGGGCACTATGGCCCGTATCCCGGGAGTGGAGGTTTGCGGAAAGACGGGAACGGCGGAAAACCCGCACGGTGCTGACCATTCGGTGTTCATCTGCTTTGCCCCGCGCGAGAACCCTCAGATTGCGGTGGCGGCCTATATCGAGAATGCGGGCTTCGGAGGCACCTGGGCCTGCCCTATTGCTTCCCTGCTGGCGGAGAAATATCTCAACGGAGAAATAGACGAGAGCCGCAAGTGGGTGGAGAGCCGCGCTATGGAGGCCAACCTTATGAATGTTCAGAAAAAGGAGAAGAAGACGCAATGACCCCGCTCCGCAGTGACAGAGGTGTGGCCCGCAGCCTCGACTGGGCCCTGATAGTAAGCTGGCTTGCGCTGGTGCTTACGGGGGTGCTGTGCATATACTCCGCTTCGCAGGGAGCTGAAGGCGGCGAGGGCTTCAATCCGGGTGCACGCTATGTCAAGCAGCTGATGTGGATTGGGATTTCTATGGGGGCGGCGCTGCTTATTACCTTTGTGATTAAGCCTCACGTTTGGGAGGTGCTGTGTACCCCTGCCTACATTCTGGTGGCGGTGCTGCTGGTGGCGGTGATTGTCTTCGGCTCGGAAATCAACGGCTCGAAGTCCTGGTTCCGTCTGGGGCCGGTGGCGTTCCAACCGTCTGAGCTGTCGAAGATTACCACTTCCCTGGTGCTGGCGCACTATATGCGCGCGCCCGGCTTCAAGATTAAGCGTTTCAAGGATATACTGGCGCTGGCAGCCATTGTGGGAATACCTGCTGTGATTATCCTGGCTCAGGGCGAAACGGGCACTCTGCTGGTGTATATGAGCTATGCTTTCGTGCTGTACCGCGAGGGTATGTCGGGATGGTGGCTGGCCCTGATCGGGGCAGCGATTGTGCTCTTTATTGCGGCAATACGATGGCCGCTGTGGGTGGCCGGGGTGCTGCTGACGGTGATGCTGCTGGCATATTTCCTGTTTTGCCGGATACACGGGTCCCGGAGTTTTGTGGCGAGAAGGAACCTGTGGATTGTGACCGCGCTGCTTGCGGTAGTCGGGGTGGTCTATATCTTCTCGACCAATTTTGTTTTCAACAATGTGCTTCGTCCGCACCAGAGGAGCCGTATTGAGGTGCTGCTGGGGATTACCGAGGACAAGATGGGGGCTGGCTACAATGTCAACCAGTCGATGATTGCGATTGGCTCCGGGGGCCTAAGCGGCAAGGGGTTCCTTCAGGGGACCCAGACCTCCTACGGCTTTGTGCCCGAGCAGTGTACGGATTTCATTTTCTGCACTGTGGGCGAAGAGTTCGGCTTCCTGGGCTGCGCCGCACTGATTCTGCTGTTTGCATTTCTTATCTGGAGGATACTGCACGATGCGGAAGCATCCCGCGAGCCGTTCACCCGGATTTACGGATATTGCCTCGCAGGGTGTTTCTTTATGCATCTGATGATTAATGTGGGTATGACCATAGGCCTGATGCCTGTGATTGGCATCCCTCTGCCTTTCATCAGCTACGGCGGCTCGTCAATGCTCTCCTTCACCGTAATGCTCTTCATCTTCGTCGCCCTCGTAAGAAGGGACAGGAAGTATTTCTAGGGGAGGGTGTCATATCTAGAATTCGGAGGCTTTGAAGGTGAAATAGCTTATTGTGGTGCCGGTGACGGCGGTAATATGCACATCGGGCTGTTCATTGAGAAAATAGCTGCTGAGATGTATGGAATTGGTCCCGTCACTGGTGAAGTCGGCATCGATATGGCTGCCGATCCTGATGTGCAAGGTACCATCGAAAGCGATACGAAGGCTCGCCCCCGAAAGGAAATGGGCGGGCAGTTCGGGGATGCCGGTCTCAAGAGTTTGTCCCTGCTCCAGATGCATTGTCGGCTCTATGCAGATATTGCAGAGGTTGCCGCAACGAATCTCGTTGATATCCCAGCCGGAGGCACTGAAATCGAAGCCGAGGGAGAAGAGCCGCACGGAAGTCCGTGGATCTTCGTAGCAGCCGGCAAATCCGATATCGCAGCCAAGGGAGTGTACTCCCGCAACAATCTGCCGCAGCTGTTCGTCGGTAAAATCGCTGACATTGCCCATACAGTACATATACGGGGCTCCTGTCCGGCGGCAATGCTCAATTACACCTTCCACGGAGCCTATGGTTTTGTATTCCATAATCATACCCTTGTGGCCCAGGTCCCTGCGGCCGCAGTAGAGTATGTAGTCATCCCCCATTATGCTTCGTATGATGGAAAGGGAGCATTCATCGACATACTGGATGAGCGGAGCCACCCCGCAGCTGCGGCACTCGTAGAGAAACTCTTCCAGAGAACTAATAGGGGTGCGGTAGCGCGGATTGGAAGAACGGTAGCGGTATTTGGTCCTGAGGGTGTCGTAGGGTGTTTCGGAAATGACCACATCAGGAGCGAAATTGCCTTCAAGATCCTCAATCTGGTAGCCAAGGGTGCCCCGGTAACCGTGGATGACAAGGTACTTGCCCGGGGTCGCAGTAGCGTGGAGATTGGCTTCGACATAGCGGAAACCCAGCCTTGCGGCAAGCCTGACATCATAGACGCTCTGGCAGGGGATGTAGGGGTCGCTGTCTTTGTAAACGGTGTCGATGAAAAGATGGCTGTAATATGGCTGTCCGAAACGGAAGCCGGCCCCGTCCTGCGTCCGTGCAGCAGGGGCAATGAGCATAAAGGCAAGCAGAATCAGTATGTGGTTCCTTTTCATAACTACAACAGGTCAGGTTCATCCCAAATCCTGTCCGATATGCAAGTTACAACTATATTTTGTGAACCGCAACTTAGTCTGAAATCACCTTTCTCCAGTCTCCATCTGCCATCTCTGCCGACAAAAGCCAGGTCGGAGGCTTTCACTTTGAAAACCACCTCTTTGCTCTCCCCTGCCTTGAGGGAAATCTTGTCGAAGGCCCTTAGCCTGCGCACATCCGGCACTTCGGAGGCGTACATATCGCTCGAAAAGAGCAGCACCGCTTCTTTGCCGTCCACAGAGCCGGTATTGGTGACCCTCACCCTGAACTCCAGCAGGTCGTCCGGACCGAAAGAGCTTCGGGAGCAGCGCAAATCGGAATATTCGAATGTGGTATAACTGAGACCGTCACCGAATTGCCATTGGGCATCCATCCGGGCGTCGTAGTTGTATTCTCCCTCCATAGTGGCCACATTTTCCGACACTTTGTAATCGTAAGGCGCATAGCCGGCAGGGTACTTCGGCCAGGTGAAAGGAAGGCGTGCGCTGAAGGTTTCGTCCCCGCTGACAAGGGCTGCGAAGGCATCGGCTCCATAGTTGCCGGGCAGCATCATAGCCACGAAGGCGGAAGCGAGAGGCTCAAGCTCCCTTACCACGCGCGGACGGCCTCCGCTGTAGGCTATCACTACAGGTTTACCGCTGCGGGCAAGCACTTTGAGCATTTCCTGCTGCTGAGCGGACAGGTTGAGGTCCTTCCAGTTGCCCGGTGTTTCACAATAGCTCTGCTCTCCTATGCAGGCTACGATGACATCGCACTTTGCGGCTGCCTTGCGCAGAGCCTTGAAGTCTGCAGGCTTCTCCTCATACCAGTTATCCCCGTTTTCCGGGGCATATTCCACACCCGGACAATAGCTAACCTTGCCGGGGAACCTGCTTTGCAGGGCTTCCAGAATCGTGTGGTACGGTTCGGACTGGCGGGACGCCCCGTCGCCCTGCCAGGTGTAGGACCAACCGCCGTTGATGCAGCGCATAGAATGGGCGTTGGGACCGCATACGAGTATCCTCTGACCCTCCCGCAGCGGAAGAACGCCATCGTTTTTGAGCAGGACTTCACTCTCAAGAGCTGCGCTATAGGCCTGTCCGCTGAACTCTTCTGAAGCAAATTGCGTGTAGGAATCCGTATCCCAGACCGGGTGTTCGAAGAGCCCGAGGCGCATCTTCAGGCGCAGCACGCGGCGCACCGCATCATCTATCCTTTCCATAGGAACAGCTCCCTCCTCGACCAGTTCCTTCAGGTCTATGCAGAACTTCCAGGTGGAAGGAACCATTGCCATATCAATTCCGGCATTGATGGCGATACGGACTGCGTCCTTTTCGCTTGTTGCCACACGGTCACGGTAGTACAGGTTGTTTATGTCGTTCCAGTCGGTGACTATCATTCCGTCCCAGTTCAGATTCTCCTTGAGCCAGACCGTGAGCAGCTCCCTGTTGGCGTGGAAAGGGATACCGTTGTTGGAAGAGGAATTGACCATCAGCGAAAGGGCTCCCTCGCGTATGCATTGCTTGAAGGGCTCGAAATATTTTTCCCTCAACTCGGCATCGGAGACCTTGGAAGGAGTTCTGTCCTGGCCGGACACAGGCACTCCATAGGCCATATAGTGCTTGATGCAGGCAGCGATGTGGAGGCTGTCCACCTTGCCTGGGTCGTCGCCCTGAAGGCCGTGCACAGCTGCTTTCCCGAGTTCGGCATTGAGGTAGCTGTCCTCGCCGAAACTCTCCCACATACGAGGCCAGAGTGGCTCACGGCCGAGGTCCATCACCGGAGCGAAAGTCCAGGGAACAAGGGCTGCACGGGTCTCATAGGCACAGACACGCCCCATATTGAAAGCAAAGTCGCGTTCGAAACTGGCGGCAAGGTTGATTTCCTGAGGGAAGAGTGTGGCCCCGTCGATATAGGACGCGCCGTGAATCTGGTCAAGGCCGTAGAGGCAAGGTATGCCTGTCTCCTCAAGGGACTTGCGCTGGATTTCGCGTATCACGGAGATATATTTCTCCTTAGGAGGAGCGCTGTTGCCGATTACATTGAGTATGGAGCCGACCTTGTATTTGCGGAATACGGTATCCATCAGCTCAGGGATGAGGTGTTCCCTTTCCCTGTCCATCAGCACTCCAACGGTCAGCTGGGTCATCTGGCCTATCTTTTCCTCCAGAGTAAGGCTGTTGAGAATGGAGTCTATCCTGCTCTCCATCCTATCATCTTCAGGTATGGCGGCAGTGACGATGCGACTGCCGTTACGGCTTATGTTTTCGAGTTCGAGATTCTTCATCGAATTGTGGTAAGGCTTGATTTCCAGCACGGAAGGTGCCGTGCCGTCGTCTTCTATCCTGACATTGCGTATGGTGATGTCCTTCATTTCACAGGCAGGAGAGGAATGCTCGTCCTGAGCAATCACTATGGCTCTGGAGCAAGGACGCATATGGTCGAAATACAGGTCCTCCGCCGTTATGGAGCTTATCAGGCCGGGACGCCCCTTTTGCCAATCGGGTGATGCTACCTGATGGATGGCAAAGGCTCCGCGAACATCGTCTTCCTGCACTATGGTATTGTGTTCGAGGAAGATGCAGGATTTCACCAGACAGTCTGAAATATGGGCCGCGCTTACGGACTCATTGCCCGCCTCAGGGCCGATTACTATGCCCCTTGCGAAGTCTGCCCAAATCAGGCAGCCTTCTATGCGCACATTGCACAAATCAGCAATTGGCCTTGCGTTATGCCTTACCTTGAGGGTGATGCAGTCATCATAGCATCGCAGCAGGCAGTCTTTGACGAGAACATCGCTGGAGCAGACCACATCGATGCCGTCTCCGTTGAGTATCCAGTTGACAAGATTGATGTTTTCAATCCTTACATCGGACATATTGTAAACCGAAACGGTCCAGCTAGGAGAATCCAGGATGGTGACATCCTCAATTACCAGATTGTGTCTGCCGGCTGCCCTGGTTTTGTTGCATTCTATGAGCAGTTCGCCGCTGGCCCAACGGGTTCCCGTGTGAGGAAGCTTAGCTCCGCTGATTATGCCCTGCCCCGCAATGCGGCAGTTGTTGCCCTGTACCTCTATGGCCGAATATAGCACAGCGCCATAGTCAACATAGAGGGTTTGTCCTTCCTGAAGGCATATCTTGCCCACATTGTGTTCGCCCGGGCCGAAATACAGCACCGAAGGGTCGTCCGGGGACGGTTTGTCGTCATCCGGGAAGTTGCAGACTATGAAGAGATTGGTTGCACGGTCATCGTCAAACTCCACCGAGAGTTTTCTGTGGGAGTAGCTGTCTATGCTGAACTCCACGCAGTGAGAGTTGAGTTTGTGGGCTTCAATCCCGTACGGAGTCGGGCGTACACACACGGAACTGAATGCCTCGTCCCGCCAGAGTCTGATGCGCAGCGGGAAGCGGGGCGTCTGGAGCAGAGCAATGGACATAGTGTCGCGAAGGCCCTTGGAATTGTCCCAATCGTTCCATATTTCTCCGTGATGGGATGCTGAATCCGAGCATAAAGCCTTGTGGACAGGAACGGAAACAAAACCGGAGCCGTAGTCCGCCTCAAGCCTGTAAGTCGCAGTGCGGGCAAAAACCGGAGCGCAGCACAGCAGCCCCGCAATCATAATAAGCAGCCTTTTCATAAAGATTTCCAGTGGTCAGGTTCAACGTAAGGGTAGTACTCTGTCACGGCCTCCTTTGTGCCTACCCACAGGGAGTCGGTTTCTGCCGGCACTCCACCTTCGAAACGGGAAACCTTCACCTCGGCAGGCTCAGCAAGCTCGAAAGGAGCCGTGTAGAGGGTGGAATTGGAGTCAGGTGTGCTGCCGTCGAGAGTATATCTGAGTTCCGACGGGTATTTTTCGCAATCGAAGCTGACCACAGCCTTCCCTTCGGAAATGACGCTGCTGATATCAACTCTGTCCGAAAGGGTGTAACAGTTCAGGCCTGCAGCACGGAGCGCCGGCACTCGGACGCTGAGCCTGCGTTTGAAATCATCCCAGTCGCGGCCCGATGCCGGGGTCCATCCCATCTCCGCAACAGCGAGAAGGCGGGGCAGGACCATATATTCCAGATGAGGACAATCGTCTATGAATTCGCTCCAGGCGCAGCCCTGCACTCCGAGCACGCAGCCGGCGGCCTGCTCTCCCCTAATCCATTCCACAGGCTCATCTATCCTGTGCCCGAGTATGTATTGCTCATTGGCAAGGGCTTTCTCAGGAGTGTCGGCAACAGGCTCCATAAGGTAGGTCTTGCGGATTGGAGAATAGCCTACCATAGCCCTCGGCTGGGTCTGTGGAGTATCCTGATACCAGTCGAAATAAAGCGCAGCACCCGGTGTAAAAATCACCTTCTGCCCCTTGTTGGCAGCGTGGGAGGTGTACTCCTGACCGCGGTAGGAAAAGACTATTGCCTCAGAGTCCAGCTCATTTTTGGATATCTCGTCCCATCCGCACATCACCTTGCCCTTGGAGCGGAGGTAGTCCTCCACCCTGTCCACCATATAGCATTGAAGTTCATCATAATCCTCAATCCCTTCCCTTTGCATCAGGGCACGGCACTTCGGGCATTCCGGCCATTCTTTCTTGCGGGCCTCATCGCCTCCGATATGGATATAGCGTGAGGGGAAGACCTCCATTATCTCGTCCAATACATTGAAGAAGAACTCATAGGTCTGCGGATTGCCGGCGCAGTATTCGCCCGAACTGTAAGCCTTTCCCCGGCAGCACAGCTCGGGATGGGAGATGAAAACGGCATCGGAATGGGCCGGGAACTCGACCTCGGGAATCACTTCTATGTGCCTCTCGGCAGCATAGGCTACTATCTCGCGCAGCTCATCTTTGGTGAAATATCCGCCGTAAGCGCCCGGCGTACCCTCGTCAAGGTAGCGCTTGTCCTGCTTGTCCCACCATTCTATCCAGCTTTTCCCGGTGCGGAAGGCGCCTTTGCGGGTCAGTTCGGGATAGCGGTCAAGCTGTATTCTCCATCCGCCGTTGTCAGTCAGATGCAGATGAAAATAGTTCATCTTGTAGGCTGCCATCGCATCGAGCAGGCGGAATATCTCCTCCTTCGAGAAGAAGTGTCTTGAGACATCGACCATCAGGCCGCGGTAAGGGAATCGCGGGGCATCAGCTATGGTACCGCAAGGAATACCCTTGGCAGACAGCATCTGAAGCAGGGTCTGCTGAGCGTAGAAAGCCCCCCTGCTGCCGGAGGATGTCACTCTGATTCCTTTCCGGTCCACTTCCAGGATGTAGCCCTCCTCCGGGATGCTGCCGTCGGTTTTCCAGAGGATGTACTCCGAAGGATTGTGGCGGAAAGCGGTGCTGTCCACGCGATACCATCCGCCGCGAAGGCTGACCTGCGAAGGCTGAGGTACTACGGATAGAGCCTCCGGCTCGGGAGTACAGCCCGACAGCGCGCAGCAGAGCAGAGCGGCAGCAAAGCGCAATGTTTTCTTTATTGTGGTCATTCTCAATAACTTATGTCTATATCATCGCCCTCAATCAGCCATTGGGAGCTATCCTGTATCAATGTGCCGTTGTAAGTCACATTGCTGAATGTCAAATCTTTGATGGTGTTTCCGTTGGAGACAACCGTGGAAATGCCGCATCCCTGCTGTGAGATGATGGCAATGTCGGAGAAACTGATGCGCTCCATAAGGCAGCCTCCCTGCTGCGGCTTCTGCCACACGGAAATAGGTCTGCCGTCCTTCCTGATATTGTCAATGACTATATCGTGGAAGCTGATGTCCGAGATGACTCCGGAGGTAGTGCCTCCGGACGGGTATTGGCTGATGCAAAGGCCGCCCCTGTCATCGTTGAGGTAATCTTTGTTGAGGGTAGGATAGTCCAGTACGGTGCAGCCGCTGACCTCGACATTGTGGATGCGCCCGCCTCCCTGGGTGCCGCTTTCGGGGCCTACCACTATACCTCCGGCATAGTCGGCCCAGATAAGGTTGTCTTCTATCCTGATGTTTTTCGTATCGTCAAGTGAGAGATGATTGACTTTCAGAGTGATGCAATCATCATAGGTCCTGATGAAACAGCCCTTGACCAGGGCTCCGTCCACAGAGCAGAGGTCTATGCCGTCTCCGTTGAGTATCCAGCAGATGATGTTGGTGTTCTCTATCCTCACATCGTTGGTGCGGTAGATGGAGAAAGTCCAGCTAGGCGAATCGACCACCGTGATGCCCTCTACCGTGAATCCCTGCCTGGTGACAGCTTTGTCGGCATTGGTTTCTATCAGCTGGTAACCGCTGGCATAGCGGTCTCCGGTATGGGCAAGTCTGGCACCAGAGAGCACGCCCCTGCCTTTGATGGCGGTGCCGTTGCCTATGGAGTTGACTTTCGCATATACCACTGCTCCTTCATCAATATAGAGGGTCTGGTTGTCCCTGAGGCTTATCCACTCCGGATTCCAGACGCCCGGGCCGTAGTATATCACATTGGGGTCCGAAGGATTAGGCTTATCGGCATCCGGTCTTTCCGGAAGCACCATAAGATTGTGGAAACGGTCTCCATCGTATTCGACAGAGAGTTTGCGCTGAGCGTATGTCGGGATGGTAAGCTCTATGGTGCGGTTGTCTATGTGCCTGGCTTCAATGCCGTACTGCGTCGGGCGGACCGTCACTTCGGAGTAACTGCCGCTGAGCTTTGTTACCCTTATGGTGACAGGAGTATCGAAAGGATCCGTGAAATTGACAAAGCTGGCGGTGTCCCTGAGCTCTTTGGAATTGTTCCAGTCATTCCATATCTGCGGATGATGGTTGGGAGCATCCGAGACAAGGGCATCGTGCACATAGGCATCCTTCCAGCTGCCGTCATCCTGCAACACAGCCACACTATAGTGGGTGTTCGGCTGAAGCACCTCCTTGATCGTATGATTCTTAATCCATACAGACGGGACAGATTCCGAAGCGCCGACAAGGCTGAAACGGGCGAGCATACTGCCCTTGCCCGAGTACTGGGAGAAATCCAGTTCGAGGGTTGCCTGAGTGCCGGCTGCAATTGGCTTGCTGACGGGGAGCTTAATCTTCTGCAGGTCAAGGCCTGCAATGTTCAGCTCAATTGCAAGCTCCCACTCGCCTGATGCAAGCATAGGCATAAGCAAAGCGCTCTGCCCCTGCTCATCTGGCGTAAGGGTGAAACTCCTGCTCCAGCTGCCGCTCTGCTCCAAAGCAGACAGGTCGAAGAGAGAAATGCGGCGGGCAAGGCCTTCAATATCCACCTTCGCACTGACAAGCTCTTCCGGAGCTCCGACGAGCTTCAATTCGATGGATGGAGTGTATGGCTTAAGTTCCAGCTTGGAAGAAAGGGCGTCCTGGGTATTTCCCTCCCAGGACCACAGCCTCGGCAAATCCGAGGCTGTGTCCTTGGGGTAGAAATAATAGGTAGAGAGGGGAAGCCCCTCCGTTTTGGCTCCAAAAGCAAGCTCATCCGGACATTGAGTTGCCAGCACGACGAGTCTCTCCCCGAAATTTTCAGCTTCTATAGCCTGAGGATACTCCCCTTCTGCGAAAGAAATGCATTCTTCTCCGGTGAAGGAGTAGAGCACATAGCTCAGGGAGGACGCCTCCTGAGGAAGGACAATTTCAATCCTGCTGCCGTCCTGAACCTGCGGACCGGGGTCCGGTTCAGGCCGCCTGCAGGCAGTCAGCACAAAGGCCAGGCTGACTGCCGCAAGCAAAGTCCGATATGAGTTGCCGTTGAGCATATTATTTTGCGTCGAATGCGATTACATACTTGGCCATCTGACCTTCCTGACCGCTGACTACCTTACCGTCGATAACGATGGTCGGCTGGAAGGAATCAGACTGCCAGTTGTCTCCGCCCACATAGTAAACATCGGTCCAGCCAAGATCTGCGAGCACATAAGCACCCTGCATTATGTTCATCTTCTTGACATTGATGGTGGCAAGACCAATCTTATTGTCGATGGTACGGCCGATGTAGCAGCGTGTCCTGGTGCCGTTGAAGCCCTGGCCAACAACCTCGGTATCTCCGTTGTTTGCCATAACATCAGCAAAGCGCACCTTGTAGCCGTCAACTACGAGAGCAGGAGTGAAGTATGCGCAGCCGGTGACAGCCCAGTCTTCTCCCGTAAGGGTGAAGTCGTTGCGGAAAGGCGCGAAGTTGTCGTCAGTGAGACGCTCGTTGTAGTTGAAGCCGAAGTCGGAAGCCTTGCGGAAATCGCTGAATGCGTGGAAGATATTGGCCTCAGGGACAATGTGCTTGATGGCAAGCTTGCCGTCACCGTCAAAGCCGAAGCAAAGGCCGTGTGAGGTTCCCTTTGCCTTTACGCCTTCCCACCAGGAAGCTGACTCCCAGGAAACTATGGTTCCCTCGGACTTGACCCAGCAGGTCCAGGTTGCAGGGCACCCGCTCATAGTAATGAGAGAACTTACACTCTCGGCTGCCTTTCCTGACTTTACAGCCTCGGCATCAGAGATAATCTTGCCCTTGAAATCACGCTCGTTGAAGGTTACGATGGTGAAATCGCACTCGGCCATATCAATCATTTCCCTGTCTGCAGCATAATCTCCGAGAAGACCCATCTTGGCAATCTGGTCCTCATAGCTTGAGTTGTCCCACCAGGACTGGGTCTCTTTGCCGGTATTGAACTGAGGGACCTGCTTCTTGAGGCTGAGAGAGTTGAGAACGGTCAGTGAAGGAATCTTTGCCTTCTGCTCTTCTGTTGTAATCTCGTCAAATCCCCAAGCCTTGAAGTCACCGAGGACTGCGCTGTAGTCAATGCTTACAGGGAAGCTCTTTTCGGTTGCGCCAGTCTTGATGACGAGTTCTGCCGGGCCCTCTGAAAGGTCGAGAGTAGGGTTGACAACCTCTGCTCCCTCCATCAGGGCACCCTCACCGAATACGAGGGTCACCTTGCTGCGGTCCATTCCCTCCTGGTATGTGATGACAAAGGACTTGTCAACAACATTGTAGCTGATGGCGTAGCCGCCCTCAACACTGACCTTGCTGCCGTCCACGATAGGAAGGGCATTGGAAGTGATGGTAACGGCGTAGTGGTGCTTCTTGCCTTCAGGGTCTGTGAAATAGAGGTCAGGATCTGAGCTGACATCGTAGTTGTCAGGGTCGGTAGGATAAACCAGTGCCCATCCTTCATTGACGGTAAGGATGAGTTTGGCCTGGGTGAAGTTCTCGGCCTTCTCGAACTTGAAAGTAATGGAAAGGTCTTTCACAACACCTTCGACTGTCTCTCCGTCTGCCTCAAGAGAAACGGTTTCGAACGGTTTGTCTGCATAAGTAGGTTCCGGATCTTTGCCTGGGGTTGGCTCCGGATTCTGCTTGTTGCAGGAAGCGAGCATTCCGAGCGTCATAACGCAAAGAGCGCTCAAGAAGAATTGTTTGGTTCTCATAATGATAGGAATTAGTTAATATGATTGAATTGAGTTATCTACCAACCAGGATTGACCTGGAGATTAGGATTCTTGTATCTTTCGGCATCCGAATAAGGGTAGAGGTAGTACTTGTCCTCCCAGACTCTTGTCTGGACAAGCTGTTTGGTGTAGCTGATTTCTCCGATCCGCGCATCCTTGACTATCTTGAGTCCATAGATTTCAGTGTCCCCGCATTGGAGTTTCCAGCGCCTGATGTCCCAGAAACGGTGATTCTCGAAGGCAAATTCCACACGGTTTTCCTTCTGCACCGCAGCGAGGAAATTGGAAGTCTGCAGGATTGGGCCGACTCCCGCCCTCTCACGCACTGCATTGAGAGCTTCCAGAGGAGAGAGGCTGTAGTTCACCCCACCCAGACTGCCCTTGAACGAAGCATCTCCCGTAGCAAGGTAGAGAGCCTCAGCATAAATCAGATACATCTCCGCATAACGGATGATAGGATAGATATGGGGATATGAAATGGAATTGCCGGTAACGAAGGATGTTTCCTCAATAAGATTCTTTTTGAGATAGTAGGATGTCGGAGTCGCTCCGGTCTTAGGCTGGGCATTCTGTCCTCCTTCCCACATCTCAAGAGGCGTTCCCTTGAAGAGTGAACCGTTGAGATAGAAGGTCTCGCTGAAGCGCGGATCCCTCTTGGAAGGGTCAAGGGCAATGGCTCTGTGCTCCGGGTTATCCCAATCGAAAGGAGTGCCGTCGAGCAGGTCGAAGGCTTCCGCCAGATTCTGCGAAGGACAGGTGCCGGAATTGCCACCTTCCACGCCAATGGGGAAATTGGCACTTTCAAGGCCGTTGCTTGCGCTGCGGATAAGCCCGAAGATATAGCCCTTGGCATTGAAGTTATTGATTTTCTGCTCACTCACGAGGGAATACCAGCCGCTGTCAATTACCTGTTTTGCAGCCTCGGCAGCCTTGCGGTAACGCTCCCTGTCACCCTCGGGGTTATGCAGAGGGCTGGCATCGTATAGGAGCACCTTGGCCTTGAAAGCCATTGCCGCCCCTCTTGTCACCCTGTTGGTGCGTCCGGTCACGAATTCGGCATAGCTGACAGGAAGCTGCGGGATGATATCGTCCAGCTCGCCGACTATCCACTCCGTCACGGTATGGAAATCGGACGGGACGAGGGAATTCACCTCGGAAGGTGTGGTGCTGTGGTCCATAATGACTATGTCCCCGTAGCGGCGCATCAGCTCGAAATGATACCAGGCCCGAAGGAACCTCACTTCATTAGGGAAGTTCCGCAGCTGCTGCATCCTGTCCTTATAGTCCTGCAGATACTGGGTCTCAGGGAAATCGTCAGGAGCATTCTCAAGGAAATAGTTCGCCTGGGCAATACCCGCATAGTAGTGGGAGAAACGGTCGTTTATCGTGTTGCGGGGGCTCCAGGTGCCGTTGTAGTAGGTCTTGATGCCGTTGCTCTCCCAAGCATACATCGCATCATCCGTAGCGCAGCTCATCGTGCTCCACAGCCACTCGGTGTCCACATCCAGATAGCTGTACACATGAGAGCACACCCTTTTCACATTATCGAAACTGCTGAACTGGTATTCGGTAGTCTGATAGGTATTTTCGCTCTGGTCGAGGAAATTGCACGAAACCAGGCATACAAGGGCAACTGAGCCCGTTATTATTCTGTTTAGTCTGTGATTCATCTTTCCTGCTTTTTAGAACGTACATTTAACTCCCAAAGAGACCGTTCTCACAGACGGATAGCCCAAGCTTATGGACTCCGGGTCGAAGATTTTGATACGGTCAATCGAGAAGAGATTCAGTCCGCGCACGAAGAAAGTCAGCTCACGGAACCTTGCCCGCATCAGAGCCTCGTTGCGCAGTGAGTAATACAGATACAGGGAACGGAGCTTGAACCAGTCTGCCCTCTCAACCCAAAAGTCGCTGCCTCCCTGATAATTGTTGGCGTTGCTCAAGGTCGTGAGGCGGGGATAACGCGCATCCTGATTGTCCGGAGTCCACCTGTTCCGGTAGTAATGCATCGAGATGTTTTTATCATCGTTGTAAAGCGGCCAATAGACTGAACTGGCTGTCAGCTGCACACTCTGCCCAATGCGACCGTCAAAGGTCGCCTCAACACCGAAGCCCTTCCATTTTGCGCCCAGCTGCAATCCATAGACTGCCGAAGGCAGGCTGTGGTATTCTTCCACATACATCTTGTCATTGACATCGATGACTCCGTCGTCGTTCAAATCCTTGTAGCGCACATCACCAGGCTGCAGAGCCTTGCCGTCAAGGGTACTCTGAGGGTAGGACGGCAAGAGATTGCCTTGAGAGTCGAAGTCATCAGTGCCGTAAAGGCCGTCGCTGCGGTAGAGGACCAGAGAAGTGATGGAATGGCCCGTGCGGTACTGGTATTCGTAAGGATGGTATTCTTCTCCCATTTCAAGGATTTTGTCCTTGGTATAGGAAAAGGTTCCTCCCAGATGCCAGAACCAGTCGCCAAGCTGTTTGCTCCAGCTGACGGAAAGCTCACCGCCCCAGTTCAAGGTCTCCCCGTTGAAAATGTAAGGTGCTCCCACACCAAGAAGGGAGGAATAGACTCCGGAAGATGAAACCTTGATGTGCTTGCGATGGTTGCGGAAGAGGTCTGCGCTGATTTCAAGGCCTCCGAAGGCCCTTATATCCAAGCCCAGATTGGCTTTGTAGTCGGTTTCAGGGAGCGCGCCATAGGAAGGATAGGAGCCCTGCATCATTCCCGGCTCGGAAGATCCTATCATTGCAATGAAACCTGCTCCGGCGCTGTTGTTCGGAGTGTCGAGACCGTAGCCAAGGCGCGCGTCGTAACCGCAGACTCCCCAGCTTGCTCGCAGTTTGAGTAGATTGAGCGAAGCGGCATCGCTGAGAAAATCCTCATTGGAAGCAATCCAGGCAGCAGAAACGGCAGGGTAGAAACGGAACTTCTTTCCCTTCTCCAGAAAAGCGCTTCCGGAATATGTTCCCACCAGGTCCAGCAGATACCTGTGGTCATAGTCGTAAGATGCCCGGACTATGTAATCGATGTAGGAATAGACATTGCCCTTGCCTCTGTTTTTCCATCTGTCGGCAGAAGCTATCAGGGACAGGCCCACGCCGTGTTTGCCGAAAGTCCTGTCGTAATCCAGCATTGCAGTGACGGAGAAATTGTTGTTCACATTGCTTCCCCCGGCAAGTGAAGATGAGAACGAAAGGTCCGTGTAGTTGCCGTATTCGGACCATTCCAGCCTTTCCACATCACCGTTTTCATCCCTGCCGTAGGCAAGCTTGGCGTATTTGTAAGTCTTGCTTCTGGACTCGTTGATGACAGCGCTGTTGTCGAAGGCACCCTTGAGGGTAAGACTGAGGCCTTCTGTGAGCATCGACAAGTCCTGAACAACGGAAAGGTCGGCAAGCAGAGTTCTCTGAACCGCAACGGAGTATCCCTGCTGGGTATATTTGGCAAGAGGATTGCCGAACAGCTCACTGCGGGCCCAAACCCCGTCCTCTGTCATGAGTGGGACGGCAATCGCGGGGGTTGTATAGATGTCGGACACATAGGTTCCGGCATAAGGCTGCTGGGTCTGCGACAGACGCCCCATCATATTGATGCGTATCTTGGTAGTCCTGGTCATTTCGGCTTCCAGGTTGGTGCGGAGTTTCAGACAGGAATTCTGGTACTGGGTGCTGTAGCCTTCATTCATCCCGGTATTGTTGAAGAGTCCATCGTAGCCGTTGTAGTTGGCATAGACGAAATAACGGAAACGCCTCTCATTGCCTTCGAGCGTGAGGTTGAAATCGTGTGTGAAGGCAGTCTTGCGGAGCACCTGGCTCTGCCAGTCCACACTCGGGAAGAGCGGGCTGCCCTGAGCTATTGCCCTGAGGTCCGCATCAGTGTATCGCGCTGCAAGACCGTCATTGGCAAGAGCTTCGTTGACTGCGTTGGCGTAGGTAAGTCCATCGGCCATCTGAGGCATTGCAAATGGAGTGGACACGCCAAGGCTATAGTCGGCCCCAATCTTCATCCCCGGAGTGCGTCCCTTTTTGGTGCTGATGACTATCACACCATCCGCTCCCCTGTTGCCATAGATTGCAATGGCGGCGGCATCTTTGAGAACGGTAATATTCTCCACCTCCTCTGCGCTGATGAAGGAGGGATTCCTCTCTATTCCGTCAACTATAAACATCACGCTGTTGCCGCTGAACGAACCGCGCCCTCTGACATAAACGGCCTGTCCGTTGTCCGGCAGATTGCCGGAACTGGTGATATTGACCCCCGGTAGCAGCCCGGCTAGTCCGGAAAGCGCCTGCCTGCCGTGGGTTATCTGCATTGCATCAGAGCTGAGGCTTGCTGCACTGACGGTTGAATAATCCGCACTGACCGCCTTGTCATACCCGAGGCAGAGAAGGCTGTCCCTGAGGGGATTGCGCTCCTGGGCGAAAGCCGTGGCAGCGCACAGCAAAAGCATTATATTGGTCAAAATCTTTTTCATCTTTTCCCTTGGTTTTGCGTTTTCTACCATCCCGGATTCTGTACCAGGCCATAACCCTTGTTGATTTCATCTGAAGGCAGGGCGCTCAGGTACCACTTCGGGCTGAAATGGTCCTGCCAGTAGCGCTTCTGGTCCATAGGGTTAGGGTCGGAGTAGCTGAGTACGAGGTCTCCCGATTCGAAGGAGCCGCTCTTGATGTTTATCTGGATGCCGTAAAGGCTCTTGCGCATAATGTCTTCCCTTTTCCAGAATGCGATGTCAAACCAGCGCACCTCTTCGAAGCAGAACTCCCTTGCCCTTTCGTCCAATATCTCCTCGCGCAGGGATTTGTCTCCCTTAAGCGCACAATCAGTATAGTCCGGCAAACCGTCTGCAGGATGGAGGGAAGCCGCAGTGGCAAGGGTCATCTGAGGTAGACCAACCCTCTCTCTGGTCTTGTTGAGCCAGTCGAGAGCTTCTTCGCTGCGGCCCAGTTCGTTGAGAGCCTCCGCATAAATGAGGTAGATTTCCGGAAGACGTATATAGGCCGAATTGGTGGCCTTGTTGAGGAACTCGTCATTGTAGTCCCAAAGGAACTTTCTGATAATAAAACCAGTGGCGCATTTCGGGTTGGCAGAGCTTCCGTGCTCCTGACCGTCCACCCAGGTCTCTGCACAGCGGGTGCGGTAGCGGTCTCCTGCAATCAGCACAGTCTCATACAGACGAGGGTCCTTGCCTAGAAATGGATTGTTGCCGAGGGTTCCCTCGTGACCGTGGTCAGCAAGCCACTGCCTGTAGTCTGAAGGTGTTCCGTCGGTATTGGTGAACATATCCACAAAGTTCAGAGTCACACAACCACCGCCGTAGCCGCGTCCTGCCTGTCCCTGGTCGGTAAGTCCGAAATACATACGGTGATAGGTGTTGTAGTAGGTCGGAATGGCTCTTCCGGTGTGGATAATGATTTCCGGAGACTCCCTGTCGGCATAGCATACGCTGAAGGCCTGCCTGTAGCTTTCTGCATCAGTGCCTGTCGGCATTACCAGACGGTAAGGATCCCCCTCTACGGCATTCTTCTCAAGGAAGGCCTCGCAGGCATCAGCGACAGCCTGCCAGCGGTCCTGGCTGTAGGAACCGAGCCAGGTCATCAGCTTCGGGTCCTCCTTGACAGCAGCCACATTTGCGGTTGTAGGTTCCTGTGCTTCAAGATATGGCTCTTCCGAGTTGAAGAGCGGACGGGCTGCGAGCTGAAGCACCCGCGCCTTCAGTGCAAGGGCTCCTGCTGCGGTCATCCTTCCGTTATCCGCTTCGCTCACCGTCCAAGGGAGTTCGGCTGCAGCCTGATCGCACAGGTCCACAATGAAATCCACGCACTGCTGCACGGTCTTGCGGGAATAGTCCGCATACATATCGGTTTCCGGAGTAGCATAAGTGTCCAGAATCGGCACACCTCCGAAATGACGGAGCATCTCGTGCATCTGCAGGGCAACTATCATACGGGCTTCGCCCTTGCGGACAGTCTTTTCCTGTTCGGTCATATCGGGAACCGCATCCACATTGTTTATGAAAATCCAGGCCCTTCTGATGCCGGTCCAGGCTCCTTCCTGATAAGGATAGAAGCCGAATTTGCCGTAGCCGGCATTCTCGGACTCGGCGCTGTATGTGCCCGAATAGTAAGTCTTGATGACTCCGCCCCAGGTGCAGTGGCTCTGCATCAGGTCGGTCATAGTGTCGAGATTGTCCCAGCCAATCTTGTTGCCTCCGTTCTGGAATTCGTAGTTTCCGTTGTTGGCGTGAACCGTAAGACAGGTTCTCAGGGAAGCATAGGCTCCGATGAGTTCCCGCTCAGCATAGAGCTTGGAAGAAAATATCTCCTCCAAAGTCATATCTGTGCCGGGAGCCTTTTCGAGGAACGCATCGCCGAATTTCAGGTCGCTGCAGGAAGCAGCGAGCACTGAAACGCTAACCAGGGATATCAATACTGTCTTCTTCATCATCAGAAAGTAATATTAATGCCGAAGTTGTAGATTCTGTTGTTCGGATAGGAGTAGGTGCCGTCTCCGGTATTTCCTTCAGGGTCAATGTCGTACTGCTCCAGCTCCGAGAAGAGGGTAAGCAGGTTGTAGCCGCTGATGAAAAGTTTGCAGGAAGAGACACCCACCTTCTTGAGAGCATTCCCTTTGAGGGTGTAGGCGAGTTCGGCTGTCTTGAGCCTGAGGTATGAACCGTCCATAAGCCAAAGGTCGGAATCTCTGGTATATTGGGTTTTGTTTACAAAAGTAAGTCGGGGGAAACGCGCGTTCTCCGCATTCTCCTCCGTCCATCTGCCTTCAGCAAGATAGGTCAGCAGGCTTCGGGAGTTCTGCGTTCCGAAAGGAGTGCGGTACTCTCCGGAAAGCACGCGCGAAGCGTGGAGTGCGCCTGTCCATTGCATAGAGAACGAAAAGCCCTTCCAGCTGAGCCCGGCCACAAGTCCGAAGACATAGTCAGGACGGGACGAATAGCCGAAGTAAGTGCAGTCATCGCCGTCAATCCTGCCGTCTTCGTTCAAATCCTTGTAGAGAGGGTCTCCAGGCTGATTGCTTCCCGGCTGCTCCGGGAGCAGGAGTTTGCCATCGGAATCCCTAAGCAGTTCACCGTTCTCGTCGAAGTCCGACGGAAGATAGAAACGGTCGAAAATCAAGCCGTAGTTCAGCCCGGTAGACAAACCGGTCTGAGCCATATAAGGCTCGTTCGGAGTGACCTCGTCCATAAAGATGATTTTGTTCTTGGAATAGGACATATTGGCCGTAATCCAATATGCAAAATCACGGATGGAACGGGTGTCCTTCCAGCCGAGAGAGAGTTCGTAGCCCCAGTTGTCCACGATTCCGAGATTCATCAGAGGCAGCTGATAGTCTGTTACCGACGGGGATGTCAGGCGTTTGGAAAGAATATCCGTACGATGCTCATAGAAGATATCTCCGGTGAAACTCAACCTGTTGTCGAACATCTTGAGGTCAAGTCCGTAATTCTGCTTGTAGGCTTTCTCCCAGGTTACATCTTCATTGCCCTGACGGGTTTCGACAGCATCCCTGAGCATGCCCGTTGTCGGATCGACCCCGAATTGCCAGCTTCCCCAGGAGCCGTCGGTCACTGCACTGTGGTTGCCGTTCCACCCTCCGAGATAGAGGAATCGCTCTCCGGAATATTTGTCATTGCCCACAATTCCGTAGGAAGCCCTGAGTTTGAGGAAATCCACAGCCCTGAGAGAGCGCATCCAAGGCTCGGAACTTACCACCCAACCGGCTGACACGGAAGGGAAGAAACCGTAGCGCTTGCCTGGTGCAAAGTTTTCGGATCCGTTGTAGCCCGCATTGAAATCAATCATATATTTCTGCTTGTAGGCATAGGTTGCCCTTCCGACATAGCCCACATAGGCCGTAGGGATGTCAGTGTAGGAAGAAGGATAGTACTTCTTGCTCTGGTTGTAGAGAAGAAGTCCGGTCACAGCGTGGTCTCCGAAAGTACGGCTATAGTTGACTGAGCCCACCAGGTACCAGTCTCTTGCACGGCCGGAGCCGGTCTCTGTATAGGTAAGAGGTTCATCCAGATTGCTTACCCCTTCGGTACGGTACACTATCGTATTGTCAAAACGAGGGTCGGAAATATCCATTCCCGGCTGGGTAATGGAGCCCAGATAGATAGGAATATAGGTACTGTCCGTTCCGCTAGGGGCGCGGAGCACGGTAACGCTGTGGGTGGTGTTGTAGGCACCCTTGAGATTGACGCTCAACCCCTTGGTGATAAAGTCGAGATTCTGCTCGAGGGCAAGATCCAGATTCAGTACATTCTGTGTATTGGTGTAATAGCCCCAATTGTAATAATAGTCGTAAGGAGACTTGGTTTCGCCTATCGGAATATAAGGATTGGCTCCGTTCTGGATTAGCTTGCCGTCCACAAATCCCGGGCTGGAGAAAGGAACGCACCACATCACTGTCCTCCAGAGGTCCTCGTTGTTCGGCTCCATCCTGTTGCCGAGGCGCCCTCCGATATTGAGTTTGAGAAGGGTCGTCTTGGTGAGGTTCACATCCACATTGCTGCGGTAGTTGAACCTGTCGTAACGGAAATTGGAATTGTAGGTTTCATAATTCTGCTTCAGCACTCCGTCCTGATGCATATAGCCCAGAGACACGAAGTAGCGGAAACGCTTGCCTCCTCCCGAGAAGGTGGCGTTGTGCTGGGTCTGCCAGGAATAGTCTTTGAAGATTTCCTCCTGCCAGTTCACATTCGGAAACATAATCGGCTCATCTCCAAGGCGGAAGCGCTCAATGACATAATCCGAGAAAATCAGGTTCTTGTCGGATACTCCGTCGGATTTCTGCGCTTCGGTATAGAGTGTGGCATAGGTGTAACTGTCCACGCAGGTCAGCTTGCGCAGAGCCTGAGTCAATCCGAACTGGCTGGATACCGAAATGCTCATTTTCTCCTCAGCTCCCCTTCTGGTGGTTACCAGAATCACTCCGTTCGCTCCACGAACTCCGAAAACAGCCGTTGAAGACGCATCCTTGAGCACTGTGATGCTTTCGATTTCGTTAGGGTCCATCTGGAAGAAAGA
>JBJEBK010000048.1:0-136506 GCA_051869975.1 Candidatus Cryptobacteroides sp. | reverse complement strand
ACTCGAGTTTGCGTTCGTGTATTAGTTTTTAAAAAATTTAATTGGACACTAGTGTATTGATAAGTTGATTGTGAATAGCACAGGGAAAACCCGCAGCAGGGCTTGGCATAAAAGCAGAGCGCGAGGCTACCGGAAACCGGTGCCTCGCGTAAGTATTTGATATATAAGCCTCTGCTATTACCCCCCCCACTGGCATATCGCCAAATTGGAAGGCGTACATCCCAGCTCGTGAGCTGAGGATAGTATCTTGTACTGTAATCTTTGTGAAGCCCATACTTACTAATCGGCCACAAAGATACACATAACCGCACTTAAAGACAAATAAAACGCTACATAAAGTAGAATATTTTGCAGATTCTTAACCATTCTGCAACACCCCTTCCTCCCGCCGCACAAATACACCCTTAGTTTCCCGTCAGGAAATTACATACAAACAGCAGCAACTTCCCGTCAGTTCGGGGAGTTGCTGCTGTTGTCATTCAGATTTGAGTCTGACGGCACTTGTCCCAAATCGTTTGGTGAAACACCCCCTCGTAGAAGTGCGTAGAAGGCAGGTGCATCCCGAAATACCCGTGATATCTCCCCGTTTGGTGAAACCACCCCTTCTGGAAGGCCCTCCAGGGCACATCAGTCCCCAAACGATTTGGAATAACGTCCGATATCGGTTGAGCGTCGCTATTCCTCGTGTGTACTCACATCAGGATGGCGGAAATGCTTGGTTCGGGCAAAATTGCCGGGGTAAAATTGCTTTTTCGGCCTGAAAAGCTGCGAAAGCGCAAAAATGCCGGGGCAAAATTGCGCTTCCGCACCCGGACGGCTTAGCGGGATTTTTCGTATATCCCGTGCATTGCGGCAGCGGTGCCGGCGATATCCTGACGCAGGCTCTGCGGAGCGAGCACTTCCACGTCGGGGCCCTTCGAGAGTATCTCCTGGATGAAGTCGAAGGTCGGGGCGATGCGGTAGGTGAAGACCGGCCAACCGTCCACAGGTTCGGCCTCCTGCTGGCTATGGTGCAGCGGAAGGGTGCGGAAATATTTCGCCTGGAAAGGCTCCACCCTAAGTTTGACTTCCACCGGATTCTCGCTGATTATGGTGCCGAAGTAGTTGCTGAAGAAGCTCTCCGCATCGAAGACTGAGGGAATTTCGTAGTCCTGGTCAAGCTCTTCCATATCCACGAAACGGTCAAGAGCATAGACGCGCAGGCCGAGGTCGGTGTCCGCAAGCATATACCATCTCTGCCTGAAATGCTTGACGCAATAGGCCCTGACGGGGAAGGTCCGGCTCTCGTCCCTGGTGAATCCCCTGTAGGTGAGGCTTATGACCTTTCCCGCGCGCATGGCGCTGATGACTTCCGTGAGATATTTCTCGCTCAGGGGAGCCTTTTCGACAAGGATACGGCTGCGCATATCCGCATTCTCCTGAAGGACGTTGTTGAGGCACAGGGTGTGGAGCATCCACTGGGCGGTTGTGTCCCCGTCCATATCTGAACTGGCGATGTAGAAGCCCAGGCTCCTGTCGTTCTTGATTTCAATGCCGAAGATGTCGAATATTGCGTCCCTGTGGTTGAAGAAAGTCCTTTCGGAGAGCCGCGCTCCTTTCGGGTTCAGGGGGCTCTTCTGCCATTCGTCGCTTATTTCCTGGAGTGAGATGTATCCCCTGCGGCTGAGCAGGTCCACCAGCCAGATATACCTTTTGAAAAAATTCTTTGCCATAATGCTCTATTTGTTTTACTTTGCAAATATAAGCCTTTTTACTGCAAAAATGTGGCAGTGAGCCACTGTGGCTAGTCTCTTGCCTTGTGGATAATATAGGTCACCGTGCCCCAGACGCTGAAGTCGTCCTCCGGGTTGATGCGTATCCTGGGGTATTCGGGGTTTGCCGGGACTAGCCATCCCTGCCCCTGCTCGAGGATGAAGTGCTTGAGGGTATATTCGCCGTTGAGCTCGCACATCGCGATTTCGTGGGGACCTGGGTTGCGGTTGCTCTTGTCCACTATGACTATGTCCCCGCTGAGCACTCCCGCGTCAATCATCGAGTCGCCGCTGACCCGTATGAGATATGACGCTTCCGGATGCGGACAGAGCATCGAGAGTATGTCGATGTCCTGCGAGCGCTCGTCGTTGTCCAGCGGGACGGGGAATCCCGCAACCACGCTGAAGTCGTAATAGGGGAGCGAGAGGGGGCGGACAAGGCCTGCGGGAATAGCGCTGGCTGGCGGAACGGCTGCGACGGCCCGGTTTTGGGGATGGCGGCTGTCTGCCACAGCGGGTTGCGCGTTTGCGCGCGTGCTTTTTGTTATGGCCTCCGAAACGGCCTGCCGTATGAATTCCGTGCGGTTTTCCATCCCCTCCAGCTGCTTCGCCAGAGGTCCGGGGGCGCGGAAGGATATCATCCTGCTGTCCCCTTTGGGATGTCCCGCACCGGGGCGCGCTCCGCCCCTTCTGCGTTTCCTGTCTTCCATTTCCTGATGTTTTGGAAAACAAAGGTAATGCTTTTTTTTGATAAATGTATTACGGCAATCAAATCTCCGCCTAGTCCCTACTCCCCAAGTATGGCATCAAGGACGGGATATATTTCCTCTTCGCTTGTGTAGGGGTGAATGTGGAAATAATCGTTGCCGGTGAGCATTGCCGAGAGGCGGGTGCGTGATTTGTCGTAGAAGATGTGCACCGGGATGCCGTGGGCTTCGGCATAGCCGAGCTCATAACCGACTCCCAGAGAGGTGGTTGTGCATTCGGCGATGACAAGGTCCGATTCCCGCAGCCAGGCGGTGTCCTCCTCATAGATGCACTTGTCGCGGTCCGGTTTGCCCTCGTGTTTGCCCAGGGACAGGTCCCCGACGTGCTCCGTAAGGACAATGTGCGCGCGTTGAATATAGGTGATGATGCGCTTGTACAGCTCCGCATCCTGACGTCCGCCGCGTATGGAACCGGCAAAATAGATTTTCTTTTTCATAATCCAAATCTAGACAAAGATTGCTTATTTTGCAAATTCAAAATCTGCAAAGCGGATTTACATATAATTAAATTTGCATTATATGTAAAATGTGCTTACCTTTGCAATATGAAACCGACAGGATCAAGCAGACAGGCGATAGTCGCAGAACAGATAAAGGAGGCCTTGGCGGAGCGGGGGCTTAGCAGGAAGCAGTTTGCCGGGCTGATGGGCAAAAGTCCTTCTGAAGTGAGCAGATGGCTCAGCGGGCAGCACAACTTTACCATTGCTCTGCTGCAGGAGATTTCCGATGCGCTGGGGACGGAAATCACCGGAGTCGAAGATGTCCGCACCCTTGTGGATGGCTACAGTTCCCCGGTATTGAAGGAGCCGCGTGCGCCCTATGGAACATCGCCCGATCTGTACAGTAAAATAAGGCAGCGTTCAATGCAGCTGGGACTGAGTGCCAAACGCTATATAGAAAGGCTGGTAGATGAAGACCTGAGGAGTTCCGGCGTTCTGCCGGCAATTGACCTGTCCGTACTCAATTGCGCGCCAGTCGAAAAGTATGCCGGGATAATGCCTGTCCAGCCCGCAGCCAGTGAGTTGGAATCAGATGAAAGACTTTCGAGAATATGGAAGCGGTGAGAGTTTTTCTGGATACGGACATAGTCCTGGACTTTTATACAGGACGTATGGGAGATGGCGCTGCAAAGACCGTCGTAAAAGCCGGGCAGGCGCCCCAGTTTGAATTGTGCATTTCCCTTATTACAGCACTGAATGTGCTCTATGTATCGAGGAAGTATCAATGCGCCCTGACGGCCGGCGACATATCGGAGCTGTTCCGGATTCTGCCAATGGACTACCGTCAGTATTGCGATGCGCAATCATTGGAGATTGATAGTTTTGAAGATGCCGTTCAGATCGAATGTGCAAAGCAGAACGATTGCAGGGTGATAATCACCAGGGATAAAGCTGTCCTCGAAAGTGGACTGAACGCCCCTCTGCTCCTCTCTCCCGAAGAGTTCTTGCGAAGAATCGGGGTGGCCCCTACGGATTGAAACGATTGATTTGCTGATAACCAATAGATTATGAGGAAAATACTTTTTACCTTGGCCATTGCGGCCTGCGCACTGAGTTCCTGCGCCCGGAAAACCGAAAGCGTGCAGCTTCGCTTCAACGAAAATGGAGAATTCAAAGTCCTGCAACTCACGGACTTGCATTATATCTACAAAGACAGCCGCAGCGACATTATGCTCGAAAGGGTGGATGAACTGCTTGACTTTGAGAAGCCTGACCTGGTGGTCATTACAGGTGACCTGGTCTATGGAGCACCCGCCGATTCCGCCTACCTGGACCTTCTGTCGCATATTACCCGAAGGGAACTGCCTTTTGCCGTCTGCTTCGGCAACCACGACGACAACTGGGGGCCTACCAACACCGAGCTTTATGACCTGGTGCGCACGCTCCCCGGCAACCTGTTTCCCGACAGGGGAGACAACCCGTCGCCGGACTACACCGTGAGCATCCTGGAACACGGTTCAGACAAGCTTGCTGCGCTGCTATACTGCTTTGATTCAGGGACATATCTCTGGGACCAGAAGATGTACGAGCCGGTGCACACCGACCAGGTCTGCTGGTACTGGCAGACAAGCCGCGCTTTTACTGAGGCAAACGGAGGCGAGCCCGTGCCGAGCCTTGCCTTCCTTCACATTCCGTTCCCTGAATACAGGGCCGAGCTGCCGAGGGTGGGAACTTTCGGTGAAGCGGTATGCGACCCGCAGCTCAACAGTGGCCTCTTCAATGCTATGCTGGAGTGCGGGGATGTGATGGGTGTCTTCTGCGGGCACGACCACAACAACGACTTCGCCATCAACAACCGCGGCATCCTTCTGGCTTACGGAAGATATTCCGGCGGCGATACGGTTTACAATGACCTGCCGAACGGGGGACGCGTGATAGTGCTCAAGCAGGGCAGCCGCCATTTCACCACCTGGATTACCCTGAAGGGCGGCGAGAGAATCAACTATCTGGAGTATTAGACTATGCAAATAGACTAGCCGGTGTGGGTGCTTGAATTCTGGTAGGCTAGGGTTGCGCTGGGCGACTAGGCGGCTTGGTTGCGCCAGCTTTTTAGGCGCACTCGACAGCATCTATCCGAATTTTCAGAAGCCCGGCGGGGACCTCGACTTCGACAATGTCGCCGGCCTGCTTTCCCATCAGGGCGCTGCCGATAGGGGAGTTGCAGGACATTTTGCCGGCCTCCAGATTCATTTCGTGATGGCTGACCAGGGTGTAGCACATCTGCACTCCGGTCGCAAGATTGGTGAAAGTCACCCTGCTCAGCAGTGAAATGCGGTCAGTCGGCAAGGTCCTGGTGTCAATGACCCGAGAATAGCGCAGCACCTTCTGCAGGAAATTGATTCGGCTTATGGTCTTGGCCTGGGCACGCCGCGCCGCCCTGTATTCGAAATTCTCGCTCAGGTCTCCCTGCGCACGCGCCTCGGAGAGCTCCTCGCGTATCTTCGGGTACTCCACCTCAATCAACTGCTTGAGTTCGGCGGAAATTTCATCATATCGTTCGCGTGAAAGGTATTCCATAAGTCCTTAATCAAAAGCCATATCGATTAACGCGAGAGTTATAAAGCCCAGCACCAGCGCGTAGGTGGCGAGTTTCTCGTGGCCGTTTGCACGGGTCTCCGGTATCATCTCATCGGCAATCACATAAAGCATAGCGCCTCCTGCGAGGGACAGCATTACCGGGAGCATAACGGGAGATATTGCGCCCATCCCGTAGCCTATCCATACGCCCACCACTTCGAGCAGCGCTATTGCGAGCGAAATCAGGAAGGTGCGCAGCTTCGAAACTCCGGCGATGAGAAGCGGCGCGATAACTACCATCCCTTCGGGAATATTCTGCAGCGCAATGCCCATCGTCACTGCCCAGGCGTCGGAGCTGTCGGTTGCATTGAAGCCCACACCGGCCGCAATGCCTTCCGGCAGTTTGTGCAGGGCAATGGCCAGAACGAACAGCAATACGTGGTTGAGTGAAGCGTTGTTCTTGTGCGCCTCTTTATCCAGTCCTGTGATATTGTGCAGGTGCGGTGTCACCAGGTCCATCAGGTTGAGCAGAAGCATTCCGCAGACAACTCCAATGACAATAAGCCACCATCTCCCTATGCCGGCTTCTTCCGCAGCCGGAAGAATAAGGCCTAAAGAAGAAGCTGCGAGCATTACTCCCGCACAGAAGCCGAGAACAGCGTCATTCCATTTGTGCGGGAGGGATTTGATGAGAAATCCAAGGAGTGATCCTATGATGGTGGCGAGACTGAGTCCCGCCGCGCTTAGCCATACCTGATTCATAATACTGCGTTTCCAAAAAGTCGCGCAATCTACTCATTCGTCCGCGAAAAAACAAATCTGCCTTCACTCTTTCTGGCATCCCTGATCCTGTTCTCCCGACAACCTTTGCATTCAGTTCGCCCGTTATCCATTGCTGCACTTCCCCCTGACAAGCTTTGAGAAATTAACCCCGTTATCCGGGTCCTCCTCACTTGCTTTGACTGCGTTCTGCGAGGGGTAAATCCCAAAACGATTTGGAACAACTGCGAGGGGTGCCAGTTTGCGGGATAACGCTCCCATAATCGCCCCCACCATCGAAGTTCCCAATTTGTTGTAACAGCAGTCCGTGCGCAAACAGGCCCATTCTGCGCACCGATTGCAAATTTTTCCCAGTCCGTGCGCAAAACCGGCCTGTCTGCGCACCGATGACTAATCCACATCGAACAATAAGCCTTATATCCTTCCCGATGTAACACATCAGGATATAAAAGTGCGTAGGAGGGCGGTTCCGCACCTGATGTGTCACATCGGGAAAATGGAAATGTGGCCTGAAGGGCGGTGTGGGGCAGGTTGGGATTTTCCTGATGTGTAGGATGAGGCAGGAAAAGTGCGCGAGAGGCCGGTTTCGCTCCTGATGTGTAGGATGAGGCAGGAAAAGTGTGTAGGAGGGCGGTTCGTTCCTGATGTTAGAGGAGGAATTTGTGCGTTGTCCGTATGGGTATTTGCTAAAGTACTGATAATCAATAGTGACAATCCGGCAGTTTGTCCACATTGAGGGCATTGTAGAACCAAAATGTCGCCATATCTTTGCATCGTCATAGAAAGCTTGAAACCCGCAGGAGACGATAGAGGATAGAAAGAGGATAGAAAGAGGACAGGTAGAGGACAGATAGAAGACAGCGAGGGGGACAAGGTGGACGGGCGGAGAGATGGCGGAGAGAGGTCAGAGAGAGGTCAGAGAGATGGCAGAGAGATGGCGGAGAGATGGAGGACAGATAGAAGGCGGAGAGATAGGATTTATAAGTTAGACAGTATATTACAACAAAGAGCAATATGAACACAAAATACATCACTATGAAAACACCGATTCTTAAGGCTGCGCTGCTTGCAGCCGCTATGTTAATCTTCTGTAGCCAGTCTGAGGCAAGAATCCTCAGACAGCAGCTCTCCACCGTAAAAGGTACCGTCGTGGACGCTGCAAACGGTGAGCCCCTCGGCTGGGCCACCGTAGCTCTTCTTGATGTCGCAGGCAATGTTGTGACCGGAATTGCCTGCGACGAGAAGGGTTCTTATGAAATCCAGGTTGAGACCGGGGACTACACTATGCAGGTATCGATGATAGGATACAGCGATGCCACCCGCGAAGTTTTCCTGCAGGCCGGACTCAACACTATGGAAACGGTTGCCCTTGCCGTCGATTCCCAGATGCTCAGCGGCGCCACCGTAACCGAAAGGGTGAAACTTGTCGAAATGAAAATCGACAAAGTCGTAATGAATGTCTCCCAGAGTGCCTTCTCCCAGGGAAGCACAGCACTTGACCTTATCAAAAAAGCCCCGGGAGTAACCATCGACAAGGACGGCAACATCAAACTCAACGGCAAGAGCGTCCAGGTATGGATTGACGGAAGGCCTTCCCACGTGGACGGGAAAAGCCTCGAATCCCTGCTTCGCAGTACCAATGGCGAAAGCATCGACAAATTTGAACTTATGGAACATCCTTCCGCCAAGTACGATGCTGCAGGTCAGGGAGGAATCATCAACATCAAAACCAAGAAGAACCTTCTTCAGGGTCTCAACGGCTCAGTGGGACTCGGCGGAGGCGGAATGTACTTCTCCGAAATCGGCGACACCCCTTGGCAGCAGAGCGCCTGGCTCAATCTTAACAACCGCACAAAAAAGGTCAGCTCCTTCTTCAGCATCTATGAAGGCTTCTACAACAGCCCTCTTACCCTGATAAACAGCATCTCCTACCAGGACCCGAACGGAGGCGGCCTCTATGAGCAGCTTTCCAAGTCGGCAATGTCGAACTTCTATCACAATTACAATGTCAAACTCGGTGCAGACTGGTTTGTAAACGACAAAAACACGGTAGGAGCAATACTTTATGTGCCGGGAGACTACAGCAACTTCAATACTTACAACAGCCTTTCCGAGATGAAACTCGCGGGAGCCCCGCTGATGAGCACCAAGTCTGACATCAACAACCACAGCCAGAGCATACAGTACAACGCCAATCTCAACTGGACCCGCATCTTCGACCCTGCAAGGTCTGCCGAGATGACCACCAACATCGATTTCTACCGCAATGACGGCATTGACCGCAACCGCCAGAACGACGAAAACACCCTAGTAGGAAGCTCACCGGCTGAAATGCTGAAGACCATCAATGCCGACCGTATCTATGACGTGTATTCCGGCAAGCTTGACTACCAGTCGGTAGTGCTGGGCAAATTTATGCTTGAAGCCGGCGGCAAATATGCCCTTTCCGTGACCGACAACAAAAGCACGGAAGTCGCTACCGGTCAGCAGGACATTCTCAACAACTTCATCTACAGGGAGCATATCGGAGCAATGTACGCATCCCTTGCCGGCCAGCTCAGCCCGAAGTTCTCCTTCAAGCTCGGCCTCCGTGGAGAATACACCTACTCTGCAGGTGACTGGGAGCAGGCCGGAACCCAAACGCACAATTCCTACTTCGACCTCTTTCCGACTGTATTTGCAGGCTGGAATCCTAACGAAAAGCTGATGCTTATGGCATCCTACAGCCGCCGCATCCAGCGTCCGTACTACTCCCAGCTCAACCCTACCAAGACCTATATCGACGCCCGCACCTACACGGTCGGCAACCCTGACATCAAGCCTCAGTACTCCAGCGACTTCTCCCTGACGGCCAATTACAGGCAGTTCTACAGCCTCTCCCTGGGAGTCAACGCAAGCACCAACAGCATTACCCAGATTCCATCCATCGAAGACGGTATCTCCTACCTCACCTGGGGTAATTATGGTACCAATGTAATGGGCTATCTCGGTGCCAACATTTCCTCCCTGCCTGTCACAAAGTGGCTGCAGTGGACTTTGAGCCTCGGTGCAATGTATATCAATTCCACCGGAATGGAGTCCGGCAAGACCCGCGAATCCATCGCTGTCAACGCCTACACAGCCCTCTCATTTGTCCTTCCTAAAGACTGGAAAGTGGACTTCGACACATATTACCGATCCCCAATGGACGTAGATACCTATCACGTTCACGCGGGATGGGCTAGCAACATAGCAGTAAAGAAGAACCTGCTCGGCAACAAAATGACCTTCACGGTAAAACTTGACGATATCTTCAGAAGCTCCAATATGGACCTCGACCTTATCATCGATCAGGATGAAACCGCAAGCGCTTCCATCTATCAGACCTTCCACAACCAGAAGCTCATCTTCGACCTTACCTGGAACTTCGGAACTGCCCACAAGACCCGTCAGAGAAAGGTAGGTGTGCTCGATGAGCTGTCAAGAGCCGGCTCCGGAAGTCTGGGCAAATAGACAGGCTTAACACAGTATCGCCAAAAATCACTATCTTAGCCGAATGGACGATAGACAATTATTTGATTCTTACCTCCTTGAAGGGCTGTCGATGACACCGTCCTTCAAGGGCTTCGGCTTGGAGATGGTCTGGTTTGCCCAGCAGGAGAGGGAAGCCTACAAACGGCTTTTCCTCCAGAGAAAGTTTGCCGACTTCCGGGAACTGATGGAGGCAGTCGGACACACTGATGAAATAGTGTATTCCGTACAGGAATCCTTCCATCTGAGCAAGGACGACGCCCTGAAAATCTACCAAACCCTGCTTCCCCTTGCCTTCGGAATGTGTGCGGCCGCAGCCATCTTCGAGATGAACTTCACTCCCGAATACATCTCCGAAGTGCTCGGCAAAGCCTGCCGCAACGCCATTCTCGGCCTTAGGATAGGAGCCCATTTCGGGGAAGAAGTGGTTCCTGCCAAAGATATAGTGCTTCCTCTCGACCCTGAAACCCTTGTGGAAAAGAGCCTTCAGTCAGTGCGCAACAGCAATGTGGACAGGCTTCTTTCAATACTCATCGACCAGGACAAACTGGTCAGCAACCTGCGTATGAACCCACGCTATCTCAAAGACAGCGATTGGGCCGCTTTGGAAAGCCTTCTGGACAGGGTTTACTGCAAGTTCACAAGCGTGCTGAAGAGCAAATACCCGTCCCTCACTGCGTCCGAGCGCAGATTGTGCGTGCTGCTGAAGCTGGACTTTCCGATTCGCAGTATGTCGCTGATGCTCGGCATTTCACCAACCTCCGTTACCAAATCCAAACAGCGTCTGAAGGCCCGTTTCGGCGGAAACTCACCTGAAGACACTGTAAAAACCCTTTAATCATGAACTTTGAACTAATAGAAAATTTGACAGTGGCCTATCTGAGGCGTGTCGGACCTTACGGTTCTGACAATTATGCCGTGATGGACCAGCTAAAGAAATGGGCAGAAATCACCGGCCGCCTTGACGGTGGAGTCATCTATGCCATTGCCTACGACGACCCCGAAGGCAATCCTCAGCACTGCCGCTTTGATGCCTGCCTGGTTGTGGGCAAGGACTTTGTCGAAGAGCCCCCAATACGCAAGGGCGAAATCCAAGGCGGCCTGCACGCCATCTTCGCGGTGAAGCATTCAGCATACGCTATGGAGCTTTTCTGGAACCATCTCTACGAAAACATAGAGAAGGCGGGATGCACCATAGACGAAAGCCGTCCCGTGCTTGAGCGCTATAGCAAAGACCTTATTGACAAAGGCTTGTGCGAGTTCTGCGTGCCTGTTTGCCGTTAGCGCTTTTTTAGGTATATTTGCTCTATGAGAGCAATATACACCACTCTGGCCGCTCTTGCAGTGGCCGCCGGTCTCAGTGCACAGCCTCGTGTACAATCCATCAACAACGACTGGACCTTCTCGCTCGGCAGCGCCGAAGGAATGTATGAGGACTTTACTCACGGGACGGAATATTTCACCTACATAGCCAAGGCCCGCTCGTCAGACCACAACAGCGGCCCTGTTATGCCCTCCTTCGACGATTCTTCCTGGCAGAAAGTCAGCCTTCCGCACGACTGGGCGGTGGACCTGCCTTTCAGCAGCGGGGCTTCGCACAGCCACGGCTACAAGTGCATAGGCTGGAAGTATCCCGAAAACTCGGTAGGCTGGTACCGCAAATGGCTTCATATCCCGCAGCAGTGGCAGGGGAAGCGCATATTCGTTGCTTTCGACGGCATATATCGCGACAGCCAGGTCTATGTGAACGGCTTCTATCTGGGCGGGCGCGATGACGGCTATCTTTCTTCATATTATGAACTTACGGACTACATAGAATGGGGTGCGGAGAACCTTCTTGCCGTGCGTGCAGATGCCAGCCTCGAGGAGGGGTGGTTCTACGAGGGGGCCGGCATATACCGCAACGCCTGGCTTTATTGCCTTCCAGAAACGGCCGTCCTGCCCTATGGGGTCAAGACGCAGCAGCGCTGCAACCCTGACGGCAGCTATACGCTCGAAGTCGAGGTGAAGCTGACGGAGTCTGCGGCTATCCGCTGTGAGCTGCTTGATGCGCAGGGCCTTACAGTAGCTAAGGGCAATCCTATGTGTCTGCAGGCCCGCGAGTGGGATGTGGAAGATCCATATCTCTACACCCTACGGGTGATGGCGGGCAGCGATACCTGCACCACCCGGGTGGGCTTCCGCCGGGCGGAGTTCGATGCGCAGCGGGGCTTCCTTCTGAACGGGCGCAAATGCCTTCTGAAGGGCTGCAACCTGCATCAGGACCACGCGGGAGTTGGCAGCGGCATCCCTGATGAACTGTGGCGCTACCGACTGACGGAGCTGCGCAAATGGGGCTTCAACGCCATACGCTGCTCCCACAATCCCGCTTCCCCCGCAATGCTTGACCTTTGCGACGAACTCGGCTTTCTTGTAATAGACGAGAACCGCGAGTTCGGAAGCAATGAGCGCCAGCTCGGCCAGCTCGAAGAAATGATACTTCGCGATATCAACCATCCGAGCATTATCCTGTGGAGCGTAGGAAATGAGGAATGGGCCCTCGAATGGACACCTAAGGGTACTGCAATAGCTCAGAAGATGTGCCGCCGTGCGCATCAGGTGGACCCGGGCAGGCTCTGCACTTACGGCAACTCCGGCGGACGCGAGCTTGTGAAGGGCGTGGATGTGCTGGGATACAACTACATAGTTCAGAACCCGGTGCTGGAGTACCACGAAAGCATCCCTCACAAAACCGCTGTAGGAACCGAAGAGACTACCGGAGCCGGCACCCGGGGCAAATGGGAAACCGACCCCCGGAGGGGATGGATGCAGCCTCTCAACCGCCGCGATACCCTCAGCTGCCTCAATGCCATTGAGCGCGGCTGGAAGTTCTACAAAGAAAACACCTGGACCTGCGGCCTGTTCTACTGGACGGGCATAGACTACCGCGGTGAGCCTAACCCTATGGTCTGGCCCGCCACCGGCTCTCAGTTCGGCATACTTGACTATTGCGCATATCCCAAGGATGAAGCCTGGTACCTTCGCAGCTGGTGGACCGGGGAGCCTACCCTGCATATCTGCGGCCCTTCGGACGGAGAGGTTTGGGTTTATTCCAACTGCCCGGAAGTGGAACTCTTCCAGAACGGAAAGTCCCTGGGCAGGAAGAATATGCCACAGGACGGACACCTTGCCTGGGCATACGATACCGCCCGGCCCGCTAAATTCAAGGCAACAGGGCGCAGGGCGGGGCAGCGGCTCCGCTCCAGCTGGCCTGAGTTTCCGGCAGCAACTTCCTGGACCCTTTCCAAACCCGCCCTGCGCCCGGACGGCCAGGATGTCGTGGTCATAGACATAGACAGCCCTCTCGAAGAGTTTACCCTCAGCGTTGAGGGAGCAGTACTTCTTGGCTGGGGAAACGGCGACCCCGGTTTCAAGGAAGTGGAAAGACCGCAAAACGGCTCCACTGCCATAGCAGTAAAGCCGTTTGCGGGGAAATGTCAGGTTCTTGTCCGCTCAATTGAGGGCAGCACCGAAGATGTGACGGTGAAGTTTGCAGATCAGAGTATCACCATCTCAACCTTGTGTGAGCCTTCGGAGTAAGGGATAAAACTGCCTTCAAGAGGCATTCCATCGAGCGTGAGGGACGGCTCAGTGCCGCGCTTCACGCTTATTTCATACTGTGCACCGCGGAAGGTCCTGTGGACACTGTACCCTTCCCAGTCCTTCGGAATGCAAGGCTCAATCAGAAGACCGTCCCAGTCAGGCCTGATGCCGAGAAGGTACTCAGAAACGGTGTACCAGTTCCAGGCGGCAGTGCCGGTGAGCCAGCTGTTCTTGCCTTCGCCCGGACGCGCTGCGTCCTTGCCGGCTATCATCTGGCAATACACATAAGGTTCGACCTTATGGATCTGCTGGTCCCCGATATAGGCAGGGCATATCATCCTCCAATGCCTCCAGGCATCTTCACCGCGGCCCGCGAGCACTTCTCCTATGATAACCCAAGGGTTGTTGTGGCAGAAGATGCCGGCGTTCTCCTTGTAGCCCGCAGGGTAGGTAGATATTTCGCCGTATTCGATATAATAGCGGGTGAAGGCCGGGTTGTTGAGCACAATGCCGTGCTCGCACTCAAGGTGCTCCTTGACGGAGTCAAGAGCCTTGTCCACCATTCCTTCCTCCCTGCCTATGCCGGCCATAGTGCACCAGCCCTGGCTTTCGATAAATATTTTGCCTTCCGCGTTCTCGTGGCTTCCCACCTTGCCTCCGAAATAATCGTAGGCGCGAAGGTACCACTCTCCGTCCCAGCCGTAGCGCTTCACGGCCGTGCACATCTTCTCAACTTCGGCCTCGGCCCTTTCAGCTTCCTCAGCGAGCCCCACTCGGCGGCACAGCCTTGCGTAATCTCTTCCGCAAACTACCATCTGCCCCGCAATCATAAGGGACTCCGCCTTGCTGCCCTCGCTCCTGTTTTCCGTAGTCTGGAAAGACTCGTTAGGGTCGGAGGAGAAACAGTTGAGGTTGAGGCAGTCGTTCCAGTCGGCGCGACCGATAAGAGGCAGACCGTGAGGGCCCAAATTGTTGAGCACGTGGTCAAAGGAAACTCTAAGGTGCTCCATAAGAGGTACTTCCGAGCCTGGACGGTTGTCGAAAGGCACCATTTCATCGAGGATGGAGAAGTCTCCTGTCTCTTTGAGATAGGCCACAGTTCCGAAAATCAGCCATAGCGGGTCGTCATTGAAGCCGCCCCCGATTCCGTTGTTGCCGCGCTTGGTAAGAGGCTGGTACTGGTGATAGCAGCCTCCGTCAGGGAACTGGGTCGAAGCTATGTCTATAATCCGCTTGCGTGCGCGCTCCGGAATCTGGTGCACAAAGCCCACGAGGTCCTGGTTGGAGTCACGGAAGCCCATACCGCGGCCTATTCCGCTCTCGAAGAAGGAAGCGCTGCGGCTCATATTGAAGGTGACCATACACTGGTACTGGTTCCAGATGTTCACCATCCTGTCCACCCTGCAGTCAGGCGTTTTGACCTGGAAGCGCCCGAGCAGGGCGTCCCAATAGCTTAGCAGCTGCCCGAAGGCTTCATCCACCCGGGCGGAAGAGCTGAAAAGCTGAATCAGGTCGTGCGCACGGCTCTTGTTGATGCTTCCGTCAGCATTGAATTTCTCCTCCTGCGGGTTCTCCACATAGCCGAGCAGAAATACCAGCTCGCGACTTTCTCCCGGAGCTAGGCTAAGCTTCAGGCAATGCGAAGCAACCGGGCTCCAGCCGTGGGCAACGGAGTCGGAGGCTTTGCCTTCAAGCACTCTTTGAGGAGCATCGAAGCCGTTGTACAGTCCTATAAAGCTTTCCCTGTCGGTATCAAACCCGTCCACAGGGGCATTGACGCTGTAGAAGGCGTAATGGTTGCGCCTCTCCTTATATTCTGTGCGGTGGTAAATCGTTGAACCTTCGATTTCAACCTCTCCGGTGGAGAAGTTCCTCTGGAAATTCTCCATATCGGCAGCGGCATCCCAAAGGCACCATTCCTGGAAGGAAAACAGGGTGAAATCCCTGCGTCCGGAGCCGGTATTGTGGAGAGTAAGTTTCTGAATCTCGCAGTTGCTGTCAAGAGGTACGAACACCAGCAGCTCTGCTTCCAGTCCGTTCAGGGATGCGCTGATGCGGGTGTATCCCATACCGTGGCGGCACTCCCAGGAGTCAAGCGGCGTTTTGCATGGCTTCCAGGACGGGGACCAAATCCGCCCGCCGTCATTGATATAGAAGTACCTGCCCCCGTTGTCCATAGGAACGGAGTTGTAGCGGTAGCGGGTGATGCGTCGGAAACGCGCGTCCCTGAAGAAGCTGTAGCCGCCGGCAGTCTGGGAAATCAGCGAGAAGAAATCCTTGTTCCCAAGGTAATTGATCCAAGGCCACGGGGTTGCGGGGTCAGTGATAACGAATTCTCTCGAACCGTCATCAAAATGGCCGTACACTTTGCTCATTTGAACGCTATTTCTTGATTGGATATTTGTAAACAAGCCAACCCATCAGCACTGCAAGTGCGGCAGGAACTATGGAGAATAGCAGCCAGACTACTGTTCTGACCGTTTCTTCATTGGTAATTGTCACTATAGTCTGCCCGGTTTCCATATCTACGGTGGAAACAAGTCCTGCAAAGCCGAGTATCATTGCAATCAGGGAGCCTGACACAGCGCTGCCCAGTTTCTGGGCCATAGTTCCGGATGAGAATATGAGTCCGGTGGATGAGGTTCCGAACTTTTCGGTGGAGTAGTCAGCAACATCAGCATACATACTCCAGATGAGAGGGGAGTAGAAGCCTATTCCCACTGAGGTCAGCACGACAATGGCAACCATTACCCAGATGTACTTCGGGTCCTGAGGGATGAAGAAGAAGAGGGCGGAGCTTACCGCGCATATTGCGGATGCCACGATGAAAGCCTTGCGTTTCGAGCCGCAGAGCTTGGCGAAGCGAGGGGCCAATCCTCCGAAAATCATACAGGTCACCTCTCCGAAGGCCATCAGTACGGTGTAGTTGATGATGAGCGACCCGACGGTCACATCTCCTCCAAGGCAGTATGTAATCATATAGCCCGCCACCGCGTAGCGGAAGCCGTTGAAGAAGTTGGTGCATATTCCGGTAAGAGTAAGGATTACCCAAGGCTTGTTCTTGAAAAGGTTGACGAACTGTTTGAACGAATATTTCTCCGCACGCACCGGCTTGAGCCTCTCCTTGGTGCACAGCCCGCAGATAAGGGTACCAAGGGCGGCGACGCCTCCGAGAATGGCTGCGAGCACAGCGTACTGGTGCTGCTCGCTTCCTCCTATCATCTTCAGCAGATATGGGAAGGAGAGCAGGGTGATGAAGCCCATCGCGTAGGCTCCTACCATACGGAAGGAGGAGAACTGGTTTTTCTGGTCGTCATCGTCAGTCATCACTCCGAGCAGCGAGCCGTAAGGCACATTGACTGCGGTATAAACCGCCATCATCAGAAGATAGAGGGTATAGGCCCATATGCGCTTGCCCACAGGCCCGAAGTCCGGGGTGTGGAGCAGCAGGGCAAATACCAGTCCGAGCGGAACGGCTCCGAAAATCAGCCAAGGCCTGTAGGTGCCCCAGCGGGACTGCGTGCGGTCAGCAAGGCTTCCCATAACAGGGTCGGTCACCACATCGAAGAGGCGCGCCAGCAGCATAAGCGCTGCCGCATCTGCGAAGGTCAGGCCGAATATGTTGGTGAAGAAAAGGGGAAAGGCAATGGACATTACCTTCCATACGATTCCGCCAGCCGCCGCGTCTCCGAGAGCGTAGGCAATCTTTTCCGAGAGCTTAACTTTATCCGCCATTATTTCCTTAGCTTGAGGTTTTTGTCAATAAGTCTGTTCAGCCTTTCTACGCTCAGGCCGGTGCGAAGCCCGTCCGGCTCGGTGTGAAGGCAATAGTCCACCAGCCTGTCAACAGTTGAGGTGGCAACGTGCATACGGGTATCGGACGAAGCATAGTAGATAAATACCTTGCCGTCCCCGTCAGCAATCCATCCGTTGACAAAGAGCACATTCATCACATCTCCTATGTATTCTTCCCCTTCAGGCACCATAAAGTAGCCTGCCGGGTCCGCAATGACCTTTGTAGGGTCTTCGAGGGAGGTCATATACATATAGAGCACATAGCGAAGGCCGCTGGCACAGCCGCGCACTCCGTGGGCGAGGTGCAGCCAGCCCTTGTCGGTCTTGATAGGTGCAGGCCCCTCGCCGTTTTTCACTTCCTTGATGGTGTGATAGAAGCGGCTGTTGATTATCTTCTCTTCCTCCACTACGGCATTTTCCATAGAGTCCACGAGTGCCCAACCTATTCCGCCTCCGTTTCCGGCATCGATAAATCCGTCCTGAGGGCGGGTGTAGAGGGCATATTTGCCGTTCACAAACTCCGGATGCAGGCAGACATTGCGCTGCTGGGACTTGCTCTGAAGGTCAGGAAGCCTCTCCCAATTTACAAGGTCCCTGGTACGGGCAATACCGCAGGCGGCAGTTGCTGCGGAGAGATCGCCTTCGTTGTCGTGGTCTTTGCGCTCAACGCAGAACAGACCGTATATCCAACCGTCCTCGTGGCGCACTACGCGCATATCATAGATGTTGGTTGCAGGCTCTCCCCACTCCGGCATAGTGATAGGGTGGTCCCAGAAACGGAAGTTGTCCACTCCGTTGGGGCTTTCAGCCACCGCAAAGAAAGATTTGCGGTCAGCTCCTTCCACGCGTACCACCAACACATATTTGTCTCCCCATTTGATGGCACCGCTGTTGAAGGCGGCGTGGATGCCGAACCTCTCTTCGAGATAAGGGTTATCCACCGGGTCGAGGTCGTATCTCCAGAAGAGGGGAGCGTGCTCTCCGGTCAGGACAGGATATTTGTATCTCTCATAAACTCCGTTTACATAAACGGCTTCGTTCTTTCTTGAAATCAGCTCCTCGTGCTTAGCTTCAAGCCACTTCAATCTTTCTGAAAAATCCATTTCTGTATTGATGTTTATTTGTTCCAAGCTGCAATTATTGCATCTTTCACAAGAGGTTTTGTCCAGGTAGGTACGGCCCTGTCCTTCTGGTCGCTCAGGCCCATCCAGTAAATGCAGCAGATGCCGTACTGCTTGGCCGTGGATACATAGCAGGCAGCCTGCTTGCCCAGCTCCGTATCGCTGGCAACAGCAGAGTCGGAGCCGTATTCTCCTACAATCACAGGAACGCCCTTGCCCATAAGCTTGGTCGCGATGTCCTGCATTATGCCCTGAATTTCCCTTTCGCAGGCCTCGTCGAAGACGGTAATCTGCTGCTTGGGGTCATCCTGCTTGAAGGCGAAGCAGTAAGGAGCATAGCTGTGCACTTCGGCAATCAGGTGGTCGCTCGCGCTGTCTTCAGGGATGACGAAGTCTTCGAGCACCCCTGCTCCGGTTGCACCCGCGTAGGTCGAAACTATGAGGTTGCGATGTGCGTTGTTGCCTCCCGTGGCCCGTACCGTATCCACGAAGAGCTGTGCAAACTTGTTTACAACAGGAAGAGCGGCATCGCCCCCGTTCACGCTCCAGGCAGCATTCATATTGAGCATCTCGTTATATCCCTCGAAGAGCAGCTTCTCGCCCTTGTCCCGGAAGCGCTCGGCGATTTGGATCCAGAGCCGGGCAAATACATCCTTGTATTTCTGATACATCGCTTCGTCTGCCCTGAGCCAGCCCTGGGTGCCGGTGTCGTGGTGCACATTCAGGATGCAGTACAGGCCTTCGTCCAGCACATAGCCTACGACTTCCTCGACGCGTGCCATCCAGGCCTCGTCCACATTGCCTTCGGCATCGATATGCTCTGCCCAGGTAACAGGGACGCGGATTACCCCGAACCCCGCCTGCTTGAACATACGAATCAGCTCGCGGGTGGCAAGAGGCTGGCCCCAGGCGGTTTCCCAGGCGGAAGCGCTTCTGTCGGTGCTTTTCCAAATCCAGGATTCCTGTTGCATCTGCTCCCAGGTGAGGGAAGAGTTATAGGTAAAATTGTATGAATCGAGGGTATTGCCGAGGTTCCAGCCGTATTTCATATTGAGAACGGCTGCGGTGTTGTTCTCCCATCCGCCGCTGCCCACGCCCGGAGCCGGAATATCCTTCGGAGGAGCTGGAGCACCGACGGTGGTGAATGTGGTGGATACTCCCTTTGCGGCATCCTGATTCTCCCTGAATCCTTTCACATAGCCGTCTGTTATGCTGATCGTGTACTTGGTTTCATATTGCAGACCGGATACCGTTACGGTAAGGTCCTTGCCGTAGGCGTTTACTTTGTCTATGGTTCCGCTCGGGCTGAGGCTTACGCTGCCTTCAAAAGAAGGGTGTACCTTGATGTTCTGGTCATAGCTGAACACTATGTTCTGAGCCCCGTCAATTGCTACTCCGCCCGCTCCGTTTTCAGGAGCTACGCTCACAAGCACCGGAGCCTGGGCACTTTGCTGCTGCTCGGCCGGTTTTGCGCATCCGCAGGCAGAGAGTACGGCAGAGAGAATCAGTAATGACAATTTTTTCATAAGCTGATATTGTTTCTGTTGAGTGTATGGGAGTTGCCGAGAGCTGCTTTCCAGTCTTCGGCAGAATTGTTCCAGGTGTATGAACCGTCCGAGTTCCTGGCGTAGAGCACGGGCTGGCCGTTTTCGAAATTGCACCAGTTCATAAAGTAGCCCCAAGGCGCGTCTTCCGCAAAGAATCCGTCAATGTCGAGAAGATTTCCGAACTCGCTGAGTACCACTATTTTCTTGCCTTTGACAGAGTCGTTGACAAGACGGAATGCTTCGCTTTGGGTGGTGTTTTTGTCCACATACAGGTCTGCACCCACTATGTCGCAGTACTCGTCTCCCGGGTACCAATCCAGGATTTTTTCGACGCTTGCGAGAGCTCCTTTGTCCGAGGTCTGCACTGTCCATACCCAGATGAGGTTGTTGAGCTGGTATTCGTTGGTGAAGAGGTCGTGCATATATATCCAAAGCTGCTTGCACGCCTCGGCTCCGTCATATCCCCACCAGAACCAGGCTCCCCAGCCGTAGTCTCCGGCGGCTTCGTGAAGCGGCCTCCAGAGCACGGGGATGCCGGCGTCGCGCAGAAGGGTGAGGTAGCCGGCAATCTGTTCGAGCTGTTTTTTCATCTCGGCGTTCTGCCAGGTGCCTTCGGTCAAGGCGTTCTTCACTCCGAATGCCTTTGTGTTGTAGGAGTATTTGTTGATGTCCGTGGTGCCCTCGGCAGGAGGAACGCACCAATGCCATCCGATTTGTATGATGTTGTGCTTCTCCCAAGCCTGTTTGACGGGAGTGATGTCCGAATAATCAGGGCAGGCTGACCAGTATTTCGGTGGCCAGTTGTTGAAAAGGTAGTCGAAACCGACTATTGCGGGATACTTTCCTGCGACATCGTAAATCATATCCGTATAGGTAGTCTCCCAAGCCGTTCCTCCCATCGCACCGGAAAGGGTCTTTGTTCCGTAATTCTGGAGGAGGAATGCGTAAAGCTTTGCTGCCTCTGCGGAAGGCTCCGGGTTTGTGAGCTTCTGCATAGGGTCCCTGTCGTAGTGTATTTCTACCGGGATTTCTTTGGTTTTGAAGTTCAGTTTGAATTCAGGACTTGTTTTCTGGTTTTCCTTGAAGCCTGCGATGCAGCCTTCAGGGATTGTCAGGGTGTAGCTGGCTCCGCTTTCAAGGGAGGAAATATCTATCAGAAGATTGTTGGTTCCTGCAAATACGCGGTCGATGCTTGCCCCGCCGGAGATGGTGACTGCTCCGGTTTTTGTGCATCTGATGTTTTGGTCGAAGATGAGTTCCGCGCTGATGCTGCTGCCCTGTACATCGACGGTTCCGTCACCGGGAGTGCTGGATATGAGAGCCGGCGCTTCCGCCTGCTGAGGGGTAGGGGCGTCTTTGGGAGTACAGCTGCCTGTGAGAGCTGCTATTGCCGTGAGAATCAGGATGCTGCGAACTGTCTTCATTAATTTTGAATATAAAAGGGGTGGCGGGCGGAATCCCGCCACCCCGTAAAGTTACTACAATAATGTGATTTTGGTAATCTTTAGATTGTCTCCGTTGGCAAGGAAGGTTCCTCCCCACCACTGCTGAGTGTATGCGGCTGCAAGAATATCCTCGGTAAGGACAAGTCCGTATTTACCTCCGTTGGCTTCAAGGTCATACTCGTTGAATTCGCCTTCATTTGTATTGCCTGCAGAGCAGATAGCTGCATATTCAGGTCCCCAGTGACCTTCCTGAATCTTCACCTGCCAAGCTGCCTCAAGCGGTTCGATGTAGAAATAAACGGTCTGTCCTGCCTGAGCGTTTGCTGCAGCGAGTTCGACACCGGCATCACTGAGAAGGTAAGGCTGATTGCCCCAGTCGTCAACAATTGCTTCTCCTTCCCAGAGGGTGATTTCCTGAGCAATTTCTCCCACGATATCAACCTTTGTGAAGGTCAGACCTGAGCCCTGGATAATCATACCGCAGAGTACACCTTCATAGTCTCCCGCATTGCTGAGAATGTTGTCAAGGATTTCCTTTGTGAGGGTGAGTTCGGTGATGCGGTCAAGAATTCCGTCTTCAAACCATCCATAGAGGTCCGTAGGAACAAGAGTTCCGGAAGGTACTTCAGGGAAACTGATTGTTGTCCAGGCTCCGTTATTGAGCTGTGCCTGATCCCACTGGCCGTCAACCTGGGTGTAATGCAGACGCAGTTTTGCTCCGGCATTGACTCCTTCGAAAGCAGTGACAGGAACTGCAACTCTTCCGCCTTCACCCCAGCCTATCTGCAGGCTGCCTTCCCAAGCTGTGATGAACTCACGCTCAAGAAGCACTTCAATAGGAGCAGGCTGGTTTTCGATATCTCCAGAGAACAGATGGAAGCTCATAGTGTATGAGCCAACCTTGTTGTATGGCATAAGGAAGCGTACTTCCTCGGCTGTGCGGGCAAGATACTTGGTTACCTTGGCATCTCCGATGAAGATGTTCTCAACCAGATCAAAGTTGGAACCCTTGAGTACAACCTCCTCACCGATATGCTGGGCGTCAGGTCTTTCAGTAACCACCACAAATGCGTGGTAGTTCATCTTGACCTCATCGTCAGACTCTACCTTCACGCCGTTTGCCAGTGTAAGGATAATCTTTCCGGAAACGGAAGAAACAGTTGTGGAAATGCTTATTACGCCGTTTTCAAGGATAAATTCCTCAGCCTTTGCACCTATTGCTACACCGGTTACGAGGTCGAGGTCGGTTCCATCGACAACGACATTCTCATCTCCTGCATAGAGTTCCAGTGGAGCAACAGAAGTGATGACAGGTTTGACAAGTTCAATGGTTTGCTCGAGGGCAACTACAGTGCCGTTGGCCATGCTGAGTTCCACTCCACCATCAACAGACTTCTCGGAGATAGTGAGGGTAATGGTCTTGGCCTGTTCGTCATAGGTGTAGTCGCAACTTGCTCCGCCGAGTTTAACACCGGTTACAAGGTCGAGGTTCTTTCCTGAAATGACAGCGGTCAGTCCGGCCTTGTAGCGCTCGGTGGCAGCAATTGAAAGCTCTGTAGGAACTACAGGGGCAATGCTTCCCGCCACGAACTCCTTGCCTGCAAATGATTTGAGAATGATGTCTCCTTCACCTGCAGTCTCAGGAACAATGAAAGTGAGACTCTTTCCGTGTACATCACCGGCCTCCACCTCGAACTCCACAGGAACATCCGTGACGCTTGCACTTGCAATCATTGCAAGATACTTTCCGGTAACGATTACCTTGTCTCCTGCCTTAGGAGTGATGTTGCCGAGAGAGTTTACTGTAGGGTCGCCAATCACGAGTTCCTCGCTGGAGTAAACCTTGTTGGCTACATTGTCAGGCTCTGCAACTTCGTCTGCATCACCGAGAATGAAGCGGCCTGTGATGGCATTGTCAGGAACGACAACATTCATCTCCCAACGGGTCTGCTCGGACAGAGCCTCTCCGGTAGCGTAAGCTGCTCCTTCGAAGATAACCTCGCGAATCAGGTTCATATAGTCGCCAGTCACGGTAATGACATCTCCCGGCATTGCCGTCTTTGGAGAGAAATCACCGAATACCACAGGCTCAGTATAAGTGAGTTCGGTCTTTGAGGTGAGGACTGTGCCGCTCTTAGTGACGAGTGTGATTACACCGACCTCCTCGGTCGTGTTCGGAAGGGTGACCTTGATGCGGCTCTTTTCTCCGCTGGTCTCTACGGTAATCTCAGTTATAGGTTCCACTCCCGGAATCTGAACCTCAGCGACTTGCTCGAGGTAGCTGCCGATCAAGGTAAGCTCGCCACCGCGATAAATCGGATTCGGTGCAAAAGCAGTGAGTGAAGGGACACCGCTGAACTGATCCGTCTCATATTGTTCCAATACGCAGCCGGCAACAGTGAATACTGCTGCTAAGGCCAGTATTGATTTCATTATGAATTTTTTCATACTGATTCAAAGATTAAAGAGGTACTACACGAATATGGTCGATAGCAATGACAGGGGAGCAGTCGGAACCGCCGTAACCTGACCATACGAAGAGTGTGAATCCGTCCAGAGCCTTGGCGTCAATAGGATTCAGGGTGCTGCCGGTTGGACTGTAGGTGAATTCTGTAAGAGGAATTGACACGGTAACCCACTTGTCAGCAGTATCATAAGAACCGGTAGCCTGCCAAGGAGTCCACAGTGCACGGGCAAGACCTTCGTCGCTAATATAAGCATTGGTCATACTCTCGTTGCTGCTGTATTCTGTGCTTTGGAAGATTACCTGCATTGAGCAGCTCTGCCAAGGAGCGCTTGCAGGAATGAGGCATTCGAATTTGAGGGTAAGGCCGGCTACTCCGTATTTCTCCAGATATGCACTGAACTCAGGCAGGGTCTTCAGAGGAGGAATGGCAGAAGAAGCATCGGTGCTTGGCCAATAGTTGAAGGAATACGCATCCTCAGCCCAGGCTTCTGTTGGATTTGCCTTGAGGTTATCTCCGCCAAACCACATATAGCTTCCGTCCACTGCCGGGAAGGCATCGTCTCCAGGGTTGTGGATATGTCCCGCAGCAGGAGCGCGCCAGCCGTTGCCGGCAGCCATTCCCCCTCGCAGTCCGTCGAAGTCGAAGAGCATATTGCGGCTGTCCCTGTACTGGAATGAGCTGCGTCCGCTACCGGAAGCGGTTACAATTTCAATAGGGCCTGCCGATGCTCCCTGAGGAACTGTGAGCGTGATGGTCTCGGAATTCACGACAGTGAACTCGCTGACCTCAGCTCCAGGGAAGGAGATGGACTCGACATCCATAAAGTAGCTGCCCTTGAGGGTGACGGTCTGCCCGGCTTCAGCCCACTCGCTCGAAAGGGAATTAATCTTCGGAGCAGGAGGAAGTACCTTGAAATCGTAGCTCACTGTGTCCTTTGCTGCATTGATGAAGTAAATCTTGTCAGTCTTTACCTGAGCAGGAGTATTTGGAACAGACAGGATAAGTGTGTTCTTCGTGATAAAGCTCGTATTGAGAATGGCTTTCTGGTCGTTGAAGAGCACCTGGTTCACACTGGTGAGATTGTCACCGACTACGCAGAGGATTTCATCCATATAGGCCTGGGTGATAAACACCTCACGGTCTGCATACCTGATGAAATCGATTACAGGCACTCCGTCTGTGGCGACGAAGCGGTCCGGGTAATCCTGGCGTTCGCAGGACGACATTGCGCCGACAAGCGTTGCCGCACAGAGAAAACCGCCGATATATTTTAGAATTGATTTCATATCCGGATTACTATTAATAGTTGTACTTGTATTCTTCACGCACGTCCACGTGGATTGCTTCTGCACCTGAACCTACGCCAGGGTTGAGAACTGCATCCTCGGTTGGGAACGGCAGTGTAAACATTTCAGGGGTAACATTGGTCAAATCAGCGCAACCTTCCATTCCCTGGCTGAGATAAACCACAGCGCTGACATCCCAACTGTGTGCGCCTGGACCTGCATAGTTGCCGTCATCTCCAATGACGAAATTCTTGAATGCTGTAAGAAGGTCTCCGCTCCAGCCGGAACGGCGCTGAGCAAGAAGTTCTGCGCAGCAGGCGTCCATATCGTAGTATGAACGGCGGACATAGTCGAACCAGCGGTCGCCTTCGAGAGCGAGCTCCAGGCGGCGTTCCTTCCAGATTTTTTCGAAGTCTATATCTTCGTAAAGGCTTGCGTTAGCCCTGCCTCTGACTTTGTTTACATATTCGAGTGCGGTTGCGCTGTCACCTGTAAGGAAAGCAGCCTCTGCAAGTACGAGGTAAACATCGGAAAGACGGAGGATATGGGTAGGAAGCTGGTTGCACATACGGGAAGCCTCAACTCCGAGAGCCAGCACGTGGTCATTGTTGTTGCCATAGAGATGCTTTGCGTAGTTTGCACCGGTAGGGCAGCACCAGGCTCCGTTGGTTCCCGTAGCATAGTCGGGATTGTAGTAGAACTGGTACATATCGAGTCCACCGTGATCCTGCCACAGATACTCATACTTGTCGCCGAACATCATAATGGTAGCCTTGCGGCGGTCATCGTTGTCAATCCTTGACATAGGATTTGTAAGGGCGCTGATGCCGAACTCGTCCATAAGGTCAACGGATGGACCCTTCCAATCTCCCCAAAGGTCAGCGAATTCGTCCATTCCTGCAAGGCCCACATCGCACTGTATTGAGTTCTGGCAGGTCCATATGCCGCTTGTTGCGGTCCAGAGCCAGGAGAAAAGACATTCACCGGTCTGCTGGAAGAGGGTAGGAGAAAGACGGAATACATCCGAATACTTCGGGGTAAGGCTGCGTCCTGAATTCTCCGCAACATCCTTAGCGTATTTGACAGCTGCACTGAGGTCATCCTGATTGAGTTCTCCGCTCACGCCTGCCTTTGCAAGATATACCTTAGCGAGAAGTCCTTCGGCGGCATAATAGTCGATACGGTTGTATTTCCCTATATAGGCATTCTTGGGAAGCAGTTCCATTGCTTTTTCGAGGGTCATGCAGATGTACTCGTAAACATCGGCCTTCTGCACTTTCTTGACCTCGTTGTAGCTTGCGTCCTTGATGATTTCGGTATTGTCGTGAATGATCGGAACATCACCGAAGGTCCTGACGAGAAGGAAGTAAGCCATCGCTTTCCAGGCGAGTGCCTCACCGATGTACTGGTCCTTGGCTGCCTGGCTAGGTCCTTCGGAAGCAAGGATGTTGTTGATTACGGTGTTGCACTGTGCGTTCACTGCCCAAAGGGAATAGGAGAAGTTCTTGAGGTCGTCATCCGTTCCGTTTACGGTAAGAGTGGCATATGCGGTTCCGCTCTGGTAAACATTTCCGCACATGGTTTCTGAACCGTAGATGTACAGGCGGATGCAGTCATACCAAGGAGAACTGTAGAGATAGTCAACACCCTGCTGGAGTTGGGCGTCGGTCTTGTAGAAATCACTTGTGGTGAATCTGTCTTCTGCAGGACGGTTGAGGAAGTCTTCGCAAGACACTGCTCCGAACAGTATCACACCGGCTGCTATGAATTTGAAAATATTTTTCATTGTGCTTTCCTCCAATTAGAATGTGATGTTGAGTCCACAAGAGACAGTGGTTGGAGATGGATAGCGTCCGTTGTCCACACCGAAGGTAAGACCGGTCGAATCCTGGGTGGAAGCACCGACCTCAGGGTCGAATCCGCTGTACCTGGTGAAGGTGTAGAGGTTCTGGATGTTTACAGAAAGACGGACGTTCTCGACATTGATTTTGTTTAGTACTTCTTTCGGAAGGTTGTATCCGAAGGAGATGTTCTTGATGCGGATATAGGATCCGTCCTCAATGTAGCGGGTGGAGAGACGGTCGTTGTCGTTCGGGTCAGCCTGGGTGATTCGAGGAATCTTGGTGTCTTTGTTTTCCACGACTACATTCTCTATATTGCTGAACCAGCCGTTGGAGTAAACTCCGTCGGCAGGAACGAGCCTTGCGCGCTCCCTAACTGAACCCTGCTGGTTGGTCCAGACGGTATTCATATGTGCAAGACCGTTGAAGCCCTGTCCCATAAGGTTGTAATTGAGGACCTTGTTGCCATAGCTTCCGTTGAGGAAAATGGACAAGTCGAAGTTCTTGTAGGTGAAGGTGTTGGTCCAACCGAAAGTGAAAATAGGAAGTGGAGAACCGATGAAGGTCTTGTCCATTTCGTTGATTACTCCGTCAGGCACTCCGTCAGGACCGGATACATCCTTGAACTTGAGGTCGCCTACCCATACTGTGGTGTTGCGGTCGAATACTCCGTTTGCAGGATATTTCTCGGCTCTTGGACTGCTGAGAATATCCTCATAATCCGTATATACACCTTCTACAATGTAGCCGTAGAAGCCGTAGAGGGACTGGCCGATTTCAGTTACGGAAACCACATCACTCCACTGGCCGTAGCCGATGAGCTGTGCATTGGCAGAGCCGTCGAGGGCTACGAGCTTGTTCTTGTTGAAGGAAATCTGGAAGTTGCTTGCCCAGTCGAAATTCCTGGTTTCTAGAGGGTGGAAGTCAATGGTGATTTCAAGACCGTCGTTCTGAATGGTACCGTAATTGCCTTTAGGGGCTGCAAGAGCTGATGAGACATTACCCTGGGTTCCCATATATGAAGGGAGTGTGAGGGACATAAGCATATCGGATGAAATCTTGCGGTATGCGTCAACGATAAGGTTGAACTTGCTGTCGAACATACTCAGGTCGATACCGATATTGAGCTGCTCCTGCTTCTCCCAGTGGATACCTGTGTTGGAAATGTTGGCAGGACGCTGGCTGTCTCCAAGAGCGGATGCGCTCTTGTTCATACCTGACTCCCAGGCTCCGCTGCCTATGTTGGCATTACCGGTCTGTCCCCAGCCGACACGAATCTTACCTTCGTTGAGGGCAGGCTTAAGGTCTTCGAAAAGTTTCTCGTTAGTGAATCTCCAGGATCCTGCCACTGAGTGGAAACCTGCCCAGCGGTTGTCCGGACCGAAGTTGGAAGAACCGTCATAACGGTAGGTATATGTGAGATAGTACCTGTTGTCGTAGTTGATGCTCTCACGAGTGAAGAATGAGGACATTGCAGAAGAACCGAATCCGGCATTGACCTTAGGGTCTCCTGAGGCAAGATTGATGTTTTGAATATCATCTGACGGCAGTCCGGTGTTGGATACTCCGAAATACTCATACCTTGACTCCCAGCATTCCTGACCGACCATAGCATTGACATTGAGTTTGCCGAAGCTGTTGTTGTAGGTGAGGTAGTTCTTGAGCTGCCAGAATTTATTGTCGTTTTTCTGCTCGCTCATTTCGTTGATATCCTTCTTCTTGCTTCCGAAATCATAGGTAGGAAGGAAGGTTACAGCCGTGCTGTTGCCGATGTCAAAGCCCAATTCGGTGCGCCAGCTGAGGTTCTTGACCGGGGTGATGTCGGCATAGATGTTTCCGTTGAGTTTCTGACGCTTGAGCTTGTACTCGTTCATCATCGCGAGTCCGATGGCGTTTGCGGAGGTGTAACCCTCGCGGACAACGGTTGCCCAGTTTCCGTCAACATCGTAAACAGGGATGTCAGGAAGGGTGCCGAGAGCACTGAAAATCAGACCCTCTCCACCGTCTGCCTGCTTGAGGTCATCCACGGTGTTGGAGTAGGAGACATTGAGGCCGAGCTTCATCCAAGGCTTGAGCTGTGCATCGAGGTTGGAGCGGAAACTGTAACGGCTGAAGTTGGTCCCGATGACTGTACCCTGCTGGTCCATATAGGAACCTGATACATAGTACTGAACCTTGTCAGTGCCGCCTGAAGCGGATACCTGGTGGGAGTGCTGGAATGCGGTGCGGAACACCTCATCCTGCCAGTTGGTACCCTTTCCGAGAAGTGAAGGATTTGCATAATAGGGATTTGACTGGGCTTCGCCGAGGGCTACCCAATCATTGTAGTACTCTGCATACTCGCGAAGGTTGAGCATATCGATTCTCGTAGTCTGACGGCTGACAGCGGCCATTCCGTCATAAGAGAACTTTGCCTCACCGGCCTTGCCTCGCTTGGTGGTGATGAGAACCACACCGTTTGCACCCTGTGCACCGTAAATCGCAGTTGCGGAAGCATCCTTGAGGATTTCCATACTGACAATATCGGCAGGGTTGATGGTCGCGAGAGGAGAGATGGTGGAAACCTTACCGTTTCCGAGGGAACCTAGACCGAAGTCGCTTGCGCTATTACCCCCCCCTTGTACTATTACACCATCAATTACATAGAGAGGTTCTGCGTTGGCGTTGACCGTTGCCTGGCCGCGGACGCGGATTGAAGTGGATGAACCCGGAGCACCTGAGGTCTGCACTGAGGAGACACCTGCTGCGCGGCCCTGGAGAGACTGGTCGAGGGATGAAATGATGGATCCCTTGAGGTCTGACTCCCTGATTGAAGTTGAAGCACCGGAGAGGTCGGACTTCTTCATAACACCGTAGCCGACTACGACTACCTCGTCGAGAAGAAGCTGGTCAACTTCGAGGGTGACATCGTACACATTCTGTGCGCCGACAGCGACCAGAACGGTCTTGTAGCCAATCGAAGAAACCTCAAGCGTAACTCCCGACTGAACATTGATGGAATAATGTCCATCAAGATCAGTAATGACACCGTTCTGGGTGCCTGCTTCGATGACGCTGGCTCCGATTACGGCCAGTCCGTCCTTGTCCAGTACGGTACCGGTAACGGTCTTTACCTGGGCAAAAGCAGCTGCACTGCAGAAGAGCATCATCAAACAAGAAAACAACTTGTTTTTCATTTTAGCTGATTTTTGTGATTAATTTATGGTTATTATGTTGATGTCAGATTGCTGACTGAAGGATTTTCTGCTTGCAACAGAACAAGATAAATCCTTCCCGCCGTAGTCCGGCAGGAATGCAGAATGGAATATGAGGTGAAAGCTGCGCTACTTTCGGATTTGTTTTGTGCATTATGCGGTACTTATAAGTACTGCAAAGGTACTACCCGACCGCTATGCAAAACAAATACAATTTTTGCAATGTTTTCAAATATTTTTACACGAATACCTGATTCTTCTTATAAAGTGCCCTGAACTCTTTCGGAGTCATCCCGCGCTTGTTTTTGAAAACACGGTTGAAGTTGGACATGTTGTTGAAGCCGCAGGCATAGCAGATTTCCGAAATGTTCTGGGTGGAATCGACCAGGGCGCGGGCGGCGACACCAAGCCTGATGTCTGATATATAGTCAGTTAAGGTTTTGTTGGTGCGCTGTTTGAAAAAGCGGCTGAAAGAAGACGGGGACATGCCTATGAGCGAAGACAGCTGCTCCAGGCTGAGTTCCTCAGCATAATGCTCGCTTATGTAATCCTTCACAAGACGCACGCGCCTGCTCTCGTTGTCTTTGGTGGCGTGGGCAAAAGAGGTTGATGCAAGAATTTTCGGCTGGAACTGAGAGAGTTCGTAGAGCATCTTGAGCATATCCAGCAGCTGCAGGAAGCCGTCCTTCTGCTCGGTTATGGTGTCCAGAATCGAATACACCTTCATAATGGCATCAATAGGGAAGGCAATCCCGTGCCTGGCCTTCTCAATCATTTTGGTGATGGAATCGAACTGGTTCTTGGACATCAGTTCGCTTCCCAGGAAGTCCGGGCTGAATTGTATGGTAATCTCACGGATATCAGGGGATTTGCAATTGCCTTGCTCCCATACGTGTTCGAGGTCCTGACCGGTGATGAGCACCAGGTCGTATTCGCCTATTTCTTCCACGCTGTCTCCGATTACCCTGCGTGCACCCTTGCCGTGCTGCACGAAATTCAGTTCGCATTCCCTGTGTCTGTGAAGAGGGTAGTTGAAATAGCTTTTGTGCCTCTCAGCGATGTGGAAGCAGTCTTTTGATGACAGAGGCGAGATTTCGTACAGTACGTCTGACATAATACTTGGTTATTGGTTTGCGCAAAAATACAAAAAATCAAATAACTACTATATTTTTTTTGCAATTATTGAGAAAATTTTGCAACAAATGTAAACTTGCCTCCCATTTTATTATTTTTGTAAAAACATTTTTCGCTAACCCTATGGATATCAATCGAATTCTGACTGACAACATCCTTTCTTTCTGGATGGACCGCATGCAGGACCCTGCAGGGGGCTTCTACGGTAGAATTGACGGGAAAGGCCTGCTTCACGAGGATGCTCCCCGCGGAGGCATTCTCAATGCCCGGATACTCTGGACCTTTGCTTCTGCCTACCGCGTTCTCGGAAAGCCGGAATATCTTCAGACCGCCCTTCGTGCCCGCGACCAGATTGTCGGCCCTTTCCTGGATGAGGTCTATGGAGGCACATATTGGAGCATAGTACCGGACGGCAGTCCGGAGGATACGAAAAAACAGATTTATGCCATTGCCTTTGCCATTTACGGACTCAGCGAACTGTTTCGCGCAAGCGGAGACACTACCGCTTTGGAAAAGGCTGTGCAGCTTTACCACATCATAGAGGAGCACAGTCTGGATGCCGAACAGGGCGGCTACCTTGAGGCTTTCCGCAGGGACTGGAGCCCGATTGAGGATATGCGCCTGAGCGACAAGGATCAGAATGATGCGAAGACTATGAACACGCATCTGCATATCCTGGAGGGCTATGCTTCGCTCTTCCGGGTATGGAAGGATAAGGGGCTTGAGCGCAGTTTGCGTAACCTTATATATATATTTCTTGACAGGATTATCCTTCCTGACGGTCATCTTGCCCTGTTTTTCGATACCGACTGGCACTGCACTTCGCACGTGGAGTCTTATGGCCACGACATAGAATGCTCATGGCTGCTTGCGGAGGCGGCTGAGGTGCTTGGGGACGAAGCGCTTCTGCGCAGGGTGAACGAAGTGTGCTCGCGAATGGCTGCGGCAGCCCTGCAGGGATGGACTCCCGAGGGCGGAATGGTCTATGAGAAGGACCTTCAGGACGGGAAGGTTGACGGCGACCGCCACTGGTGGGTGCAGGCCGAGACCGTTGTGGGCTGCATATGGCAGTGGCGGCGCAGCGGCGATGAGCGTTGGCTTGTGGCTGCCCGGCAGACGCTGGAGTTCATAGAGAACCGTCTTCTTGCCCCTGACGGGGAATGGTACTGGTCTCTTCGTGCCGACGGTTCGGTCAACACTGACGACGACCGTGCAGGCTTTTGGAAGTGCCCTTACCACAACGGCCGTATGTGTATGGAAGTTCTCGACAAGTATCCGTCACTATAGGGGCATCGCCCTTGCTCCTGGCACAAACCGGCAATCTAGTACTGGCGTACTCCCACAGGACTCACGATGTAAACCGTTATTTCGCGTTTGCCGTGATGCCCTATGCTGAAAGTGCCTGACGCTTCATCCCAGTGCATAGGGATGGTGCTGTATTTCCCTTTCTCATAATCATAGCTCACGCCGTCATCCTCGTAGAGGGTGAAGTCGGCGTCCTTGCCGCTGAATACATAGACCGTCAGGCTGCCGTCCTGAGGCTGGGCGGTGTACTGGATGTCCGGGCCGCATACCAGAATCTGACCTTCGCGCGCGAAGACAGGAATGTGTTCGAACGGGGCCGGCGCTTCTATTTCCCTGCCTCCTTCGATTGCCTTGAAACAGTCGTGCATATCGTACCAGGTGCCTTCCGGCAGCCAAACCTTGCGGCTGCGGGCCTTGTACTCTGTCACAGGGCAGACCATTATCGCATCTCCGAACATAAACTGGTCGTCCACCTGCAGGGCCCGCGCATCGTCCGTGAAGTCCATCACGAGAGGACGCATAATGGTGTAGTCGTCGAACCAGGTTCTTGAGGCAAGGGTGTAGATATAAGGCATAAGGCGATAGCGCATACGGATGCAGCTGAGAATGGCCTCGTAGGCAGGTGAGCCTTCCGGTGCAATATGCCACGGCTCCCTGAAAGGATACTGCCCGTGCGAACGGTAGAGAGGGTTGAACATCCCCATCTGGTGCCAGCGCGTCTGGAGTTCGCGCCATTCCAGCAGGTCTTCGCCCTCCGTGCCCTTTTCGTTGAAGGCAACATTGGCAGCTACATAGCGGTTCTCGACGCTGAAGCCTCCCACATCCTGGGTCCAGTATGGGATGCCGCTCATCGAGAAGTTGAGTCCGGCGCTGAGCTGGGTCTTCATATCTTCCCAGCGGGTGCCTATGTCTCCGCTCCAGCTGGCTGTGGAGTAGCGCTGCAGGCCTGCAAAGCCGCTGCGGGTGAGAAGGAATACCCTCTGGTCCGGGGCGGCGGCGCGCTGCCCTTCATATATTGCCTGTGCATTCATCAACGCATAGGCGTTGAAATATTGAGCCGAAGGCCCGAGAGCCGTAGGACCGCACATCGCCTTGCGGTAATCCATATTGGTGCAGTCGTGAATGTTCGGTTCGCTTGCGTCCATCCACCATGCGTCTATCCCGAGCGAGAAGAGGTGCTCCTCCATCTGCTGCCAGAAGAGCTTGCGGGCCCCTTCGCTGTAGGCGTCGTAGAAGGACTGCTGGTAGCCCAGCCAGTCCTCGATGCTGTCGCGTACTGCGGTGCGGTATATCCATCCCTTCTCATCCAGCTCGCGGAAATGCTCCGTGCCGGTGTAGAACTTAGGCCATACGGAAATCATCAGGCGCCCGCCCATCGCGTGAATGCTGTCCACCATAGCCTGCGGGTCAGGGTAGCGGGCAGGGTCGAATTCGTGGCTGCCCCACTGGTCGTCCTCCCAATATTGCCAGTCCTGCACTATATTGTCCACAGGTATGCCGCGGCTGCGCATCTGCGCGAGGGTGCCGACTATTTCGTCCTGGCTGCGGTAGCGCTCGCGGCACTGCCAGTAGCCCATAGCCCACTTCGGCATTATCGGTGCCTTGCCCGTGAGGGTGCGGTAGCCGGATATGACTGCGTCCGGGTTGCCGCCCGCAATCAGGTAGTAATCAATCTGTTCCTGCATTTCTCCCCACCAGCGCATACGGGCGCGCTCCTGCGGGTCTTCAGGTGTTAGCGCCTTGAGGGCGCAATATGACACCCCTCCGTCAGGCTCCCATTCTATGCGGAGCTGCACCTTGCGGCCTTTGGTGAGTTCAGCCTGGAATTTTCGGCTGTTCGGGTTCCAGGCGGTGCGCCAGATTTCCGGGACTACCTCCTTGCCGTCGAGGAAGACCTTGGTGTATCCGGCGTAATATAGCAAGAAATGATACAGCCCGGTTTCGTGCGGCTCGAGCCATCCTTCAAAGAGCACCTTGGAGCCGGAGAAGTCGAAGCCCTCGGGGGCTCCTATGATTTCGGTAAGTTCGGGCTCTATGAGATATTCCTGGTTGAGCGCAGTTTCGCGGCGAATCAGGGATTTCCCCTTGGCGGGGGTATAGGTGCCTGTGAGTGCACCTTCTTTGCCCTGCTTGTCATAGAGGGTAAAGGCTTCTCCGAGCTGGGCGTAGTCGCGCGGGTCTCCCCAGCGGCAGTAGCTGTAGCTGTCCCACAGCAGGCCATATCCCCTGGATGAAACTATGAAAGGTATGGAGATTTTGGTGTTGTACTGGTAGAGTTCTTCGTTTTTCTCCTTGTAGTTCCACTCGTCAGCCTGATGCTGCCCTAGGCCGTAGAAGGCTTCGTCAGCAGGGGAGTCGAAGCTCTGAAAAACCGTCCAGGCCTTCTTGCCTTCGACTTCGATAGGCTTGAAGCTGCGTTCGTGTTCTGCAGTAAGGACTTTGCCGGCGGCATCGGTGAAGGTGACATTGCCGCTTCTGCTGTCAACCGTTGCTTTCATTCCGCTGGCGGTGGTAAGGCTCACGCTGCCCTCCTCTCGTGTGATGACAGTTTTCTGGCGGATTTTCTGCGTGGTGCTCTTTTGCTGGCTGCCATTTTGCGGCAGAACGCACAACGATTCCGTGTCGGAGAATTCTGCTCCTTTCGGTACCGCCTGCACGCGTATTATGTCAGGTGTGACTGCGGTAAGTCTGACATTTGCCTGAGGGGTGCTTACGGTTACTGAGTTGCTGCTGTTGCAGGATGCTGCCAATATGGCGGCACATAGGATGGCTAGGGATGTGGTTTTCATACTGCAAATATAGTCAATTTTGTTGCTTGTCCACTACTTTTTTGTCAATTGAATTGATAGTGAGTGGGTTATGAGTTTTACTTGTCCACATCCGTATGCTTGGAGATTCATTTTGCGGTTGTACCTTTGCACCGTTGAAAAAAGTATAATGGTTTCAGAGCTTGGACTGTGAAAAACTTCATTTGTTTTCAGTTATGGTATTGTTATGAAAAAAGCTATTAAAATTTTGGTTGGAATCGGCCTTGTGCTGGCCGGACTTACTTGGATTCTCAGCGTGCTGGGAGTTGTGACTGTGAATTTCTTTTTCCCGGGATGGTGGACTCTGTTCATTATCATTCCTTGTTTTCTGAATCTCTTTACCGACCACGACCGCACCGGGTCGCTTTTCGGAATCCTGCTTGGAGTTGTGATGCTGCTCTGCGCCCAGGGTACTCTGCAGTGGGGTGATTTCTGGAAGTTCGCTCTTGCCGCCCTGGTGATTATGATTGGACTGAAGTTTATTTTCGGAAAGTCCTGGGTGTTCGGTGCTGAGGGTGCTCCGGATGCGAAGAGGGAAGTGAAGAACATCGAGCGTGACGGCAAGAATATCCGTATGTACGAGGTTCAGTTCGGAAAGGAGTTTCTGACTTTCGATGATGAGGTGTTCGAGGGTGTTGATGTGAAGGCGGGATTCGGCGCAGTGCGTCTGGATTTGCGCAAGGCTCATATCCAGCCTGATGCCCTGATCCGTCTGGACTGCAGTTTCTGCGGAGTGGAGATTCTGGTTCCGGATGGAATTGTTGTGAAGATTGCCACCGATGCGGCTTTCGGAGGCATTAATGATGACAGGAAGAACAAGCCGTCCGTGGGTGAGGTTACACTCTATATTTCCGGTTCGATTAATTTCGGCGGAGTTGATATCAAGTAGCTATGAAAAAGTTTATGATTTGCGGCCTTGCCGCGCTTGCGATGCTTTGCTCATCGTGCATTCACATTGACAATTGGGATTATTACCGTTTCAATGATGTCCAGATTTCAGAGTATGTGACCGGTCTGGATATAGAATGGGTGGATTCCATGGTGGATATATGCTATTGGGATAAGCCTTATACGAGGATTTACGACAATTCGGATATGAATTATCCTTCTTTCTACCGGATGGATGGAGGTGTGCTGGTGATTAGGGATTCCAACGGCGGACATCACCATTACGGCAAGACCCTTACCGTTTGCCTGCCGGAGGGTACTGTGCTGAATTATTGTGATATCGATGTTGTGTCTGCAAATGTGTACGCGGATGTGGATACCAAGGATTTGGATATAGATTCCGTTTCGGGAAATGTGTGGTATTCGACCTGGTATTCGCCATACGATGTGGATATTGATACCACTTCGGGCTGCGTGACCATTGCCTTCCCTGATACTTTCGGCTTTACCTGTGATTTTGACAGCATTTCCGGAGGATATTCCAGCGAGTTCCGTGTCGTGATACGCGACGGCTATATCTGCTACGGCGATATGTTCTCCTCCATCGAGGTCGATACCGTCTCCGGCAACCTCGACCTGGTGGTAAACCGGTAGTGCGGCCGTCAACCGGTAGGCTCGTGGTCAACCGTCATTCCACCATTGCTGCCCGTGTCAGGCCCCGCCTGACCGGGATTTTTTCGTTTGTACACCAGAGTGGCTTCTGTTGCGGGGGCTCTGCCCCCGAATGACCCCCGCGGCTCCCGGCCTACCGATTTCGCTTCGCTACATCCCGGCCTCCGCCGTCGCGCTGAGGCGCGATTGTCCCGTTGTACACCAGAGTGGCTTCTGTTGCGGGGGCTCTGCCCCCGAATGACCCCCGCGGCTCCCGGCCTACCGATTTCGCTTCGCTACATCCCGGCCTCCGCCGTCGCGCTGAGGCGCGATTGTCCCGTTGTACACCAGAGTGGCTTCTCCTGTACAATCCGGATGGGTGGATGAAATTGTAACTTCCTCATATATAAGATGTTAGAATTTTCGTATGGGGTAAAACACCCCATACGAAAATTCTAAATAGTTGATTGTCAACGAATTACAATTTCACCCACTCAGCCGCCTTGTCGGCAGGGCGAAATAGCTTGGCGATACAACTCGGACAGGACCGGGAATTCCCGTGAGCAAAATCACCTTCTACGCAGCACTCGTCTGTACTTATCTACAAGGCATTCTACCGTGGAAGGTGCAGGCATTTCCCAGCACCGTCCACGCAGCCCCACCTCACACTGTCCTCTGTGGCATCCTACCGTGGAAGGTGATTTTTGTAAGCCACATACCACTTTTCCCTATGTGACACATCAGTCACAAAACCGCCTCCACACACACTTTTTCCTCCCCAAGTGTCACATCAGGAAAACACCAATATGCCATACACCGCACTCTACGCCATATCCCCATTTTCCCCATGTGTCACATCAGGTGCGAAATCGCCCTCCCACGCACTTTTCCCTCCTCATCTGTGACATCAGGAAAAGCGTGAAGCAATACCCACGGTTCGTAACCACAGGCACCTATCCTGTACGGACTTAGTGTTATTGAGGATTTTGAAGAATGCCCCGGAGGGCAGAAGTCGTGAAGCCAAGCCAGGAGTCGAGAATGTAGTGACATTTCCCTTCGATTGCTTTACGGGAATTGGTAGTCGGAAGGCCTATTGTGAAAATCCCCGAGGACAAAGCCCACCACTCCCGGATATGGAGTGAAGTCCATGCCGCTTTCAGAATTCTATCCATACTGACCAACTGTTCTTTCAGCGGCAAAGATAGTTCTATTTCACGAGAAATTTCTGGCCTTTTTGATTATATCGTAGGCTTCGTTTACCTCCTTGAACTTCTGCTCGGCGTCCTTTTGGGCCTGAGGGCTCTGGGTTGCATATTTGTCAGGGTGGAACTTGATGGCAAGCTTGCGGTAAGCAGCTTTGATTTCATCTATGCTGGCGCTTTGCTGCACGCCGAGGACGCGGTACGCAGCTGCGCAGGAGTTGTCACTCTGGGTTTGGCTGTATTGACGATAATAACTCTCCCAGGCATTCTGCCAACTTCCACCGTTTCCCCAGCCGTCGCTGCTCCGGCCTTGGCCGTTCTGCCAATCGCCACGGGAGCTTTGCTGCCCGTCGTCGCTGCGGGAATGACGATGCCTGCCGCCCAGAAGAATGTAGAGCAGATATGACAGAAGAAGTATCTGAATAAGGAAGCTGAACATATAACTACTTAATTATCAATGCAATCAAGAGAACGATAGGAAGTGCCCAGGCAATGACATATACTATTTTCTGCCAGGTTTTCATTGCGGACCAGGCATAGGCAAACTGGGCCTTGGAGACGCTGAGACGTGCCTGCATCTTTTCTTTCCAAAGTTGGAATTTGCTGATGCCTGGATTGGCCTTTGTTTTAGTTTCATTCTTCTTGCCCTTCACCCTGACCTTGACACTGACAGATTCTTTCTTTCCGTTGAAAGCTCCTGCCAAAGTGACAGTCATATCTTTGGTGGCTCTTGTGGACCAGCAGACTTTGCTGCCGTTGTCCGGAACAGCATACCGTTGCGTCGAATCGCCGTCATCCACAGTCAAAAACAGCGAATCTGGCATTTCGCTGCTCCAATTTACTGTAAAACTGTCTCCTTTATTTACACTTTTATGCTCTGAAGTCAATGATAATTTTTCTTTCATTTCTATCGTTTGTTACATCCCCTTATTATCATCAACTTTTATGCCTGAACCAGAGGAAGTGAAGGTATGATGGAATACAAATGACGGATTAAGCCATTCCCATTAAGTCGAAGAACATAAGCACAGTCTCATCTTCCTGCTCAGGAATGACCAAAGGTTTGAAATCGCACTTGGCGTAGAACTCTTTTGCATCCAAATACGCATCCACAGTAAGATACCTGCATCCGGCTTTAGGGTCATTATAAAACCAGCCTTTTATAAGGTTAAGTATATCCTTTCCCAATCCTGTATGTTGCGCATTCTTGCTGACAGCCAGACGTCCGATTTTTAGAGCAGGATAAGAAGACCGTCTTTTCGCATTAGGTATCTTGCGTGACAGACGATTCCATATTGTAGGGTCGACAATGGAACGCTCTATCTTGTCAAATAGCAGGCTGAAATACGCCAGATTATCATGAGTCTGGCTGTCTTCCACTATGTATGTCTTGGCAAGATGCTCCTCCTCGTAGAGTGAAGCATTGGGAGTAGCGGATCCGGTCTCACACAAAAAACCGTTCAAGTCTGCTTTGCCACAGTCGAACGGTTTTTGTGTATCTACGGACGGTTCAAAAGGCCTTATTGAGATACTCATAGAGCAAATGTGCAACACTTTTTGAGTCTCTCATAAGCTTCCCTAATCTCCTCTTTCTTCTCTTCAGGAAGGGGAACGATGTTGTGCGCTTCAATCTCGAAGCGGTAAGCATCCTCATCGTAGAGAATGGGCGTTTCTTTAATCGGTTTTGCCATAATTCGTTTCTCCTTTTTCTTTTGTGTTCTTGCAATATAGATGCTCGAAACAATGCAAATGTAACATTTTTTCTTCATAGCATTGATAATTATATGCAAATTGCCTAACCATGTTGCTCTGAAAGGTACTGACTGTACTGTTTCGGCCTTTGAATAAATTGTTGCAGAAAAATTTGGAAAAGTCGGGGGGGGTAGTACCTTTGCCACCTTGAAATTCAAAAAGGATATGAAAATGACGAATGCAACTAAGATTGATGCATCCTATGTTGCCCCGACTGTCTATGTCATTGAGATGAAGTCGGAGGGATGCCTGTGCGGTTCTTTGGACAACACCCAAAGCAATGACCCTGAAGATTATGAGTATGGTGGAAGGCTTTAATCTCAAGTGAGTATGAAAAAGACTGTTTCAATAATGGCAGGCGTGCTCTGCCTGATGGCTTGCAACAAGGTTGAAGGACCATCAAATAATAATACACTTTCAGTTGTCGCATCTATTGATACGCAGACGAAGACTGCCTATGAGGATTATGGAGCCGGAAACGGAATGAAGGTTGACTGGGCTGAATCAGACAGTTTCACTGCATATTACAACGGCACCAGCACCCTGACCTTCAGCAAGAGTGCAGCCGGCAGCACTTTCTCTGCCGTGGATGTACCGGAAGGAGTGAATACAGGCACCCAGTTCACAGGTCTTTATGGCTCTGCCGCTACGCTCAGCAGCACAGGCGCTATCAATATCGATTTTAGCAAGCAGGATGGTTCTCTTGACAACTTGCCTGCTTATGATGTGATGACAGCCACTTCAGAACTGACTGACGGAGCGCTTTCTTTTGCATTCAAGCATAAGTGCGCGATTCTTAGATTGTCTGTTATAAATGGAGATTCGAGTGGGAAGACACCAGTCAAACAAGTTGAACTCATGATCAACGATTCATCCATTTCATCTGACTTCGGCACAAGCGGATTTACTGTGAATACCTACAGTGGTTATAGTTCAGTTACATTCAATCTTACCAATCAAATTCCATACGGGCAAACCGCGACTGTCTATTGTGTGATTCCAGCAATAACATATAAGAAGGTCATTTCTTCAGGCATCGGTGGTACTATAAAGAAGAATCTTGTGAGTTATGTAATCAACACTCCTGAATCAGGTATTGTTGCAGGAAAAGTATACGATGCAAGTGTTACTTATGAAGGGGAGTACTGCACAAACCCGGAATAACAATTGTTAGGAATTATCCTATATGAAATGACTAACGGCTGGCGAGTGCCAGCCGTTAGTGTTTTCCGGGCTTCCCGTAGACGATTGCTCCTGATTGGCGATGAATGAGACTGTATGATTGCAGTATTTGCAGTATATTTGCGCTATGATAGCGAGTGCGGAATTTGTGAAGGAATCTTTCGGGAAGTTCAATGCCGAGATTTTCGGAGGAGAGCTGCCGGTGCCGCATTTTCAGTTGAGCAGAGCAAGATCTTTCCTCGGGAAATTGAGGTACAAGGTTACGCCAAGGGCATTTGGGCGCAAGCCTGTGTATAGTGATTACACTCTTATTATCAGTACTTTATATGATTTGCCGCAGGAGGAGCTGGAGGATGTGGTCATTCACGAGATGATTCACTATCTGCTGATGATTCGCGGCATCGAGGACAGCTCCGCCCACGGTCCGCAGTTCCGCGCATATATGAATGCTGTCAATGAGCGCTTCGGAAGGAATATTACCGTCAGTCACAAGGGGCGGGCAACAGACACAAAGAGGATACACTATGTCGGAGTCTGTAAACTCAACGGTGAGGTAAAGGCTGTCGGAGCCTCACGCGATAAAGTCCGTAAACTGCTGCAGGAGGATAAGGTAGGCCTTATTGTCTGCTCCAAGGATATGGCCCCGCGCATTGCAGCAGGCGTACGCAAGGCTTTCCCCATCGGCAACATCGACTGGTATGTGACCAATCACCCGTACTTCAATAAATTCCCCCACCTTCGCACCGTCAAAATGTACCTCGTTCCCCGCACCGAACTCCCGACTCTGACCGAAAATTAATCCCATCTTCACCTTGCCACCCGGCCATTCCGTACAGGGCAGGTGCCTGTGGTTACGAACCGGGGATATTGCTTCACGCTTTTCCTGATGTGACACATGGGGAGGGGAAAGTGTGTGGGAGGGCGATTTCGCACCTGATGTTACACATGGGGAACAGTGGTGTGTGGCTTACAAAAATCACCTTCCACGGCAGGATGCCACAGAGGACAGTGTGAGGTGGGGCTGCGTGGAAATGCCTGCACCGTCCACGGTAGGATGCCTTGTAAATATGTACAGACGGATGCTGCGTGGAAGGTGATTTTGCTCACGGGCATTCCCGGACCTGTCCGAGTTGTATCGCCAAGCTATTTCGCCCTGCCGACAAAGCGGATGGGTGAGTGAAATTACAACTCGTTGGTAGTCAGCGTTTTAGGATTTTCGTATGGGACGTTTTACCCCATACGAAAATTGTAATAGCCTAATAATTAGACACTTACAATTTCACCCTCCTATCCTGCAAATTGTATCGTACAGGAGAGAGGCTTCTGGTGCACAAACCGGTTGAAAACCGGCAGCCTGTACAGGAGAGGGACCTCAGCGGCGGGAAAGGGCTTTGTAGAGTTCGCTGAGCAGCAGGGTGCTGAGGGTAAGACCTGCAACTATGAGCCACTGGGAGCCGCTCAGGGCCGCAAGACCAAGAAGTGAACGCAGTGCAGGAATCAGCATCACGGCAAGAGTCATCGCAAGCACAAGTGCTATTGTCAGCCACAGCCAGCGGTTGGCAAAGAAATGGTGGAAAAACCAGTTTGACCCGCTTCTGATGCTGAAAATAATGATGAACTGGGAGAATATCATAACGGCAAAGCACATAGTCCGAGCAACATCCACCCCGGAGCCGAGCCCGATAATGAAAGCCGCAATAGTCACAAGACCTATAATCAGCGAACGCACCCCTGTCTTAATGGAGAAATCCCTGGTAAACACCCCCTGCCCAGCATCGATAGGCATTCGCTTCATCACATCTCCCTCTGCCGGCTCCACACTCAAAGCCATAGCCGGAAGACTGTCCCCCACCATATTGATGAACAGCAGTTGCACAGGCAGCAGCGGCATATCCCAATTGCAGACAACAGCAACCAGCAGCAGAAGAATCTCGCCTATATTGGTGGAAAGCATAAACTCAATGGACTTCAGCAGATTGTCATAGATTCTGCGTCCTTCCTTCACCGAAGCCACTATAGTAGCGAAATTATCATCCGCCAGCACCACATCCGCCGACTCCTTTGCCACATCCGTACCGCTCATTCCCATAGCCACACCAATATCCGCAAGCTTCAGCGCCGGAGCATCATTAACCCCGTCACCGGTCATCGCCACTATCTTTCCCTGACTCTGGAAAGCCTTGACTATACGGACCTTATGCTCTGGGGCCACTCTTGCGAACACGGACACGCTTCCAACGAGCGTCTGCAGCTGCCCATCGCTCATAGCCTCCAACTCCGCCCCCGAAATCACAGCGTCCGTGTCCCCCATAATGCCGAGTTCACGGGCGATAGCTGCCGCCGTAAGCTTGTGGTCCCCGGTTATCATAACAGGATGTATGCCCGCAATGCGGCACTGGAGCACAGCATCCTTTACCTCCTCGCGCGGAGGGTCAATCATTCCTACCATTCCGAGCAGAACCATATCCCTCTCCACATTCTGCGGTGCAATATCTTCCGGAAGGGCGTCGAGAGTTCTGAAGCCTATTGCCAGCACCCGCAGAGCCTGTCCGGCCATCTCAAGGTTGGCCCTCTGGATTGCCTGCCTGTCCTGCGGAGTCAGTGGCCTGATGCCCTCGGAAGTGCGGATGCGGGTGCAGCAGCTCAGGAATTCGTCCAGCCCACCCTTGCAGGCCACAAAATACTTTCCGTCGGGCTCGCGGTGCACGGTGCTCATAAGCTTGCGCTGCGAGTCGAACGGGATTTCCGCTATGCGTGGCCGGCTGGCTTCCAACTCGTTCTTGTTCAATGATTTGCGGCAGCCAAGGTCCAACAGGGCGTTCTCCGTAGGGTCGCCTATTGCAGGCTCTTTGCCCGAAGCCTTGGCATCATTCGCAAGCATAGAACTGACCAGCAGCTCATCAATCACCGGGCCCTTCGCATCGGCATCGCTCAGAACTCCGTCGCACCAGATGCGGGTCACCGTCATACGGTTCTGCGTAAGTGTACCTGTTTTGTCTGAACATATTACGCCGGTGCTGCCGAGGGTTTCGACAGAAGGCAGGTTGCGCACAATGGCGTTGTTGCGCGCCAGTCTCTGCACGCCAAGAGCCAGCACAATGGTCGAAACGGCGGGCAGTCCTTCCGGAATGGCGGCGACAGCAAGGGTCACAGAGGTCATAAACATCTCCAGAAGATTGCGCCCGTAGCAAAGGCCTATTACCAGAATGACTGCGCATATAACAAGGCAGATAATGGCAAGGCTCTTGCCGAGCTTGTCCAGACGCTCCTGAAGAGGGGTCTTGGTTTGCTGCACTCCCTGAATCATAGAGGCGATTTTTCCCACCTCGGTAGCGTGGCCTATAGCGGTAACAACTCCTCTAGCACGCCCGTAGGTAACCGCACAGGAGCTGTAGGCCATATTGAGCCTGTCCCCGAGCACCGCATCTTCCGCCACAACAGCATCCGCATTTTTCTCCACAGGCAGCGATTCTCCTGTCAGGGCGGCCTCCTGCACTTTGAGGTTGACGCTTTCAATCAGGCGCAAGTCAGCCGGAATGCTGTCTCCCGTCTCGATTTCAACTATGTCGCCCGGAACCAGTTCGCGCGACTCGACAATCATAAGGTTCCCGTCACGCAGAACCTTGCAGTGGGGAGCGGACAGCTTTTCGAGGGCATCGAGTGATTTTTCTGCCTTCGACTCCTGGAATACTCCAATCAAGGCATTGAGAATCAATATGAACAGAATAATGATGGCATCCGTAATGCCTTCTCCGTTGATGTAACCGGTAATGCCGGAGATGACTGCTGCAATCAGCAGCACTATTATCATAAAGCTCTTGAACTGGTTCAGGAACTTCTTGAAAAATGAGGGATGGGCTTTCTTTTCAAATTCGTTGAAGCCGTATTCTGCCTGCCTTTCCTTAGCTTCGTTTTGGGAAAGACCCCTGTCTGCATTTGTCCTCAGCTCCCTGCAGACTTCGGCAGCATTCCGTGTATATGCTTTCATTGTGCAAAAGTATTCTGAAGGGCACGGGATTTGATAATAGATTGCGGAGAAAAAATGTCAAATATGTCGCATATTGAAAAACGCAGTCACATTTATGTCAGCATAAACGACTTAACTACCCGCACGGGAGAGGATTATTTTCTTATTTCAAAAGAATTGGGCGAAAGGCTGGATTCGGCAGATTCTGTCATATTTGACGGATTTATTATATGCATATTCACAGGCGCCGAACTGGCGCTGCGCATCAACGGGAAGCAGTACCGGCCGCGAAAAGGCGACGTGCTCGTTCTTGCGCCCAATATGATTCTGGAATATGAGGATGCGCAGCGCGCCAAGGACGCACTGAAAATTATCACTACCATAGACCTTGTAATGGAACTGCCGAGCCCCTTCGATACAGACTTCATCGCGGCAGCGCGGCGTTTCCCTCTGATCCGGCCTGAAGAAAGCGAACTGGAGTGGATAGTGCAGGTGTATTCGCTGATTGCCAGAATCCACTCGGACAAGGATGGCTATTACCGTAAGGAAATACTCAAGTCACTCACTTTCGGCATTCTGTATAAGCTTGGGGAAGTATATCAGCGACTTGATGAGCAGATGCCGGAAGCTTCAAGACTCAATGACGAGCGTCTGTCCGACGAGTTTTTCCGCCTCTTGGCGAAGCACTTCCGCACCAGCAGGACGGTGAAATTCTACGCGGACCGGATGGCATTGACCCCGAAGTACCTGTCTATGGCAATACGCAGGATAACAGGCAAAAGCATACACGAGTGGGTGGACGATGCCATCATCCTGGAAATCAAAAATCTACTCAAAACTACAGACCTGACCGTACTGCAGATTTCCGAAGAGCTGAATTTCTGCTCAGCCTCGGCTCTGGTTCAGTTTTTCCGCAAACATACAGGTGTCACGCCAAGGCATTACAGGCTTGCATAGGCCGGGCTACAGCGTCAACTGCGAGCGGCGCACAAAGGAGGAGGGGAGAGGCATATCGTAAACGGAGGAGCGGAGCATTGTGCGGAGTTCGTCCAGTGAAGAGCAACTGCGCTGAGCCTCGACACTTATCGGTTCCCCGATTGCGAGCCTCACATTCTTCCCCTTCTTGTTGAGCACCTCGGAAGGCAAACGAAGCAGCCTCACCGAAGAACTGATAAGTCCCAGAGAATAATAGAACGCTGAATTCCCGTCAAAAAAGCGCACCGGAACCACCGGCACTGCTGCCTTGCGGATTAGCTTGATAGCCGGTTCCTGCCACTGCCTGTCACGCACGCACTTCTCCTTAAGCGACAAATCCGAAACCGCCCCCGAAGGCATAATCCCCATAGCACCGCCGCCGCGCAGCTGCTCCAGAGCCAGCCGTACCCCGCGGATGCTCTCCGCCTGCGCGGCGGTGCGCACATCCCCGGTCGGAATCACCGTAATGAAATTGTCCTGAAGAGCCTGCACATAGGAAAGCAGTTTATTGACCATAACCTTGTAGCCGGGACGCAGATGCCCGAAAAGGTCAATAAGTGAAATCCCGTCAATATGTCCGTAAGGATGGTTGCTTATCGTAATGAACGGCCCGTCAGGAAGCGACGACAGCCTTGACACATTACCCACCTGATAATCCACTCCTATGCCTTTCAGAAACTCGCAGGCAAACTCCGGACCGGCAAGATGCGCATAACGGTCATACATCGCATTGACATCGTCAATGTTAAGCAGCTTAAATAGCGCGCGGGTCAGCCTCTGACCTCTCGGGCTGGAGAGCTGGGGAACCAATTCCCCGAATTGTTCAGGTGTAACTACTGGCATCTCTACAAAATCGGTGAAAACAGTCTGGCAAATGACTCTTTGAACTTCTCCCAGGCTGAACGCTTGCTCCACTGCTCCAGGCTCACGCGGGTGCTCACATTCATATCCTCAAGAAAGGCATCACGAAGCTTCCGGGCCACGTCCTTGTCGTATATGAACGCATTCACCTCGAAATCCTGCTCGAAACTGCGCACATCCAGGTTGGTTGACCCGACGGTGCACACCGAACCGTCTGACACAATGGTCTTTGCGTGGAGGTATCCGCCTCCATAGAAATATATCTTTACGCCTGCTGTCAGCGCCTCCTCGACATACGAACGCGAAGCCAGCGGTACAAATATTCCCTTATCTCCGTGGTAAGGGATAATAACCCGCACGTCCTTGCCCGCAAGCGCAGCATTCTTGAGCGCCATCATTACCGGCTCGGTAGGAATGAAATACGGCGACTCTATATAGACATAACGCTCCGCCTGCGTAATGAGGCGTATCATTCCCTGCATCGAAACCTTCCATTCATCCATTGGCCCGGAAGTGGCTATCTGGACTATGGACTCGCCAACGCTCTCTATCTGAGGGAAATAGCGCTCTCCGCTGACAAAACGCTTGGTGCAGAACTGCCAATCCACCAGGAAAGCGGTCTGGAGTTCGGCTGCGGCAGGACCGTGGATGCGGATATGGGTGTCGCGCCACTGTCCTCCGCGTATGCCCTTGGAGTAGCGGTCTGCAATATTCATCCCCCCGAGATAGCCGATTCTGCCGTCAATCACAACTATTTTGCGGTGGTTGCGGTAATTGGTGGAGGTGGTGAGGAAAGGAAATACTACGGGCAGGAAGGCCTTGACCTGGACTCCGCACTTGCGCAGCCAGCGGTAGAAGCGGTGGCGCGAGAGGTTGGCTGCCGAATCATAGGTCACTCTCACCTCAAGTCCGCGTGCTGCCAGTTCGCGCAGCTTTTCGCCGACTTTGCGGCCTATATTGTCATCCTCGAACTTGAAGAACTCGAAATGAACGTGGTCGGTGGCCTTGTCCATATCTTCCAGCATATCGTCCACCATCTCGTCGAAGGTAGTGTATATGCGCACATCATTGCCGGCAAGGGGGATTGCCTTATTGGTCATCCAGAGCAGCGTAGCTATATCGTCGTGCCCGCCGGGGACATCCCTGCGGAGCATCGAACTGTTTGCCTTGGCAACTTCATCCTTGAGTTCACCCAGATGATTGTCGCTGATCAGCCTTTTCTTGCGCTGCTGAGTACCGAAAAGCAGATACAGTACAACACCCACACCCGGCAGCAGGACGAGGACAAGAATCCAAGCCAGCGTGCGGATAGGGTGGCGGTTCTGCGAGATGATGACTATCACCAGCGAAACCAGCGCCAGAGTCAGGAGGATGTTCAGTACCTGGTTCATTTCTTAGGAGGATCAATGCCGGCGTAGCCCTTGGCATCCATAAGGAATGAAACTACATACATAAGGAAGATGATGAAGAATATTGCAATGCCGCAGATGTCCAGAACGCTAAGGTTGATACCTGTTCCGAAAATGCTTACAGGTACGCGCACGCTCCTTATGGAAGCGGAGCATACAAGCACAGTATTGATGATAGCAGCAATAATTCTGAACTCGGTAGGTCCAATCTTGGCATAGGTGAGCCTGAACTGACCCTTGAGATGGGCGTTGATGCTGACATTGACGGTCATCAGAAGATAAGAGATAAGAATGAGCATAGCTATTCTCATATCCATAAGAGGGGACAGTCCGAGACCTATGAACATCAGCATCTCGTTGATGCAGTCCAGACTATGGTCAAGATAATAACCATATACCGGCCTTTGTGTCTTGCGGACCCTTGCCAGAGTGCCATCGAGGGAATCTCCGTACCAGTTTACAAGAAGGCCTGCGGTTGCGAGCCATAAGTAATCCGGTGAAATGCGGGTCAGCGCATAACCTACGGCTATCATAACGGAGCCGCAAAATCCGATAAACGAAAGCAAGTCCGAGGTGACCCATTTCGGCTGGCGCTCTGCCAACCATACCAGGGCCTTCTTCTCGAGACCGTTGAGAATGGATGTCTGTATTCTTTCAGCTTGTTTTATTTCCATAACAACACAAGTTTAACCCTTCCCAAATTAAAGGGATTTTTATTAAATTTGTAAGCAAATATATTTCCAAATTTGAGAATAGGGACTTATACCTTTACAATCAAACTGCAAAATGTACAAGAAAAACGCCAAAAAAGACCAATTCAGAGATGCATTAATCGTCTGTATGCGCACGAAGAGCTTTTCTGACGTGACAATCAGTGACCTTTCGCGGGTATCCAATGTCAGTCGTGTCACATTTTACCGTTATTTTTCCAATACGACGGACGTACTGGAATACCTTTGTGACAGCCTTTTCGAGGAAACAGAAGGTATGGACGAACTAAAATTTAGCAGGGAAGATTCTTTTGTAATATCTTTGCTTCAATACCTTATGGACCGTGCTGAGCTGTTGGATGCCATATACAGAAGCCGCCGTATTGACCTTTTCGAGAAGTCTATGGCAAGGCACGTGAATGAAGTGAGTACAGAATGGCTTCCCGGCCTTAGTGAACGGGAACAGCAATATATCAAAGCTGCATACACAGCTGCTTTTTCAGCTGCCTTTGCTTCAATAATATCAGTTTGGGCACAGAACGGCAAAAAAGAAACTCCGCAGGATATCCTGCGCATTTTCAAAAACGACCTGATTCATTTATGAGAAAACTGAGATTGTTGATAGCGGGCATACTTCTTCTGGCTGGGCAATTCGCATCTGCAGGGGAAGTGGACAGCCTGTTCATTGATGCAAGAGGGTCTTTCCGTGCTGCCACTGACGGCTCTGCTTTCAAAACTGTACTTGCTCCGGAATATCTCAATATCCACGTTTTCGGCACCATCAACGAGCAGTTCAGCTACAGGGTGAGGCAGAGGCTGAATGTCCCTATTGATTCTTCCAATCCTTTCAGGGCTACGGATTGGATGTGCCTCAACTGGAGACCCAATGAGCGCTTGAAACTCTATGCGGGCAAGACGGCCATTATGATTGGCGGGTACGAATACGATTCTGCTCCGGCGGATGTATATTTCTACAGCCTTTTCTGCAATGGCCTCAGCCAATATTTCGCTTTCAGCGTCGGGACGGAATATACTTTTGCTCCGGGCCAGACCCTTGCGGTGCAGATATGCAATTCGCCCCTGACCACAAGCTATGACGAAAATTATGCTTACAATCTCGGGTGGATAGGTCATTTTGCCCCGTGGTGGGAGACTATATGGACTTACAACCTTGTGGATGACCCGCGCGGGTCAAAGATTCAATACATAGCCTTGGGTAACCATTGCGTATGGGGCCCTCTGGCTTTTGACCTGGATTTTTTCAACAGGGCTTCATCCAGGCAATCCCAGTACCTGCTTTCAGATTTCAGCCTAATCTCCAAGGTGATTTACCGCATAGGGAATTGGAATCTGTGCGCCAAAGTGGGCTATGAGCACAATGATTACGGCAATGTGGATGAGAACGGATTTGCCTATGACACTATTGTTGCACCGGGTACAAATTACTGGTACGGAGGCTGGGGCTTCGAGTATTTCCCTCTGGGCAATGAGAGGATAAGACTGCATCTTGCCGGGTTTACGGACAATTTAACCCGTGGTCATACGATAACCACGGGCGTGAAATGGCGCTTCGATATCATCAAACGCTAGTTTTTGCCGCTGAGTTTCGGACGTTTGTTGTGCTTTCTGGACCATTCTCCATAGATTTCGCTTACATTTCCGGCTGTAATGAAGGCCTTGATGTCCTTGCTTTTGATAAACTGCATCAAGTCGGAAAATTCTGTCTGGGTCAGCAGGGTCTGTATTTCTCTTGACGGCTTGTTGGTGTATCCTCCTACAACTTCATACAGGGAGCATCCGCGGTGCAGCTCTTTGATGATGAATTCCCGCAGTTGTTCGAAATCATCCGTTATGATGCAGACTCTCTTGCGGTTGTTGATTGAGGCCGTGAAGTAATTTACAACCACACCGTTAATCCAAGTTCCGATGAGACCTATAATGACCAGTCTGAGAGGATTGATTGCAAAGGCTGTGCAGCAGATGACCGCTCCCGCGATGGTAACCGACATTCCTATGTCGTAATGCAGGTATTTATTGATGATTTTTGCGAGAATGTCAAGGCCTCCTGTTGAGGCGTTGATATTGAAGAGTATGGCCTGAGACGCACTGAGGATTAGAACAAAGCAGCAGAGATCAAGCCAAGGGTCAGCCAAAATAGAGCAGTATCCTGTGGCCGCATTGGTTGTAGCTAGCTTTTCCCAAGGGCATACCTTTTCCCAGAAAGAAATCATCGGTCCAAGGATGAGGGCCGTATATACCGTCTTGGCTCCGAATTCCTTATTTATCAGAAAATAGGCCAGTATCAGCAGAATGGCATTGATTACGAATATGACAACTGAGAGCGAGAGGGTGATGCCCATTTTTTCGAAGATTCCGACAAAGACAATGGACAGACCTGTTATGCTTCCGACAACGAGATTGCTTGGCAGGAGAAAATAATACACAGCCGCTGCGGAGCACAGCATCGCAAATGTCATTATGACAAAATCCTTGATTAGTGATTTGGCTTTAGGGTTCATTTGGTTGATGTTAGTTATCCGCAAATTTACAAATATTTTGCATTATCTGTTACCCTGCAGGCCTGCTTGCGGGCATCGGTGCGCAAAAAGTCTTCTTTTGCGCACGGACGGGACAAAAAATGCATTTGGTGCGCAAAAAAGCCTTTTTTGCGCACCAAATGTTATTTGAGCAGGGCCGGCGCCTACTGCTTTTTGAAGCCGGCTACATCCTCCATTGAGGTAGGAATGAGCTCATAGAGGTCATTGTAAACCTCCATAACACCAAGAAGGTCTGCTGTAACGTGGGCTATTTCCTCGTCCTTGTAGCAGGCATATTTGGTTACATAGGATGCAACTGTATTGCCGTGCTCTCCGGTGAACTTGGTAGTTGTCGATTTGTTGTTCACAACCCAGGTGGTAGCGCTCTCAGGTGCGGTAAGGTTCTTGACGCGGACATACTGTCCGAGATAGTCGGCGCACTGGGTGTCATCGATAGTCGGGACTACGATTTCTGCCTTCTGGTCGGTAGGATAAATCATAGCCTTGCGAATCTGCGGAAGACCCTTGTTAAGGTCGTAGGTCGCAAGATCGAAACTGATGATAACCTTGGTTCCGACAGGAAGTGTTTCCTCTGTAAAGTCATCATCCTTTACGATGATTCCGCTTCCGGGCTCTCCGGTATTGTCCACAAGGGATATTACCTGATACAGGGCACCGCTCTCATTATTGGCAGCGACATAGCCCACAACACCTACATAATCCTTGAGTGCAGCGCCTGAAGGCAGATCTGCAACAATCTTGTTGAGTTCCTTCACACTCAGGCATTCGCTCTCCGAAGGAATCTCGGGAGCATCGGTGAACTCAAGCCCTGTGGTGAGGGTGTTCACATATTTGGTATCACTTCCGGTAATGCCTATCACATAGCCTGTTACCCTGACTTTTGCGCCTACATACTTGTCGATTCCGAGGTCTCCGGTAGGATATGATACGCTTCCCATCACCTCAGTGCCCTCAACAGCCACATTGTAGTGCCACTGGTAGTTCTGGTCGCGCTCGGAGCTGAGCGTGCCTTCGTAGCAGACATAACGGATTTCAGGTGCAGCTTCGTAAGCGTCGAAATATGAAGCACCTACCTCTTCCGGCTCGGGCTGTGTCCAGGTACCGTCGGCGGTCTTGGTTACAATGGATGATTCACCGAATTGCTTCATTCCGCCGTATTCGGAGAGGGCACCCTCTACAGTTACGAACTCACCGGTATTGATGCCGTGGTTTTTCTTGAAGACGAGAATCGTGCCGGTAGCATCCTTTACGAGGAAGCCTTTGGTATGGATTCCGATTACCTGACCGGCAATTTTGTACTGATTGTCAAGTTCGCCGGCAAGTACTTCTGAGATAGTTGCTTCCTGCACTTTCTCGGCTGCACCGAACTCAATTGTCTGTCCGCCTTCGCCTTCAACGAGAAGTACATCATCCAGACGGTTTACACTGCTGATTTTAGCCTCGAAGCGTATGTACAGGGTCCTGGTGCCGGCAGGAAGGGTGAAGTCGGCAGTAGCGAGACGCCACTGGCCCGGAACATCCTCCACTCCTGAGAAGTCGTATTGGATGGATGGAGACCAAATCTCGCCATCTTCGGAGAGGCTGACCTTGAAGTCCGAACGGATGAAGGTATTGCTTGCCCCCTGGGCATAGCGCTGCGCGCCGAAACTCAGACGCAGGTTTTCGCCCGGAACGGCAATCTTCTCTATGACAAAGCAGTTAGGAGCCGTGCTGAAGAAGACATTGTTCTTTCCTGAGCCCTCATAAAGCGAAAGCGAACCCTTGGAGGACTGGTTGGTGCGGATGGACATTGACTGGAAACTGTAGCTTACATCGGCAATACCTGTTCCTGCTTCGTTACGCCAGCCGTCGAACTGGTCCATATATGGCCACTGGCCTCCGTCGCCGAAGGTCTGGGAAGACAGCTCCTTGTCAAAATCATTCCAATATATTGCCCCTTCAGGTACTTCCTGCTCTTTGATGCCAAGGTCCTCCACCTCCACCGGAACGGTGTAGAGATATGTTTTGTAAGAGCCGAAGAGCCAGCCTTTTATGCTGAGTCTATGGCCGCTGTACTGCTGTCTGAACTCTTCACTCATATAGTCGAGGCTGCCGACTATGTCCGTACCTTCGATTTCGAAGTTGGTGTAGTTGCCGCTTAGCAGCACTGTGCCTTCGTACTGCACATACCTGATTGACGGAGAACTCATATAGGAGGTGATTTCCTCAACCGAAATGCTCTTGGCTTCCGGGAAAGTGTATGCCCCGTCCTTGATTTTGTCGAGAGAGCAACCGCTGCCGAACTGAACCAGACCGTTGCGGGTGCTTGTTACTCCTTTGACTGTCACAATGTCTCCGATACCGAGGCCGTGGGCTTCGCCTTTGAAGGCATAGATATAGTCCTGTGTGTCCTGACTGAGGATTACTCCGTGAGTGTTGGCGCCCACAACCTGAGCTGTGAGTTCGTACTCCTCTCCGAGAGTGCCGGAGAGTACATCAGCGATTGACACCGTGCCCCACTGGGATTCATCACCCGGTTTTTCAGGGTCGTCAGGGTTTTCAGTGTCATCCGGCTTTTGTGCCGGGGCTTCAGGCTTTGCGCAAGAGAAGCACAAAAAACCTGACACTGCAATCATCAGCATCAGGTTGATTCTTTTTGAGGTAAATAACATAGTATGGATTGAATTAGTCCTGAACTTTGTCAAATAGGGCGAGCGTGGTTGTATCCTCCTTTGTTACAAGCATTACGTTGCGATAGCTGTGCCTGTTTGCAGCGATAACGATTTCCTTGTCGCCTTTGGCGTTCACCTCTTCCTGGAGAGCTTTAATCAGTTCTGTTGCTTTCATATTTGTAGATATTGGTAATACTCGAATAGTTCCGGTTCCAAATATACAAATAAACTGCAATATATCAATCCGAATTGTGCTTTTCGCGGCTCCCGGAGGCAGTTCGTACAGGAGAAGCCTCTCTGGTTTTTTATTTCCTTATGCTTCTGATTGCGTAACCGAGGGCGCAGCCTCCTTCCGGCTGCAGCAGGAAGGAGGCATCGGAAGCGTTGATATTGAAACGCCCCAGGCCTCCGTCATAGGTAGTGGAACTCAGATAGAACACATGGGCGAAGTTCCCGTCAGGAGCGAGAGTGCCGTCACCGTTGCCGTAGCCCACGCCGTGAGCGGAGAATCCGGTGATATTGAAGCCTCCGGTAGGGTAATTCCACCACACTGACCAGGTATCGAAACCGGTAGCCTTGAGCTTAGTTCCCGCATCGAGGCTGCTCTCGCTGGAAATATAGCTCACAAGCTTGTTCCACTGCTCGTTGCCTGGAACCGTGAAGCCTTCCGGTGAAATATTGTCATAGAACGCACCGTCCTTGTAGCCGCAGGCCACTGCGTTGTAGAGTTTGGCAATCTCCGGAAGACAGGAATTGCGGTAAGCCGGCCGGGTCATCCACTGCTCCGAATCTGAAATGTCCACAAGAAGTTCCTGGCCGTCCCTGGTCTTGCTCACGAGCAGGTCTGACTGCATCCAATACTGTGATGCAAGTTTCAGCACTCCATAGACATTGCCGTCCACATCTTCGCAGGTATATGGCCTGATTTCGGCAATATCGTATCCTTCTGTGCCGGAGACCTCTTTCAGAGTGCCTTCCGCGCTTACTGTAATGTAGGCCGGAACTGCGCTTTCGCCCGGAGTGTAGGCGCTGAGCAGGTTGCTTTCAGCATCAAAGCAGACCTTTCCGCAATGCACTGATCCTTCGCGGACGCTGAATTCGTCGGTCGGCATAATATCATCCATCTTCTGGTCGAGCACAGCCGCTACGAGACCGCGGCTGATGTCTGCCGTGCTTCCCGCCATTGGGTAAACCACAATAGCCTGATTGTTGATTCCGGCTCCGCACAGGTATTCGCGGCATACTTCGGCAACCTGTTTGTCCCCATACATAACCTTGAGAACCCGGGAATCCTTGAAATCATCCAAGGTAGGAACGGCGAAAACCTTAGGCAGGTCTTCCGGTGCAGGGGCCGCTGCCTGTTCAATCCTTACGCGCTTGGTGACATCTTCGAGCTTGACGGTAAGCACCGTGCTCCGTTCTTTCTGCTCTTTGTTTTCGTCAACGACAACACTGATAGTCTTCCCATCGGCGCTGACGTGGCACCAGCTGTCGTCTCCTTCAATGACGCCGAAAGTCCAACCGTCCTTGTTGGCTGTCACTTTGATATCGTCCGAGCCTCCTTCATAACTGTAGCTCAGAGACCTCTGCGAAAGGTCGAGCAAAGCTTCGTCCTCATCGTCAGTGTCAACATCTGCCTTTTTCTGGCAGGAAAGTGCAAGTGCGAGCGCTGCAACGCACATTGCGAAAAATCGTGTTTTCTTCATATGGTCAGTCAATAATTTACTTTTCACCTCTGGTTTGCTGCCTTGATACTATCATAGAGCACAGGGCCCGGTACAGCGCCTGGTCGTCAGGATCGCCTGAGCAATGGAGCGCGTGGACCATAGTGTCGCTCTGATAGTAGGCAATATGATTGTTTTTGGCCACTTCATAGCTGCTGAAAGCATTGATGTAGTCCCAGAGTCTGTCTCCGCGATAATCCCCGCCGTTCTGCTTCAGGCCCCTTTCGTCAAACTCCATCTCCAGAGACATTCCGTGGCTCTGGGCATAGCCCATAACAGTGTCGAAATAACTTTGGTAGTCAGGCTTTTGCTGGTAGAAGAAATAGTTCGGCTGCAGGAAGGCCTCGTCGAAGCCCATTTCCTTCCATTCTCCCATTCCGTCGGAATTCCAATACGGAATCCAATAGAATTTCAGGCCTCTTTCCCGGATTTCCCGGGCAAGTCCCGGAAGATATTGCCTGTTGTTGGTAAGCTGCTCGGCTACATAGTAAATGCCGTCGAAACTCAAATACTTGAGATTCAGGGCGTTGAACTTCTCACGGGCATAGTCCACCCACCAGAGCGAGGCGTCAATCCTGTCCTGGGTAACGGAGAAGTCCATAGCCTTGCCGTTGAGTTCTCCCCAGTTTTTCTGGTTATAGAAAGCAGCCGGCACGAAAAGCACCAGACGCCTCCTGTATTTCGGAGAGCCTATTCGGTTCGCAGTTTGGGAGATTACTGTGTTGAGCCGTGCAATCGGACCGTCCTGGGCAAAGTATTTGTCAAGCATTGCAACCCAGTCTTCCTTGCGTGCGGCTATCTCGTCCGTTTTCTCTCCATTGTCGAAACCGCTCTCGAAATATCGTCCGTTGCCGGCATTGAATTCGAGAAACAGGAAACTGTCGAACAGCCAATGCTCAAGGCCTTTGTCATCGATATATGACACATTGGACTGCAGAGCATCGTTCTCCCACCGGTTAGGCCTGTGGCTTCCGCCATAATAAAGCAGTGCCATATCGTTTACAGGGCCCTCCCTCATCACGCCTCCCTGATTCTGCTCCAATACCGGAATAAGCAATACTCCCGATTTGTCTTCTATAACCTCGAGTTCTCCGTTTTCGCTGCGCACCCGCAGAGGAAGCACATATTTCTTCTCACCGGGCGTGCAGTACTTGGCTAGTATCGCACCGTCAAAGGTTACCGTGCAGTTGAAGGAAACTGTCGAAGCCTTGAAGTTCTTGGAAGTCCTGGAGAGGGTGTAGCATAGTTCCGGAAGCAGTACAAAGGAAGTGCCGTGCTGCGCATTGCACTCTTCCAAAATTTGAGCGTCAACAGCCAGTTCAACCTTTCCGGAGCTTACTCCAAGACCTGATTTGTAAACCGTTACAGTGAAATCCGCGAAGTCCCTGCTGTCCACAAAAATGTCCTGTGCGCCTGACTGCACAATGTAAATCCGGTCCGGACTCATACCGTCCAGTCTGGTATCTTCGCAGGAGCAGAGCGCTCCCAGCGCCGCGAGCAGCAGGCAAATATTTCCTGATATCATTTTCATAATGTTTACCATCCTTGATTCTGTGTGAAATTCTTCATTTCGTTCAGCTGTTTCTGAGCGATAGGGAAGAGATAGTGCTTGGTTTCGAAAACAATAGGCTGACAGATTTTCGAGGTGCGCTTCCACGAACTCTCGTAGTCCGTTGCCGTAAGGTCAAGCCCGTAGCGCGGACCGTTGACTTCCTCGGGTGCTATCATCCAGGTCCTGAGGTCATAGTAGCGCAGCCCTTCGAAAGCAAGTTCAATGAAGCGCTCCTGGCGTATTATTTTGCGGAGCTCCTCCCTGGATGTGAGGACCTGAGGATAGACGGTTTCGATTTTCTGCGTGATGCCGGCTCTCTCGCGTATCATATTCAGATACTTGAGCGCTTCAGCGGCATCCCTGTCTTCCTTTTCGTTGCAGGCTTCGGCGTAGTTGAGATACACTTCGGCAAGGCGCATATAGCTCCAGGTGAAGGTGCCCCAAACATTCTTGCGGGTATCCACATTCGGGTCTGTGAGCTTGGTGAATACAAAACCAGTCTTGACATAGTCTCCGCTTTCGTGGGCGAAGGTCGAAGTACCTCCGGTATAGAAGGTGACAGGGGAGTACTCAGGCTTGGTGCCGTCCGGATGTATCCAGTATTCTCCATTGAAGAAGATGGATGCGTAGAAGCGTCCGTCCCTGCCTTTCATACTGTTGTGTACCTTAATCGCTTTGTCGGTATGGGTAGGATGATACCACCCCTCTGTAAAGCCGTCCTCTTCGTAGCCCGAGGCTGCGTCAACTATAGGCTCCCCGTTGCTCTTGTAGCCTGTGACAGGGTAGCGGCCGGTTGCAGCCATAGGATAAGCGTCCACAAGTTTCAAGGTAGGAGTGAATCCGCCGAGGCCGACGCCGAAGACTCTCGGAGGTACTACCCTGGAGTTCCATACCGAAGCATCCGGGTAGTAGCGCGCGAAAATCAACTCCTCGTTCCAGCATTCGGTAAAGGTCTCCCTGTAGGAGAGCATACCTTTCACAACAGGGTCGCTGACTTCCTCTTTCGTCTTGTGAAGGGAGTAAATATCGAGGTCAATGACTGCCTTCGCAGCCTTTGCGGCCTTGTCCCATTTAGATGCGTCATAGCTCTGAGGGAAGATATGGTCCCCGTAGAGATTGACCAAGTCCTTGCCGTATCCTATATCTCCTCCTCCGTTGAACAGAGGCCGTGCGGCAAAGAGCAGAACGCGGGAGCGCATTCCCAAAGCCGTTCCCTTGGTAATGCGTCCCTGCCAGGTGGTAGGGTCGGAAACCTTGAGAGGAAGGTCCTCTGCGGCCTTGGCCATTTCGGACTCTATGAAGTCCACGCACTGGTCAACGGTATGACGGTCAATTTCCTCGCTCCTGATTTTCATATCCGGTGTCTCGTCGAACCAGAGGTAAACGGGCCCGTACTGCTTGAACAGATTGAAGTAGAAGTAAGCGCGAAGGAAGCGCGCCTCCGCCTTCATCGTAGCTCTTTCCTCCTTGGTCAACTCACCGCATTCATCTATATGGTTCATAAAGACCGTCGCCTGGTTGATGGCTATATAGATATTGCTCCACGGATTGAACTTCGGAGTCCATTCTCCGCGCACTCCAACTGTGGATTCGTTGTAGGAACCGCTGTTGACCAGCTCATAATCCATTTTCTCCCAGGAGAAATAGGCATCGTCGGCACAGCCTATGAAGGTCTGGTCGTAGGCGAAAATGTCATCCGGGAGGTAGCCGTAAAGGCCGGCAAGATACCTTTCCGTGGTCGGGCGCTTGCTGAACACCTCTTCTATTGTCATCTGGTCATTGAAGTTGTGTTCCAGGAAGTTGCATCCTGTAAGCACAAGCGCTGCCACTGCTGTTGATAATATAGTACTGCGTTTCATTGCTGCTAGAAATTGAAGTTTGCACCGAAGTTGATTGAGCGCATATTAGGGTAGGATGCACCCTGCGAACTGCTGATTTCAGGGTCCCAAAGCTTGAAGCTGGAGAAGGTGAGCAGGTTGTTTCCGCTGACATAGAAACGTATGCCCGATGAAGCAATCTTCTTGCATACATTTTTAGGAAGGGAATAACCTATCTCAGCGCTCTTGAGGCGCATAAAGCTGAGGTCCATCTGATTGTGGGTAGAAGGGGCCAGATTGTTCTGGCTTCCGTTGATGGACAGCCTCGGATACTTCGCATTCGTTCTCTCCGGAGTCCAGTAGTTGAGGGCAACATCCCTGTAAACATTCGAATAGAGCTGGTTGGTGTCGGACATATCAAGAGTTTCTCCCCTGATGAAGCCTGTGACATTGCCAACTCCCTGGAAAAAGAAGGAGAAATCGAAGCCCTTCCAGTTGATGTTGAGACCGAATCCGTAGTTGATTTCAGGAATGTTGGTGCGTCCTATGGCGACATAGTCGTCGGTGTTGACCAATCCGTCTCCGTTGATATCCTTGTACTTGAGGTCGCCGACGCGCGGATTGTCCAGCTGCTTCGGGCTGTTGGCAATTTCGTCCTCAGTTCTGAAGTAGCCGAGAGCTATGTAGCCGAACTGCTGGTTCCACGGTTTGCCGATAACATCCATATAGGCATAGTTGGGATGAGGCTGGTCATCGTAGAGTTTCTTGTTGCGGTTGAAGGTGAAATTGCCGCGGGCGGACAGGCTCAGCTCTGAACTGATTCTTTTGTTGTAAACAAGGGATGCATCCACACCCTTGTTCTCCATCTCACCGAGGTTCAGGTAAGGGTTGACATTGATTCCGACTATGGAAGGGACGGATGCCCTTTCGATAAAGATGCCGCTGCGGAGCTCGTGGAAGAAATCGACATCCAGCTTGAGGGCGTAAAAGAGTTCTATTTCTATACCCGCATTGAATTTCTTTGCAAGTTCCCAGGATACGTCAGGCGAGCCCGGATAGCCGGTGGCAAGACCTGCGAGTTCGTTGCCTCCCTTGTCTCCGAAGATATAACCGCGTGCATACATCATCTCGGAGTTGAAGGCGAAACGCCTGTTGCCTCCGATCTGGTCGTTTCCGATAAGACCATAGGATGTCTTGAATTTGAGCTGGCTCACATAGTCGCGCAATTCCTTCCAGAAAGGCTCGTTGCTTATCATATAGCCGAGTGCGACTGATGGGAAGAAACCGAAGCGCTTCTGCGGCGCGAAGTTCTCTGAGCCGTTGTAGCCGAAGTTGCCTTCGATGAAATAACGGTCTGCGTAAGAGTATGTTGCACGCCCTGCAATGCCGAGGTTGCGGTAAGGCAGACTGGCAATGTAGTCTGTCGGGAAGTTGTCAGCCTTGTCCTTCATGTTGAAGAGGAACAGAGCGCCCACCCTGTGCTTGTCCGCAAAGACCTGGTCGTAGGTGATGGATGATTCCAGATAGAAAGTGCGCGTTCCGGCATTGGCCCGGTACAGGCTCAAATAGTCGCTTCCGTCGTTGTTCTTGACGTATTTCAGGCTTCCGTCCTCGTTTCTGCCCACCGCGTAGTAGGTGGAAGGATTCTTGGAACGGTTGAGATGGGCATAATTGAAGGCATCCCAGCTGAACTTGATATTGCCCTTGAGACCTTCCAGAATAGGGGAGAAGTCCTGAGTCAGTCCCACCAGAGACTGGGCGTTGTTGGTGAATATCTCATTGTAGCCGTTGAGGTTCAGCAGATTGTACGGATTTTCGCCGATGGTAGGGCGGGCTATGGTACCGTCGCTGTACCTTGTAGGAATGGCGATAGGAATCATCTTGAGGGCATATATCCACAGGCTTCCGTTGTTGTTCGGCTGCCTCTTGATGTCGTACTGGTTGGAGAGGTTGACATTGAGGGTGGTATGCTCAAACAGTTTGATGTCCACGTTGGAGCGGAAGTTGAAGCGGGACCAGTTGTTGGACGGATTGTAGCCCAGACCGGTGTCAGGCTTGAATATGCCGTTCTCCCTGTAGAATGAGCCTGCTACATAGTACTTCACCCTTTCGTTTCCTCCGGTGACATTGATATTTGCCCTGTAGCTGTCAGCCATATTCTTGTATATGGTATCCATCCAGTTCACGTTCGGATACATATCCGGGTCGCTGCCGTCCATGTATTTGCGCATTGCTTCTTCGGAATAGAAGAGACGTCCGTCGTTGGCATCCGCATAGACATAGTTGTACATATCCATAAATTCCTGAGCGTCAGCCATCTCCGGCATTACGGTAGGAGAGGAGAGAGTAGTTTCCACCCTTCCGCTGATGACCGGCTTGCCGCTTTCCTTACCCCTTCGGGTGGAAATGAGCACTACTCCGTTAGCCCCCCGCACTCCGTAAAGGGCGGTAGCTGTTGCGTCTTTGAGAATTGAGAAGGTCTCGACATCGTCAGGGTCCACCAGGTTGAGGTCACGCTCAATGCCGTCCACAAGCACGAGCGGCCTGTTGTTGGCTCCGAAGGTGCTTACGCCCCTGATCCAGAAGTCCGAGCCCTCGCCCGGCTCTCCGCTTCGCTGGACGGATACTATTCCGGCCATCTGGCCGGCAAGAACATTTGACAGCTTATTTGTGGAGTGGCTTATTTTGCCTACATCTATGGTAGATATGGCACCGATTACGCTCTCTTTGCGCTGTTTGCCGTAGGCTACGAGCACGGCCTCTTCAAGCTCGTTGCGCTTCGGGGTGAGGATGAGACGGATATTGTTCTGCCCGGCGGCCGTGAAATTGGCATCCTCATAGCCCAGAAAGGATACGGTCAGTACTTCGCCTTCCTCAACCGCTATCGAGAATTTGCCTTCCAAATCGGTCAGCACTCCTTTTGTGCTTCCCTTGACAAGGACCGTAGCACCGGGAATCCCGAGCCCGGTCTCATCGACCACAATTCCTGTGAGCTCGCGCAAAGAGGGAGCAGCTTCTTTCTTTTGAGGCTTGGGCTCATCTTTTTTGAGCACAATGCTTTTGCCGTTGATACGGAAAGATAAGTTCTGCCCGCTGAAGCTTTGCTGCAGAGCCTGTTCGAGGGTGGCCGCATCCAAACTTACAGTTCGGGTAGTGTCGATGTCCCCGGAAGCATAGATGAAAGAGCATCCGGTGCTTTCCGTAATCAGGGCCATTGCTTCCTTTACATTCAGTTTATCCTTACGCAGATGCAGGGTCTGGCCATACGCGACTATGGCTGCAAGCACGGCTGCAGTGCTCAGGAACAGTTTCTTCGGACTCATTGTATCGGTTATTTGATTGAATAGTGATTATTGGAAATTCTGGTGAACTGGATTTTTCCGGTAGCGGAAAGGGCCTCAAGAATATCGCCTGCTCCGTTGTCATTCTTGTCGAAGGAGCCGGTAAACCTTATGTCTTCCGCATCCTTGCTTTCTATTGAGATTGTGACGCCGTAGCAACGCTCCAGTCTGCGGGCTATCATTTTCAGGCTTTCGTCTTCGAATTGTATGTTTCCGGAAAGCCATCCAAGTGCTTTTTCAATATTGCCCTCCGTTACGCTCGCACTGCCGCTTTCTTTCTCAAGCTCGGCGGTTTCGCCAGGGACCATAGGGATCCGCTGCTTGTCTCCATCCGTGCTGAATTCAACTTTTCCCTCTACCAGAGCCAGCTGGGCCTGGGCATCGGAACTGTAATTGCGTATATTGAAGGCTGTGCCGAGGTCCGTGACCTTGAGCCTGTCGGTGCTTACCGTAAACGGGATGCTCTCATCGTGCTCCACATCAAAATAGGCTTCCCCGTCGAGCCTGACATCCCTGTGGCTTTTGCCGAATCCTGGCAGGTAACTCAAATGTGAGCCTGAATTGAGCTTGACCGAGGTCCCGTCGGGAAGTGTGAAGGATGAGGTAGAGCCTTCAGGTACATAGACGGTCACTTCGCTTTCGATAATCCTGCCACCTGGAGCCGCAGCCTTTATTCCTATAAATATTGCAAGGGCTGCAAATACACCGGCGCAGGCGGCATAAAGCGCACCGCGGGTGCGTCTGCGGGTGCGTGCCGGCTTGACTTTGCCCACGAGAGTCCTGCGTTCAAAGCGCTTATAGCCCTCCGAGCCCCTGAAGGTGTCTTTTTCGGCGGGAGACATTGAAGAAAGCCATATTTCTTTCTGTCTGTCGAAATACTCTGCATTGGAACTGCTGCCGGCTGCCCAGCTTTCGAGTTCCTGCTTTTCCTCGCGGCTGATTTCGCCCGTCAGGAAGGAGGCAATCAGCTCGTCTGTTCTATTGGAGCGCATACTTACAATATTGGTTACAGTATAAAGACACTTGAAATTCGTTGAAGGCTAGTCTGTTTTTGAATTTTTTTAAGCCTAACTTTGCAAAACCAATATTACGATTATGCGAAAACACTTGCTGATGACCATTTTGTGCGCTGCAGTCCTGGTGATTGGCTGCAACGGCACCAAGCCTTCAGTTACCGTAGCCTGCTCCGGTGACAATGATTTTGTAAATCTTATCAAACAGGAAGGGGTGAAAGTCAAGACTTGTCCCGGTATTGCCCACGCCCTGGAGTCGGCTCCGCAGGGAAGCGGCGTGATGATTCTCTCCGAGGTATCTCCCCAGTCAGGGGCCGTGCTCGGCAAAGACGAGATAGCAAAAATCAAAGCCAAGGGTCTCAAGGTCTATCTGGAATGCCCCATAGTATATGGAGATGCCACTCTGAGTTCAAGGGATACACTTCAGCTCGAAAGGATTGTTGTGGCCGATTCGCTGCGTCCCGAACTGCCTGCATTGAGTCTTCTGAGTTTCAACAAGGCGGTTCTCCGCAATATCCCCGTAAAGGCTGATTCGACGCTGCTGCTTGCAGCCAAGGTCGCAGGCTTCGATTCGGCGGTCTATGGTCTGGAGGGCACTCCAACCGTCCCGGTGCTATATTTCACCCAAGACGGCATCCTGCTCAGCACTACCCCCATCAGCCAGTATGCCCGCACAAGGCTTATGCCTCAGGCAGGGGTAAGGGCGCTGCTGGAGCATATCTTCGCCTTTGTAAGCGGTGCCGAATGCAGGTTCAGCTCATTTGAACTGCTGGTGCATCCGAGCTATGCAGAGCATCAGAGGCTGCCTCGCAGTGCCCGCAGGGAGAGCGTGCGCCGGGGCATAGAATGGTACTCCAAGGGGCATTTCCTAGTTGACGAAAGCTGGAAAGACGAATATGTCGGCCGCTATATGGGAGACGGCACTATGCCTATAGGCCCTCAGGTGCGGAGTGATGCCGCCTCAGGAGACGGTTCCCTCGGCGTGCTGGAGGGACATATGAGTGCCATCTACAACGACGGAAGCCAGATGTACCGCTATTGGATGAGGGCGGATGTGCAGGGGGAGAGCGCCTATGCCTTCGCCAGCGCCGCCTCGCTGCTGGGAGAGCCTTCGTATGCCGAGGTGGCCGAGAACCTTCTTGACTATACTTTCGGGGAATACCGCACCGGCGTGCGCAACAATCCTCTCTCGCCGACCTACGGACTTGTAGGATGGGCAGTTACGCATAAGGGCGTATATTATGGCGACGACAATGCCCGTTTCATTCTGGGGGCCCTCGGAGCCTCCGCGCTGCTGGAAAGCGGAAAATGGGACAGGGAAATAATAGAGTGCATTGCGGGCAATTTCAGAACCAGCGGCACCAACGGCTTCCGAACCGGAATGCTCCTGGATGACGACATACAGGTGCGCGGCTGGCAGTCCTACTATGATGCCCCGACCGTCAATCTGCATCCTCATTTCGAAAGCTGGCTCTGGGCCTGCTATCTGTGGCTGTATCAGCAGACGGGTTATGCTGAGCTGCTGGAGCGCGTGGAGAGGGGAGTGCAGCTGATAATGGAAGGCTACCCGGATGAATGGTCGTGGACCAACGGCATTCAGCAGGAAAGGGCAAGAATGATACTTCCTCTCGCGTGGCTGTACCGCGTTTCCCCAACTGAGCAGCACAGACAGTGGCTTGCCTTTATGGCTGACGAACTGCTTAAGAATCAGGTGGAATGCGGAGGCATCAGGGAAGAACTGGGCAATCCGGGCAAGAGCGGCTTCGGCAAGACTCCTTCCAATGCGCTTTACGGAGTGACCGAAGCTCCGTTGATTTTCGACAACGGAGACCCGGTTGCGGATATGCTCTATACCACCAATTTCGCTTTTGTGGGACTGTATGAGGCCGCAGCCGCAACCGCTGACCCGAAATATGTGGATGCGGTGCGCCGTATGGGGGATTTCCTGGTGCGCATCCAGGTGAGCAGCGATGCATTCGAGGATGTGGACGGAGCCTGGTTCAGGGCCTTCGACTACAGGGACTGGGATTTCTGGGCTTCCAATGCGGATGCCGGCTGGGGAGCCTGGAGTACCCTTACGGGCTGGATACAGAGCTGGATAGTGGGCACTCTTGTGCGTCAGGAACAGGGAGAGAGCCTGTGGGAACTGGTTTGTTCCAAGAAGATGGAGCCGGGACAGGCTGAAAGCATATTGCTCGGAATGCTTGAAAGATAATGGCTGGGAATCCTGAAGACAGTATCCTTGTCGAGCGTCTGAAGGCGGGGGATGACTCAGCCTACAGGGAGCTCTATGAACGGCACTACACGGTGCTGTGCCACTATGCGGCTACCTTCCTCAAGGACAATTTCCTTGCGGAGGCCATCGTAAGTGATGTTATCTTCAAGATGTGGGAAAACAGGGAACGGCTGCAGATACGCTCATCCCTTCGCATATATCTCATCATTGCGGTGCGCAACCGCAGCCTCAATTATCTGCGCAGCTCAAACCTTTTCAAGGACAGGCGTATGCCCATCACTGAGGAAATTGTCGAAAAGACCCACGATGTGCACGGAAACCCTCTGGGGAGTCTGCTGGGAAGGGAACTGGAAGACCAGGTAATGCAGGCCGTGGAGCAGCTTCCGGACAAAACCCGACAGGTGTTCGAACTGAGCCGCTACGGTTTCCGCTCATACAAGGAGATATCCGAAATACTCGACATTTCGGTCCATACGGTCAAATATCATATCTCCCAGGCACTGGCCATTCTCTCCGGGCGTTTGTCGGATTACCTTTGAAATTGCTATATTTGCCGTACAAAAATGTTTGAAAAATGAAAGTTTTAAAACCTTTTGTGATTGCGGCAACGGTCTTGCTGTCCGCAATCCTCGCATACGGGGTGTTTACGCGTCCGAATGCGAAACCTGCTGATTATGATGGCTTTTCAGGTGAGCGCGTGCTTCAGGACCTGGAAGTGATTTCAAGAGACCACCACTCTGTGGCACATCCTGTGGAGCGCGCTGCAGTGCGCGAATATCTCATCGGAAGGCTTGCGCAGCTGGGCGCCGACACTATCAAGATTTTCCGCTATGACTCCCTTCAGGGACCGTTCAACAAACACGTGACCTATACCTTCGATGCTATAGATGTGCTTGCGGAGTTTGCTCCTCAGAACGGGACTGAGGATTGCACCTGGCTTATGTTCGTGGCGCACTATGATTCCCGTTATTCGCAGCCAATGCCTAAGCGGGATACCGTATGGTCTTATGGTGCCGCCGATGATGGCTACGGCCTGGGAGTTACGCTTGAGACTGTTAGAAATCTGGTTAAGGACCGTGCGAACTGGAATCAAGGCGTGAAAGTTCTCTTTACCGATGCGGAGGAGCCGGAACTCAACGGAATGACTGCAATCTGGGAAAACAATCGGGAGCAGTTCGACAATGTCGGATTGGTAATCAACCTTGAGGCGCGCGGACCTTGGGGCCCTTGTCTTCTGTTCGAGACCTGCCCGGGCAACAGCAATGTGATGGACCTGTATGCCCGATGCGCAAAGTCACCGTTCACCTATTCGCTTACCACGGTGGTGTACCGCATTATGCCTAATTTTACCGACTTTACGCTTGTGAAGGACCATATCCCGGGACTGAATTTCTCTACCATCACGGACGTGAACCATTACCACACCGACCTGGACAACTTCTCGAATGTCAGCGCGAAGACCATACAGCACTACGGTGCGCAGGTTCTGCCTGTTGCGAGCGAATATGTCCATAATCCCAAGTATGCGGACAAGGACTGTCTTCGCAGCGACAGCGATACCGTCAATTTCACCATCCCGGGGCTGGGCCTTGTGAATATGGGCAAGACCTGGTATCTGGTGCTGAATATAGTGGTATTCCTTCTGTTTATACTGCTGCTCGTGCTCGAACTGCACCGGGACGGGGTCAAGTTCACCCGGGTTCTCGGCAAGGCCGGCTTGATTCTGGGTGTTGCGCTGCTTGTTTTTGCTGCAGGTGAGCTGGCCGCCTGGATTTGCGCAAAGATTGCAGGTGCGCGTTTCGTGCTGTTCGGTGTTACTCAGGGAATTATGTTCGATAATGCTGCAATGATAGTGCTGACCGTGCTGCTTGCGCTCGGGACTCTGCTCGTTTACTGCAAATCCGGCAGGAAGCATCGCTCTGAAGTTCTGTTCGGAGCCCTATTGCTTGACTTTGTGCTCAGCGCAGCCCTGCTCTTCGCACTCGGTGAGAACCTGATGTTCCTGATTCCTCTGACCTGTGCAGTCGCGGCTCTGCTGCTGGTGCGTGCGACCGGCTGGAAGTTCTGGATTCCGCTTGCTATAGCAGTAATTCTGCTGCACGCGTTCTCCTTCCTGCACGCGCTTGCAATGGCTCTTACCATAGGTGCATACGGTGCTGTTGTTATGATTGCATTCATAGATATGGTGCTGCTGATACCGCTTGCAGACGAGTATCTTGCTTAACAAAAAATTATCCCGGATTTCTTGGAATTCCGGGATTTTTTGTTACTTTTGTCACGTTTGTCACGTTTGTGTGTAATATCGTTTAACCAAATAATATTGTTTTATGCAGAAAAGTTTCAAATTATTGTCAATGTTGGCAGCCTGCGCAATGGCTTTTGCCTGCGTCCAGCCAGAGACACCGGAACCGGAACCGATCGAGCCTAGCGTGGAGGTTGTCGTAAGTGCAGCTGAAATGCTTAGCGCCGAGTTTACTCTAAAAACAGAAGCTCTTGTTGAGTACGCTTACATTTTCAGCCAGCTCAACGACCTTACCACAGAGCCTCTTATGATTTTCAAAGACGGTGTTACCGGTGAACTCAAGGACGGCGAGAACAAAGTTGTGCTCAGCGGTCTTGAAGCAGCTACCACCTATACCGTTTATTTCGCATTCAAGGTTTCTGCCGATGAATTCTATGAGGATGTGGTGACCGCACAAGTTACTACCACTGATTATCAGGATGTATTCACCGTTGTTTCAAAGAGCAGCAACGGCTTCAAGTGGCACCTCAAGATGCCTCAGTCAGTAAAGGATGCAAATCACGTTCTCCGCTACAATGTAGGAAGCCTTCCTATGTACAAGATGTCCAAAGTCGGCTGGATGTCAATGCTTGAGCCTGACCTCCTTCTGCAGAACGGACAGCATCACGTAATGGGTGATACCACCCTCGTTTATGACGATACCACCATTTACGAGCTTGACGAGAACGGTGAGCAGAAGATTGACGAGTGGACAGGCGAGCATCTTATGCTCCACACTCCATTCTCTCCTGGTGAGCCTATCGTATTCTGCGCTGGTGAGTTCGCTTGGGACGACACCGACTTCACCGGTTGGGGTGAGGGCTGGTACACTGCCTGCTACGATTGGGATGCATATTATGAGAACGCCGGCGGCGGCTGGGGCCCTTGGTCAGCAGATATCGAAGGCGAACTTGACGAAGATGCATACTGGACAGGTTATTTCACCCGCAAGTACATCACCCTCGACCCTCCTGCAGCGCTTGACGCAAAGGTTGACGTTGCTTTCAATGTTGGCGCTATGTCAGGAACCGTTACCTTCACTCCTCAGGCTGATGTTTACCAGTACTGCTTTATGATTCTCCCTGAGTATGAGTACGAGTCACTGCTTCCTTACATCGACAACAACGAGGATTATCTGCAGTGGTTCACCACTTCCTATACCGCAGCAATGTACTTCGGTGCGTTTTATGCTCAGGAGCCTCTCGAGCTCATTCTCGAAGAGAACTACTATCTTGAGCCTGAGACTACCTATCATCTCCTGCTCACAGCTAAGGGAGACGAGAAGGGTCTTAGCCAGAATTTCCAGCATCTCACCTTCGAGACCACCGCAAAGACACATCCTGCACCTACCGTTGTAGTTACCCCTATCGCAAATCCTAACGGCGAGGAGTCTCCATACGAGGTTTGGTTCAATGTGAAGTGTACTTCAAAGAACGCAGTTAGCGGAAAATATGCTGCCAACTACGAGCGTGAGTTCGGTATGATGATCAATTCAGGTTATACCTACACTCAGATTGCAGCTCAGGGCAACTACCTCTACGATGATGATATCGCTCAGATCAACAGCGATGAAGGTATGAACTTCATGTTCTCTTCTATGCCTAATTCCGAGACCCGTCTCGCAATCCTTCTCTACAATGACGAGGAGACCGGCAACAACATCGATCAGGATATGAATGCTACCGCAGTCAACACCACCATCAAGGAGCCTGCCAAGCCTTCAGTCGATTCTCCTCTGTTCGAGAAACTCATCGGCGACTGGACTATGAGCGCTCCTACCCAGCAGTCCGTATATAACTACGAGACCTACAGCTACGAGTGGCAGGATAGCGGCGTAAAGAATGCCAAGGTTACCATAAGCACAGGATTTACCTATCCTGAAACTCTTCCTGAGTCAGTTTACGATACCTACAAGAATCTCGTAGGTATGGAGAGGGAAGAAGTTGATGCTCTCTATGCTGAGTTCAAGACTGAGGTTGACGAGTACAATGCTATGCTCAAGAGCCAGAACCGTCTGCTCTGCACCGGCTTCGGCTTCCAGGAGACCAAGACGGATCTCAACTACAACTCTCCATTCGACCTCTTCTGCAGCGACAGCTACAACGGCTACGACAACGAGTCTATGATTTGGGATTGCGGTCCGAAGTGGTTCATCGAGATTAATCAGGACGGCAGCGCTGTAGTTCCTATCAACCAGAACAGGTTCTATCCTCTCACCACCAGCGGATACTATACTTACTATCTTGCCGGTTACGGTGCTGACGGATATGTTTCCATCGGAGTTGGCGGAGAGAACGCAGACTTCCCTGTAGAGGTTGCTTCCGATTTCGCTACCGCTGTCATCAATCCGTTCGTATATGATGGTGCAGATTACTATCTCAATGCAATGCGCTTCTACTATGGCTACGGTTATATCAGCGAGTTCCTCGTAAGCGGTCCTACCACCCTTACCAAGGGCTGGACTGAGCCTGAGGCTCCTGAGACCGGTGCTTCAAGCGTCAAGGCTGCAAACGAGGTTGCTGTTCCTTCAGCAAATACAAGCAGTGTAAAGGCTTCTTCAGCTAAGCGCAAGACAGCTCTCAAGGCTATGAAGAAGTACGAGCAGCGCTCTTACAAGATGGTAAGCGTTGAGCAGGCTCTTGCCAAGATTAAGAACGACAACGCCCGCTAATGAAAAAGCTTTTAGGTTTATTTACAGCTATTTCTCTCCTTGCATTGATGCCGGCTTGCACGCCGGCATCTGTGCCGGGAGATGAAAACAACAATCAGAAGGACTCTACCGATATTGGCAACAAGCCTCTTACCGGTGAGTTGACTCTTCTGGTGGACGAGCCTGTCATCCGCGCTGACGGCAAAGCTGAGGCTACCTTTACCGTATTGGTAGGGGAGACCGAGGTTACCGAAGGTGTGAAGTTCTATGACGGCAATGACAATCCTGTCGAACTTCCTGATATGAAGTTTACTACGACCGTCCCGGGAGTTTACACTTTCTGGGTGTCGTACAAGACCAAGTTCAGTGATAAGGTTGAGGTTATGGCTATGTCCGCTATGGTTCCTGTCATCCCGACTGACCCTCAGCCGGAGAGTTCGGATTTCCATAGAAGGAGTCTTCTGATTCAGTTTACCGGCACGGGCTGCGGTTATTGTCCTTTGATGGTCAATACCATACGCAGACTTGCTTTCGATGCTTCCTACGCTGACAAGTTTGTCCACACTGCCGCCCATACCTGCACTGACACCGACCCGGCTTATATCCAGACGAATCTTCCGGGTGCTATGGGAATTAAAGGATATCCGAGCTGTATTTTCAATCTGGACAAGACCACTCTTTTCCAGACAAATACCAGCGATGCTGCCATCAAGGATTACCTCGACAAGAAGTATGAGGAGGGAGCAAGGGTTGGCGTTGCAGGTGCCTGCGTGACAGACGGTTCACAACTGGTGCTCAGGGCCGGAATAAAGGCCGGAAAGGCCGGTTCCTACCGTCTTGCAGCCTGGGTACTGGAGGATGGTATAGTCGGCAAGCAGCAGAATTATATGGCGAAGGATGAGTTCGGAATGGGCTTTGATGTTCACGACAATTGCATACGTGCAATTTACGGACAGAATGCGTCAAAGGATTTCACCGGACAGACTTTCAATCTTGAGGCTGGCGAAACCGGCGATATCTTTGTGATTTTCGATATGCCAAGTTATTGGGTTCAGGAAAATCTCCACGTCGTTGTCTTTGCTTCAGCTCAGGACGGAACCACCTACACCGTCAACAACTGCATCAACATCCCTGTCAACTCTTCCGCTGCATACAGCTACAAAGACTAAAAGACAGTTTCACTTTTATTGAAGCGACCGGACCCCCGGCCGCTTTTTTTTGCAAGTGCTTTCTCGGAAAAACTAGTCTAAATCGGGGAGGGTGTTGTCCCCGTAACCCCAGGAAGGGTTGTCACTTTCGGGCAATACGCAAATGGAATTGCTGTTGCAGAGTTCAACCAGAGCTATGTCGGGTGTTATGTATAGTTTATTGTTCATCATAAATCATCACCGTCAAGAGAAGAAAGTTCGATAGTAGTTTTGGAATCTATAACAACATCCCTGAATACACTGCTTTGGGTAATCTCACCGGTATTTCCGTTTCGGAGTTTATACACTATATCGTAAGTTCCATAGCGGAGATTCATTTCTGCCGAAGTGAATTTCTTATAACTCTTCGGGTCGGAATAGTAAATTCTTCCAAGGGAATAATCCCCCTGCCTGTATACTTCAATATTTGTCAGGTATTCATTGGCCGACTGATCGAAAGGACAACATTTCAACGAAACTGTTCCGAAAGGAATTCTGTTGAGTGCAGGCATATCCACTGTCATTTCCTGTGTTTCACAAGTGTATGCATGTCTTTCTGCAAATGTAGCCTCTGCTGAGGAGTGACCTGATAAGTCTTGGTATAAACCGTTAATGTTAATCTTATAGGAAGGAGTTACCGAAACTTTCATCTTCATATTGCCGAAATCGTAGTCATTTGCACAGGAAACACCTTTGTTTACATGCCATACCCAGGCAAAATCCATTCTTTGGTCGTTTCTGAACAGAAGAGGGATAGCATCTTCATTATATCCCGCATTGTCATTCATTGTGACAAGACTATAATTGATGCTCCAATCCTCCGGGTCGGTTGACAATCTGACAGTCTGGTCCGGAAGATGTTGTGTTGAGCTGTTGTTCCAGTTGAAACCAAGGGCAAGCCAGCCCTTGATGGTGGTTTTCCAACCGGGTTCTTCACCTTCTCCAAGATAGTCACCGTAGGTATGCATTCTTCCGAAAGTAAGTTCCAGTCCCAGACTGAATGTCATTCCCTTTGTATAGGTCCAATCTGCAACAGTTGTTTCCGGAACTGGCGTTTCCAAAAAGCTCAACTGCTCAAAAGTCAATGCTTTCCCATCCGCATCCAGAAGCTGGAAATCCAGTATGTATTCAGATGGGTACCAACCGTACAAATTCACTCCATTGTAGTAGCGTTTGGCATAAGTAATGGCATTATGGGCCAGGAAATGACCGTCAACATAGTAATAGTCACCGGCCATATCTGAATCCCCGAATACATACAGGGGCAGTACATCAAAATGGAAGTTCAATGCGGCAGGAGCCTCAACTGAGGATGATATGATATCATAAGGCTCATGCGAAGTCTGCAATTTATGCGATGCGACCAGCATTTCCGGAATATTGACATCAAAATGGCAATCATAGGTCTTGGTGGCATCCGGGTCTTCTGCATAGAGTGAGTTCGCTGCTACCTCAGCTCCCTTCATTGACACTTTCATAGAATTGCGGCAGTTCTTCTTCAACTCAAGACTGATGTTCTTCCAGCTCTTGGTGTATTCAGCTTTGTCCGTAGTTACTTTGACGACAAGAGAGTCCAGAGATTGCGGCAAAACGCATAGCCATATATCCTCAATACTCTTGTTCTTTTCTTCAATATTGCCTCCAGAAACTACAAGATTTACAGTGTTTGATGTAGTTTGGGAGCTAATCTTGCCCGTTGACAGTTCGTAATTGAACAAGCCAGCCAATGCAGAGGATTTGGATGAGCTGACACTTAGGCCCAAAACCAATTCATTATCCGATTGTAATGGTATGTCGGTCAAATTGAGGCATAAATGAGCTACCTGCCTGTCCCAATAGATGCTGTAAGTCTTGCCTTCTTCCAGTTCTGTTATGTCTTTAGTTTTCCCGATAAGTACATCACAGTCCGGGTCAAATGATGCTATGCCATTCTTTCTGACTGGGATCTGACGAGGAGATATCCTGAAAGAAAAATGGTCGTTATCCACCATTTGTTTGTTCAAAAGACAGTTGCCTGGATAGACCCCCCAGAATTTCCAACTGCCGGACATGTCTTTCAAAAACTCCTCGGGAACCGCAAATCGTGCGATGGCAGTATCCTTAGCAACTATGCTTGAGGATTGAATAAAGAATCCGCCATCATCTCTTTGCTGTGACTCGGAATCTAGCCACTTCCCGTCTTTATATGCAAGCAGGTTGATTTTGTCTCCAGCCGACCAAAGTATTGTATTCTCAGTGGTGTGGTGAGTCTTTGTCTGGGGACTGGAGCCAAGATAAACCGGAGTTCTTTCTTCCTCAAGAGGGGATACAGAAATCTTAGTGGTGCATCCCAACAGCAAAAGTATCAATGCAGCAAGATTCCAGTGCCTAGTTCTGATATGGTTCATACGAATCATGAGATGATGTACTACCACTTGTTACATTAATCCCGGAAATAGTGAGAGTGTCTCTTACAACCTTTTTGTCCTCCTTGTACTGAAGAATATAGTCCAAATGGTATTTGCCCACAGGGACCTGATATCTCAGCAGATAATCCTGTTCGTAGGATGAGTTGGATTCGAAAAGGGTTGTATCTGGTTTTGATGTCCTTTCTTGAACAACATGGACATCTTTAACATATCCGTTTTCAGCAGTATTTTTCAACTCAATCAATCCGGTAGGTGCTCTGTTCGGGCGTTTCAGTTTGATGGTAATATCCCTGTCATTCTCATTCAAAAGGTGAACATCATGTCTGATATGGCCTTCTGCACCCCAGGTTGCGTGCCTGTACATATAGCCGTAAAGAGGGTCTGTGTGAATTTTGAGTGAAAACTCAGTATCTTCATAATCTGAAACTCCGCTAACTTTCCAGCACCAGCTGGCGGAACATATTTGATTTGATTTTGCAATCTGAGGCACAGCCTTTTCGTGATTGTCGTGCATGTTGAAATTGACGCACTTGTATTCATAGTTTACCGTTGACCCAAGAGAGTTCTCGGCAACCTGCTCATCACTGATATTGACTGTAGTGGCATTGTTCCACGTAAATGAACCACCTACCGTTCCAACCAATGCTGGTTTACCGCCCTGAATACCACCCTGTCCGCTGATGTTGAGTGTGGCGGAGAAACCGGAAGTATAACTGGTCTGATTCTTGGTTGTGGTAGGCCTCGGTTCTTCGAAAAATTCAATGGTGTATTTTTTGTTATCATTGACTGCGGATGTGTCGAGTCTGGCTGACCAGGCGATGTTCTCTCCATAGAATGCGTGGGCATAAGTGTGTACTCCACCGTGCTTTTTCTTGTATGTGCCGAACAGGGGAGCGTTGTGGGAGGTGATAGTCATAGTAACGAAATAGTAATCTGCCGCTTTGGAGTAAGGCGTCTCAAAAGCGTAGAAAGGAGTTATCTTGACTACGTAGCTCAATTCTGAGTTTCTGGTAATCACGTCAGGTTTCGATAGTGCCACTTTGCAAAGTTTATAGTCTTTTGCTCCTATGCTCAAACGACCGCTTTCGATTTGGCTGAACTCCAAATCGTCGATTTTGCTGCTCAGGTCAGTAAGCATCTCCATATTGGTCTTCTCCGGAGCTGATGCCTGAACATTCCGAATTTTCAGCTGCTCATTGAGCCAGCTGAAAAGGTACTTGATTTTCGAACTGTAATATTCGGCAGATTCTTCAATTTCAGCACTCTTCCCACTGTCACCTTCCTCAATTTTTTCTTTCGATTCGCTTGCATTCTCATCATCTTGAACTTCCACATCGAACAAGTGTTCCAGGATGTTCAACGGGTCGTGAATGCGGTATGTGCTGAACCTGTGGTAGGCAATCAGCAGCAAATCATGGTCAGGTTCGCCAATGCTTGCCGGGTCCGGCTTCACCAGGACAATAATCTTTCCGTTTTCCCAGGCTTCGCGTATCTGCTTCTTATATAATGAGGCGTAAGAGGGCGCAAAGACAAGAATCTCCGCATTTTCGATATTGCTTGTGGTGTTGTCGAGATATTCGTAAAGTACTTCTCCCACATATTGAGGCATTGTGCCGGCAAAGAACACTGTGCCATCTACGTGTTCAGGTTTGATTTCTTCCGGATTTACAAGGTCTGAATGACCGTTGCAGGATACCAAAACGGCAAAAGCTGCCAACAGGAGTGCTAAATGCTTTTTCATACGATTAATAATGAATGGAAATAATGTGCAAAAATAACATTTTTTTGCAACAGATTGCAATAACTATCAGGAATTTACATTATATTAGCCAAGCAAAAAATTTGTCTTATGAAGAACACACATTTCCGGGCAGGGGTGCTAATGCTCTCTTTCGCCGTTGCAGGAATGACCTCTTTGGTTTCCTGCACCCAGAACAAAAAGATGTCGGACAACCCGGCAAAGTACATCACCGATGCCGATAAGCTGTCAATGATTTACTCTATGAAGGATCTTGACGGGACAGGTCGTCTGTATGAAATCGACTACTCCCAGGATTACAAACTGGATGAAGTGGTGAAGTCCGGTATTACCGAGACTACCCAGCTTTTCAAGTACATCGGCTATCTCCTTTTTGACGAACTCAATCCTGGAGCGTCCAAGGTAGCTTATGGTGCCGGGTGCAGCGCTTTTGCAGTGCCTATCGATGGACAGAAGGGTTATCTGATGGGACGCAATTACGATTTCCGTCATTTCACTCCGGACCGCAAGAGTTATCTTCCGACTTCCGCTATTCTGGTGCACACCGCTCCGAAAGACGGAAAGAAATCAATCTCAATGGTCGATGGTCTCAATATGGGCTATGGCCAGGGATTCTACAATGACGGCAAGACAGACCTCTCCCTTATGATGGGTCTTCCTTATGCCGCACTGGACGGAATCAATGAGGACGGCTTTGCAATCGGTGTTCTCGCCCTCAATGAGCAGCAGACGAACCAGCAGACAGGAAAGGGCAGAATCAGCACTACGGTGGCTATCCGTCTTCTTCTCGACAGGGCTTCCACAGTAAGGGAAGCTATTGAGATGCTTAAGGGCTATGATATGGATATGAGGGGCAACGGCCGCAGCAATTACCATTTCTTTATGGCTGATGCAACAGGCGATTATGCTATTGTCGAATATTCTCTTGCTGAGGGTGACAAGCATCCTACAGTAATGGAGGTCTTCAGTCAGAACGATACTCTGCGTTGCGTGACCAATTTCTATGTTTCCCCTGCAATGGCAGGTACCAATGACGGTTGGGGCTCACTGCACGGCAAGGACCGTTACGAGACTATGAGGTGCGATTTGCTTGACAATCACTATACTCTCAATGAGAAGGAGGCGATGCATCTTCTCGAGTCAGTTTCCCAGCCTCCTACCGAGGAACTTACTTCACAGACCCAGTGGTCAGCTCTGTATAATCTCACTGAAAAGACCCTTCGTCTCAGCATTCTGCGCGAATACGGAAAAGAATACAAGTTCAAAGTGAAATAGTCTAGTACTCCAGCTGGAGGCTGTCTATCCAGAGCACGGAGTCGGCGCTGCCGGTGAAGTAGTCACCGAGCATACTTGCGGCAGCAAGGACGATGATGTGAGTCGGCTTGCGGGTAAGACTGCGGTATTCCAGCGGAATCTCCACCTCAATCCAGCCATCTGTGGACTCCCCGGTCACATACTGCCCGTAGGCAATCACTGCCTCTGACTGCGGGTCAAAGAAAGTGGATTTGTCCGTGGTATTGACTTCGACAGGGGAGTCCTGGCTTCCGCCGAACTTGCGGTAATCCCAGTCTCCGAGAGCAACATAGACAATTGCACGGTCATTGTCACCGACCTTCACAGGGTCATCATCAGGCTTGTCTGCAAAAGTCTTATCCGTAATCACTCCGCAATTGTACTTCAGGTGCAGACGCAGTTTGCGTGGCCTTTCAGTAAACGGCCTTCCGAGTCTCACAACACCTCCGGAAGTACCGATAGTCTTGTAATATTCTCCGCTGAAAAGATTGCCGGCAGCAAACTTGATAATCACATATTCCGACTTGAGCCTGGCGCTGCACTGACCCTCAAACACATCTTCATAATCCGGCAGGGTAATCGCGTATTTCGAGCCTATGGTAGTCGAACCGCTGTTTCCGTCGTCCCACCATTTGCTCTGCAGCTCCTTCTCCGATGACGCAGGGTCATATAAAGAGTAATATTTGGCAGACTCCGCATTGCTCCAGGTTTCAAAGCCCGCGTTCGGCAGTTGCCTTGCACTTTCGGTCACAAACTGCCTTGGGGAACTCTGAGCCTCACCGCTGTATGCCACTACCTCATAGTCTGTCTCAGGCTCAAGACCCTCTACGCAGGCAGAGAATTTGCCGTCAGCAGCCATCTCGCAAGCAACATCAATCCAGGAGCCGCCTTCCTTTCTGTAGCGGAAGCCCGCCTGCTCACCCGGAACTCCGCGTCCCTCAAGCCAGGCAACTGCAGTCCAGGCATTGACGGAAAGCAGTTCGACAAGCTGGTCGGTAAACTCCGTAAACAGGGTCCAGGTCTGGGTTCTGCCGTGGCAGGTGACATCCACCTTGGCTCCATTGGTGAAATTGTGGATTTGGGAAGGCTGCGGATTATAGGACGTAAGTCCCTCCGGTCCAAGCTTCAACTCCACAATGTCAAGTGCTGTAATATCAAAGTCTGAAGGAACCTTGGCCACGGCCCTGCAGTTCACTTCGTCAATCACCGCCTCGCCAATCTGTCCTTCGAGTCTGAAACTGCGCTCAATGTGCTGCTCAGCCACTATGGTCCAGCTGTAATCCTGATAGGTCCTCAAAATCACCTTCTCGGGCTGCGACAGGTCGTGTCTGCCGACAATAGCCCTGGAAGGAGTTGCATTCTCCGGCTCCAGGGTAGCCGAGAGTATATTCACGGCCCTGATGTCAACGGCTTCGTCCAGTGCTATCTCCACCTTGCGCTTCTCCTTGTCAATATTAACCTGAGAAGCTCCTTCAACCTCCAGGGAAGTGATTGAAGCCTTGATGACAGGGTAGGGAATATCGTTGCTGATGCAGGCGCTTGCTGCCAGAACCAAAAGGAGAAGGGAAAGGATACGTTTCATAGAATCAGAAATGAACGGCTATGCCCATAGAAATATCGGTAATATCGGGCTGGAAACGGGCTCCGGAGGAGATTTTCTGTCCTGTGACGGCTCCGCCCTGATATATGCTTGAGCCGGAAACATACAGGCCTCCTATGCCGATGGATACTGTGGTGCTCACATTGTTCATTACGAACACCTCAAGGCCCGGGCGGGCAGCCAGTTTGGCCATACGGGTAAGGGTATAGTCGGAACGGAAATCAACTCCCGTACCGAGTGAAGAGCTGGTCTGCTGATATTGCAGGGCAAGGTCCAGAAACAGACCGAAGCGGTTTTTGTCGTCAAGACCCATATAGCTGCGGTGAAACAGCTCTCCCACGAAGGAGTTGGAGGCTGCGTTCAGCTCGCTCAGCCCCAGCTCCATATCGCTGCCGGGCAGATTGAGGCCCAGGCTGGCAATACCTCCGTTAGCCTTTACATATTTGAACTTAAGTCCAATGCAACGGTCGGTCTTGTAGCACCAGCTGAAGTAAGGGGAGATATTGAGAATGCTACCCTGGGCATTCAGCTGCTCAAGCAGAAGCATAACTGACGCATTGCTCCCGCTGAGGTCGAAATATGAGCCCTGAAATCCCACGCTTACCGCCTTCTTGGGCATAAAGCCTTCGGCAAATACTGCGCAGGGAAGCATCAGGGCAAGGGCCAATGTACAGAGCAGTTTCTTCATCTTACAGGAAAAAATAGAGTCCGAAGCCAAGCGACAGGACATTGATCTTGAAATTCACCGAAGTGGAATTGGCCTCTCCGGTATAGATTTGATTGTGAATCTGTTTGGTGTGGGACAGGTTCAGACCCAGCATATTGACACTCAGTTCCACGGCCAGTTTGTCGCTGGCGAAGGCAACAAGACCAGGGCACAGATTCAGCCCGAGGCTGTAGCTCTGCGCGTAGGTGCCGTTGATGCCCCCGTCCTGCTTGCAGGCAACTTTGCTCTGCCCAAGGCCGAAGGAGAGCTGGGTCTCCGTCACAAGTGCGAAAACTTTCTGGTCCCCGATAGGGATGTAGTTGCGCATAATGGCCTTGGTCTTGAAGCTGTGGTCGATGGTATGGTAGCGGTCAAGCGCGAGGTCAACTCCGGCTATGCTTACCTTGGCTGTGTCGATCCGGGCCATATTGCGCGAATACTCCACCCTGGCTCCAATGCCGAAATTGTCCTTGAGCATATAGCAGAAAGCCGGGCTGACCGTAAGGTTGTAGCCAAGAAGGTCAATGCCGTCAACCACAAGGACAGAATAGTCTTCCATATTGTGGAAAGCATAGTCCGCCGTTCCGCCGACCATCCACCAGCCCTGCCCTACGAAGGAACTCGGGTTCGAGAGGTCATAGCCGCGGTCGTGGCGCTGGGCTCCGGCCGAAACTGACCAGAGCACCAGCACTGCTGTAATGACCGCTTTAAGAGCTTTATTCATAAAGGAGTTCCAATCCGTCAACCCACAAGAGGCTGGAATCGCAGCCGGTGAAGTAATCACCGTACATTGAGGCGGCGAAAGAAATCACAATGTGGGAAGGATACTTGGCTGTATTGGTGTAATTGAGCGGAATGGTAATCTGCTGCCATACATTCGTGGTGTTGTCGGCATCGGAAGTGATGATTTCCTCACCATAAGCGATGGTGGAAGCATCCGTGCTGAAGTCCACGAAGGTGGCAGTGTCGGTAGTGTTGACCAGGATAGGGCTGTCAGGGTCTCCGCCATACTTCTTGTAATCCCAGTTGCCGAGGGCAATCTTGAGGGAAGCCTTGTCGTAGTCACCCTTCTGCACTCCGTCCGGAGTGCCGTCCACGCGGTTGATCGGGCCTGAAGAATACTTCACCCAGAGCCTCATTGCGGTAGGACGGGCAGTGAAAGGCCTTCCGAAATATACTGTACCTCCGGAAGTTCCGATGGTGGAGCCGAAGTGGCCGCTGAAGAGGTTTCCTGCAGCAAACTTCACAACAACATAGCGTGAACTCAGGCAGGCGGACTGGCTTCCTTCCTTATAGTCTCCGGTGTCAGGGTAGCAGATGCGGTAGCTGCTGCTTACCATAGTGGAACCGGCATTTCCGCTGCACCACCACTTGGTCTGGAGCTCAGGGTCTGAGGAAGACGGGTCATAATATGAAGGATAATTGCTGCTCTCCGCATTGGAGGTTACCTCGAAGCCTGAGTTTGGAGCCTGAGGGGCAGCCTCGGTGGTGACGGTTGAAGGAGCGTCCATATATTCCTCCACATCAGAGCCTGTAGGCTTTACGACCATCCTGTAGGCATATTCGGTCTCAGGATCGAGTCCGCTGATAAGGGCAGAGTAGCTGCCTTCGCTCTCGCGGGTGGCTGCAACCCTTGTCCAGTCGGCTCCGTCAGCAGTCCTGTACTCGAAGGCAACGGATGCGCTGTCATATTCGCCTTCATCCACATCGGCGCGGGCGGTGAAGTGGCCAGCCCAGATGTCGAATTTGGAAGTAGTTGATATTCCGGTAGATACAGGAACGAATATGATGTTGTCATATACATCGTTGGTAGAGTCGTCCACCTGAAGGTCGAATACCAGCAGGCCGTCCTTCTCATTGTACTGGAGAGAGAACTTGTAGCGCTTTCCGCTCTCTACGGCAGGGATTTCGCCGCTCTTGACAAAAGTCTCACCGTTCTTTGAAAGGGTGCCGCTGAAGCTCCAATAGAGGCTCGGCTCGAAACCGTCGCTGAGGAAGTATCCGTCCTTGCCGCTGTCTGCAGCGCTGTAAACCAGCTGCTGGGAAGCGTCATCGGTGCTCAGACCCACGGTGCAAGTGTAACCCTCGCTGAAGAACCCGGCGATGGAAGCATCAAAGCTGACATTGGAAACGATATTGCAAATCTTTGCCTCTATGCTGACGCTGTTGTTCTGTCCTGCAACCACTGTGGTTTCCTTGGAACCCTTGTAGCTTTTCTGCTCCCAGGATGCTGCGGCTGGAGTCTCCTTGCAGAGTTCTCCGGCTGCTACATCGATACGGTAGCTGTCAGCAGGAAGATAGAGAGTTGTCGGCATCTCGGAGTAAACATAAGACCTCACAAGACCTGAGAAATCGGCCTTGTATATCTTCACGAGCGAAGAATTGAGCAGCTCGTCAGAGCTCATTGCAGCTTTGGTCATACCGCCGATGCGCAGGGTAAGTGCTCCTTCCCCTTCAGAGAAGTTTTCGGACGGTTTGTTGCAGGCAGTAAGTGCTGCAAGCATCGCAATTGCGTAAAATATTCTGTTTTTCATATCCTTCCCTCCTTATTCTACTACAAGTGTGATTACAATGCTGTTCTTGCAACCCTTGTTGTCGGTTACATTCATCGTGAAGGTATGTGTACCGGCAAATGCAAGCAGAGGTGCCTGGGCATTCGAAAGGTCGAAGTCGATGGTGGTGGCTCCGAGAAGCTCGCTGCCGTGCGGGAACGGAACGATGTCGAAGATACCCATAGCGGCTTCGGCAGGGTTGATGAGGTCGAGAGTGGTGCCTCCTACGGTGTTCACGGAATTGATGAAGTTCTCGTTGGTGGAAGCGATATCGACGGTAAATTTGCGCGCTCCGTTAGGAACGAGGGCCTGCATAGTAAGGGTAAAGCTGCCCTCTGCAGGGACAACTACCGGCTGGGTGATGTCGTAAGCGCAGGTTGACACGAGCTGGATGCCGCCGTCTCCTACAGGAGCGTTAGGGTCGTTGCCGTCACCTTCTTCGTTTGCGGTAAGTTCGTTGTCGAGGGTAGTGTCCATAACCAGACCGTCAATCACGATTGCGAAGTTGGAATTGCCGGTGGCCTCGACCTTCTTCATAAAGGTGATGATGTGCCAGTCGCGGGCCTGGATGCCTGCGATGGAGGTGGTCATCTTCTGGAGCTTTCCTTCAATATTGCCCTTGTAAGTAACTGTCATAGTGGTGTTTTCACCATTGTTTACGGCGAAGTAACCGGTCCTCCTTTCGTAGGTCGGAGCGGAGCCTTCGTTGTAGGTCAGCTTGTACTCGAGAGGGTAGCCTGCGGTGATTTCCACGGTAGCGGCACCGTCTCCGGTGACACTGTCAAGGAAGCCGTCATTGTAGCCTACGCTTACTGCGCTCTGCAGCAGGGTGCAGGTGAGTGTGCCGACATTGGTGGTCTGACCGACTGAAATGCTGAAACTTTCGCTGGTGCCATAAACGGGAGCATTGAACTTGGCAGCCGGAACCTCAGCGGCGGTGGACCTTACATCCAGTCTGTACTCGCCTGCAGGAAGGCTCACGCCGTCAGTCATAGCTTTTACTGTTCCGTAGTTCTTCTCCCAAACGAGGCTTCCGGTGGAAGTGTCGAAGAGATAGAGCATATAGCTGTCATCAGCGGCCTCGGCGGCCTTGGTGATTCTGTTCAAATCTTCCGATACGCTCAGTTCGCAGTTCGCGAAGGAAAGCGTTCCTACACTGCCGTAGTCGAATTTGTCCTGCTTGCAGGAACTCAGAGCAAGGACGGCAATGCAGCTTACTATTGTGATTGTCTTTTTCATCTTCCTATTCGTTGATATCGATTGAACCGAGCTCGACATCATCGACGATGTCGTTGAATGTGATGACTATAGAGTTTCCGCCCACATTGGAAACATCGAACTTGAGGGTGTAGCAGGTAGCTGCCTCAAGGTTCTTGTATTCCTTTGAGCCGAAAGTGTAGTCCTTTCCGTTCTGTCCGGTAAGGGTACCGCTTACGCTGATCTGGTAAGCGTCAAAGAAGGCTGCCCTGGACTCGTCGCGTCCGAAATCCACGGTGGTGCCTGCTCCTGACTTCACGCTGAAAGTCCAGTCGGAGTAGTAGTTGCGGAACTGCTCTGTGGTTTCCACCTTGACGATACAGTTTGCAAGCTTGACAGTAATAGTCACGTCTGTTGTCTCGCCACCCTGAACGGTGAAAGCCTGGGAACCCTGAAAACAAGGTTTGTCCCATCCTTCATCGGAAGTGGAGCCGAAGCTGGCGGTTGCAGTGTAGTTGCCGGCAGAGAGCTCTACCGTCTGGGTAGGGTCTGTTACCGGTGTCTGGTTGTCCTGAGCATCTGTGATGCTGAGGCTGAAATCAGCTGCGAGCGGAAGAGTGGTGTAGTCGGACACCGCACTCTTGGTTGCTTCGCGCAAAGCTGAATCATTTTCCAGATTCAATCTGACAAGACCGCAGTTCTGCTCTGAAGGCTTGTTGCAGGAAGCAGCAAGCGCGAGGCAGCAGAGGGCCGTCAGGCCAAACAGTTTAGATTTTTTCATTTTGCTTTACTTAATTATTTGAACATATATATCATCAATGAATATCCATTCCTGGGTGGTGCCTGTTCCGGAGTTGGCTCCGTAGCAGTCCCAGGCAAGTCTGGTAAGGGAAGTGCAGTCCGGAATCTCGAAGGAGGCAGACTCACTGATGTTGCTCACGCTTCCTCCGGTCGGTGCACTGACCTTTTCGCCGGCAAGGTTTGCAATCAGGGCTCCTCCCTTGATTGCAGCGGAACCACCCTGGTAATATCCGGCAACGGCTCCCTGAGTTGTGTCCCAGCCGTAGGAAATCTGCGGGGTCCGTTTGGTGCTGTAGCCGGTGTATTTGAAGTTCACCCTGACCTTCACGCTTTTGCCTTCCTTGATATGTGAAAGGGGAGCGGAGTCCACTCTTCCGCGATAGGTGCCCTGAAGGATGAACTTTTCGTTCTGATGGCGTATGGCCATTGCCTTGTTGCCTCCTGCGTCCTCCAGCACTGCCGATTGGTTGGCAGTCCATCCCGGAAGTCCGTAGTCAGTTCCTTCAATGGTGTCAGTGCTGTGGCCGGTGGCGCTGAGGTTGCCGTTGATGCTGAAACCGGTGCTTGCGTTGCTGAAGTCTTCGGCGAAGAGATAAGGGCAACTGAGGCCGTCAATTGTGAGCAATGCAGCCCCGTCAATAGTCAAAACAGAGGTCAAAATTATGGCCGCATTTTCGGATTCGTAGGTAACAACTATGTTTTTGCCATTGAGAGACAAATAGTTGTCTTGGGACTCAAAAGCTATGTCAATACTCTCTCCAACTGCGATGCTGCTGCCGTCTTTCTTGGTCCAAACAAGGTCCGGACTCTCCGTTTCCGGCCAGTTGCTGCCGTCGGCGAGGCTGAGTTTGATGCTTATGAGTTCCTCTCCGAGCTTGTTGTCATCCAGACTGAACCGCACCCGATAGAAGTCGTGGAGCTGGTTGGCCCTCATTGCAACGCTGGTGATATGCCCGGCTTTGAAGTCCCTTCCCTTCAGAACGAGAGGTTCGATTGTGGCAAATTTGTCGGAGCCGTAAAGGGTAACGGACATAGTTTCTCCTTCGAGATAAGTGTCACCCGGAGGAATGATGGCGGCAAGGGCATAAGAGCCTTCACTCAGACTCAGCCCTTCGAGAACCATCTCCTGAGAAGGATCCCCAATGGCATCAATCTGCCCGGTTTCCGGGTTTACCTTGATGGTTCCGGCTATCCTTTCGGGCATTGAAAATTTGATTTTCTGCACCGGTTGCCCGAGAAGGTCGCTGCCTTCAGGTATGAAGAATCTGAAGTAATGCAGAAGGGAGGACATCCTGAGGTTCATAAGAGCCTCATCATCCACAGGAAGAGTTTCGTCTATAGGAGTCAGAGGACCGTGTGAGGCTTCGCCCCATAGTACGCAGGGTTCGCTGCCCCGGTACTGCTGAGCGTCAACGCTGTAGCAGGCGAGTCCGCCTTCAAGCGTTTCTGCCTTGGGGTAGAGGCAGCGGTAGGAGTAGCTGTCCTCCTGCATAGGGCTTGGGATTTCAGCCGTGAAATAGGCCATAGCCTTATGGCTGGCAGCGAGCTTGAAGGTATTCGCGCTCAGCGCAGCTGCTCCTGCGGAGTTTTCGGCCCATACGCTTATCGCGTCAGCATCTTCCCAGCTGAAGAGTCCGCTGGCTGCATCAGTGCTGATTTTGGTCGCGCCTACGCCGAAGCCGACAGTGACCGGCCCTCTTTCAAGTTCAGGAAGAGGAGCCCGGCTGCAGGATGCTGCAAGCAGCATTATGGCTATTGCGTAGGCCTTTTTCATAAAAAAACTTCGCGCGAAAATCACGCAAAGTTAAATAAGCGAGTCCGTAAAACCAAAAAACAGGCTTTACATTAAGTGCGGTATTTGTAAAAACGGATGGCTATGCCTTGGCAGCCCTGCGCTCGCGAACAAGAGCCCAGATGCCCCATACAGCAGTGATAACCAGGGACATAGGGACGCCTACCGTAAGCAGCTCCTTCAGGAAGACACTCGCTCCTCCAGCATCGGTAAGTGCAGTGAAGAACGGGTACTTCCAGGTGAGTTCTCCGTTGATGATATGGTCCACGATAAGCATTATGCTGCCTCCCCAGAGCATCTTCTCAAGGGTGCGGACCTTCTCGCCGCCATTGCGGACTTTGCGGTAAACTGAAGTGGCAACCGCCTGTGCCAACGGTACTAAAAAACAACACATATTCTAAATTGCTTCTATTTCCTGTATTTCTATTTCATTACCCCTCAGCAGCCAGGTGTTGCCGCTCCCGCAATGCGGGCAGGTCTTGCCCTGGGCTACGGTAGGGTATTCGCTCTTGCAGTCGTCACACCAGGTCACGGCCTCGAGCATTCTGATTTCGAGCTTGCAGTCCTGAAGGCCTTCTTCCTTGGCTACAGCCCAATTCCAGCAGTCCTCAAGGTAGTATGGCACAACGGTTGAAACCTCGCCGATATTCATCACTACCTTGGAGACGCAGCTGCAATTGTTCTCTTCAGCAACTTTCTTGACTTCCTTTATTATATGGAATACAATGCCGAGTTCGTGCATAGCCTAGCTCTTTTTCTTGACCAGCATCTTTGCTCCGCGCCTGATCCCATAAGGCAGCAGGGCTCCGACCTTGTCTTCGGCCTTTACCATAGTGCTGCACTCAGGATGCTCGCGGTACAGGTGGATGGCGTCAAACGCGCACTTGGTGGTGCAGAGTCCGCAGCCTATGCAGCGGTTCTCGTCCACTACGGAAGCTCCGCAGCTCAGGCACCTTGCCGTCTCCTTGCGCACCTGCTCTTCGGTGAGGGTGCCGTGGTATTCGCTGAAAGCATCCAAGCCACCCACCGGCTCCGGCTCCTGGCGGGACGAGTTGTCGTAGCTCTCCACGCTGATGTCGTCCTTGTTGAGCTCGATGAAGTTCCTGCGGTTGCGGCCTATGGTCATATGGCCGTGCTGCACGAAGCGGTGCAGGGATTCGGCTGCCTCCTTGCCGGTAGCGATGGCATCGATGGCGAACTTTGGCCCGGTGAGGCAGTCGCCGCCGACGAAGATGTCCTCCTGGGCGGTCTGCAGGGTGAGTTTGTCTGCGACAGGGCTGTTTCCTCTGCCGAACTCGACCTTGCTGCCTTCGAAGAGGGAGCCGCTTTGGATGGCCTGGCCTATTGCGAAGATAACCATATCCGCATCCAGGGTAAGGAGCTGCTCCTCGTCATAAGTCGGGGCGAAGCGGTGCTCGGCATCGAATACGCTTGTGCATTTCTTGAATACTATGCCGCTGACCTTGCCCCCGGAGGTAATCACTTCCTTTGGACCCCAGCCCGGATTGAGCACAACTCCGTCCTCGCGGGCCTCTGCACGCTCGGCAGGGGAGGCCGGCATAATATCTTCCGTCTCAAGGGAGAGCATAGTGACGCTCTGCGCACCGCTTCGAAGGGCAACGCGGGCGGCGTCAATCGCAACATTGCCGCCTCCGACCACTACGACCCTGCCGCTGAGTGACTTCTGGCCGCAATTGGACTCGTGCAGGAAGTCTATTGCCGTGGTAACGCCCTCTGCTTCCTGTCCGGGCACTCCCGGCAGGCGTCCGCCCTGGCAGCCTATTGCCACATAGAAGGCCTTGTAGCCCTGCTCGCGAAGCTGCTCGAGGGTTATGTCCTTGCCCACTTCCACGCCTGTGCGGATTTCGACTCCTATTTCGCGCATAATGTCGATTTCGGCATCGATAACCTTCTTGTCAAGCTTGTAGGAAGGGATGCCGTAGCGGAGCATTCCGCCCGGCTCAGGGTTCTTTTCGAATACGGTAGGGAAATAGCCCATAGTTGCGAGGTAATATGCGCAGCTCAGGCCTGAAGGACCGCCTCCGATAACGGCGATTTTCTCTTTCCAGCGGCCGCGGTTGGAAGCCACGACTATCTCCGGAACGAAGCGGTTCTGCGCATTGAGGTCCTGCTCGGAGATGAATTTCTTAACCTCATCAATGGCTATAGGGCGGTCTATGGTGCCGCGTGTGCAGGCGTCCTCGCAACGGCGGTTGCAGATGCGTCCGCACACGGCAGGGAACGGATTCTCGCGCTTGATGAGCTCGAGAGCCTCGCGGTATTTGCCTTCGGCGGCTTTCTTGAGATAGCCCTGGACGGCGATATGGGCAGGGCAGGCGGTCTTGCACGGCGCCGTACCCGTAGGATAGCAGTTGATGCGGTTGCGGTCGCGGTAGTCCTCGTTCCACATATGCCGGCCCCACTTTGTCGCATCAGGGAGCACCTGCTTAGGATACTGCTGCTCGCCGTGCCTGGTGCAGAGCTTCTGTCCGAGCTTCACGGCTCCGGCAGGGCAGTACTCCACGCATCGTCCGCAGGCCACGCAATTCTTCTTGTCCACCCTCGCAACATAGGCGCTACGGCTCATATTGGGGGTGTTGAAGAGCTGCGAGGTGCGAAGCGCGTTGCATATCTTTACATTGCAGTTGCAAATGGCGAATATTTTGCCTTCGCCGTCGATATTGGTAATCTGGTGCACATAGCCGTTGTCCTCGGCGCGCTTGAGTATGGCCATAGCCTCATCATAAGTAATATCGCGCCCGCGTCCGGTCTCGCGGCAGTAGTCCGCCATATCGCCCACGCCTATGCACCAGTCCTCGTAATCGTCCGCGCAGCCTTCGTCGAGCTTCTTGCGTCCGTAGCGGCAGGAGCAGATGGAAGCGCCGATATGGCCTTCGTACTTCTTCAACCAATAGGAAATATGCTCTATGTCAATTGATTGGTTCTCCATAGAGATTGCCTTCTCGACAGGGATGACGTGCATTCCGATGCCCGCGCCTCCCGGAGGCACCATAGCTGTAACGTGCTCCAGCGGCAGGAAGGTCATCCTTTCGAAGAACATTGCGAGCTCCGGATGACGGTCCATAAGGGCGGTGTTCATATTGGTGTACTCGGCGGAACCCGGCACAAACAGAGGAACCCAGTATTCGCGGTCCTTCCTTTCATAGGTGGTTCCCGGCACAGGACCGTCCTTGGTGTATTTGTCACCGTAGTCGTACTCCAGCATTCCGTAGTAGGACAGAAGGTCGAGCAGTTTGTCGAATTCTTCGTCGCTTTCGGTGTAATGCTTCTTATGGTTCCACTCCACGAGAAGCGGATACGGACGGTGCTCGCGCACCTTCATAGCTTTTTTGGATACCACATCGAGCAGAAGGTCCAGGGAGGCGTCGCGGGTCTTGGCATCCATCTCATCTTCGAAGATGCAGGCAAGCCCCCAATACTCAGGGTCTTCCGTGGTAACACCTTTGGCCTTAGCAGCAATGCGGTCGGTCACCTTGGTGACGAATTTCAAAAGCTTGGGATTTGGATTGGCATCCCCTTTATGCTTGGGGACGTACTTCTTTGAGATCTCAGGCATAGAATTATGTGATTAGTTGGTTTTCCAGTCTTTGACGGAGTCGAGCAGCCACTGCGCGAACTCCGGGATTCCTTCACCGGTGCGGGCGCATATCGGTATCACGTGCGCGCGCGGGTTCCTCAAATGAATGTATTCCCTACATTTGTCCATATCGAAGTCGAAGTATGGCATCACATCTGTTTTGTTGATGAGGACCAGATCGCAAATCGAGAACATCAGAGGGTATTTGAGAGGCTTGTCGTGGCCTTCGGGAACGGAGAGAATCATTGCATTGCGCACGGCTCCGGTGTCGAATTCGGCAGGGCAGACAAGATTGCCCACATTTTCCAGAATAGCAAGGTCAAGCCCTTCGAGAGGGAGATTGTCAAGACCCTGACGGGTCATTTCCGCATCCAGATGGCACATTCCGCCGGTGTGGAGCTGGATAGTCTCGATACCTGTGGCATCCTTAATCTTGACCGCATCCACATCGGAATCTATGTCCGCCTCCATAACTGCTACCTTGAGTTTGCCTTTGAGTTCATTGAGGGTGGCGATAAGGGTAGTGGTTTTGCCGCTGCCCGGGGAAGACATCAGGTTGAGAAGAAATACTCCCTTGCGCTTCAGCTCAGCGCGGAGTTCGTCCGCCTCGTGGCCGTTTTCTTCGAATATGCTTTTCTTGATTTCTATGACTTTTACTTCGTTCATTATATCGGTTGGGATTATTGATTCGGATATAAAGATAATAAAATTCTTGCAAATCATCAGGGTATTTTTTAATTTTGCTTTCAAAACTAACCCTTACCAATACAATTATGTTGTTTCATGTTTATGGAGACATGGCTGTCTGGCAATGGATTGCCATGTTTGGCGTGCTCGCAGGGCTGATTCTGCTCAACGAGTTCGCAAGAAAAACCAAATTCGGCGGTGCAGTAATGTTCTTTGCACTTCCGGCTGCGTTAACAGTGTATTTTGTAGCAATCCAAATCGGAGCGGCCTGCGGTGCTCAGTGGGCCCTTACCAACCAGACCTATGTCTATATGAACGGCTGGTTCCACTACGCCAAGCTCTATGCAGCCCTCGCCGGATGTATCGGTTTTATGATGATCAAGTACGGCTGGGGCATTGGCAAGCAGCGCTGGTTCAAATGCTTCCCGTTCGTGATTGTGGCCATCAACATCCTCATTGCGGTGGTTTCCGATTTCGAAACGGCCATCAAGGGATGGAACCACTGGTTCCTCAGCAACGAAGATGTATGGCTCTACGGAGGATGGCACAATGTGATGAACGGTATTGCCGGACTTCTCAACATCTTCTGTATGACTGCCTGGTGGAGCGTTTATTCTTCAAAGGACAAGACCGATATGCTCTGGCCTGATATGACCTGGGTTTACATCCTTGTCTATGACGTATGGAACTTTGCCTACACCTACAATTGCCTTCCTACCCATTCTTGGTTCTGCGGTATTGCTCTTCTTCTCGCACCTACCATTGCAGCCCTTCTCTGGAACAAGGGCGGCTGGATTCAGAACCGCGCATTCACCCTCTGCATCTGGTGTATGTTCGCACAGTGCTTCCCTCTCTTCCAGATTACATCTACCGATGGTACGGTGGCAAGCAAATGGGCAACACTGCCTACCCTATATGCTGACGGCACTCTCAACGGCATAGTCGAAGGGTCAAGCGCCAATGCAGACCCTACCGCAATGACCATTGTCAGCGCGCTTGCTCTGATTGTCAATGCCATTGCACTTGCGTACATTATCATTGTTTCCAGGAAGCGTCACATCAATCCTTACAAGGAGGATGTATTTGTGGATTCCAAGTACTATAAGGAAGCTGCAGCTCGCATAGGCGAATAGGGCCTCTTTACAGATTTGTCACAAAAGCGTTACAGATTTACCATAATCTGTAACGTTTTTGCTGTAATATGGCTGCCGGTGTTTGATATGTTGCATATTATGCATATATTTGAAAATCTGCCGTTTAGCCTATGCACGGACGTCTGTACAAAGTCTTTACTCTCGCCCTTTCCCTTATTGTTCTGGGTGCCTGCAGCAAGATTCCTGTTCGCGAACACAGGGATATTCTTGTTATGTGGAATACGGACGAAACTGACCCCGCATACACGGAATGGAACAAACTGCTCGAAAAGGAATGCAGGCGCCAGGGTGTCAAGGCCCATTTCCATTACTACTACGGCAATATGGGCACCGACTACGAGTATATGCAGAGAAGGAGAATCGCCTCTCTGGTCCATCATCTCGACAGCATCGGACATCGCCCGGAACTGATTCTTGCACACGGTGACTTTATCCACTGGCAGCTTCTGCAGAACCCGGATTCACTTCTTGCCACAATTCCTATGGTGTGTTACGGCCTCAAAAACGAGACCCTCGAGGATTATATGTATGCCGACCTGCAGTGGCGCCAGTCACCGCACAAGCATATGGTGGAAATCCGCGATTCGCTCCGCCTGAAGGAGAATCTGGACTTCGCCTCCAGCATAGAGGAACTGCTGCCTGCCGGGAAAATGAACAACTACAAGCCTTCATACCGCTTTGTCAGTATGCTGGACTTTTCGAAAGTCTGGGTTGACAGGATTATCCATCGCGATATGATAAGGCAGATGAATCAGCTGGATACCGCGCAGTACCTCAACTGTATGGAAAGGGCCGTTCCTCACCAGGAGTGTTTCGCCAAGAACCTCAAAGGGGTAAAGAGTCTTGCTGTGGCATCATTCAAGACTCCTGCTGACAATGTGCCGGTGATGTATCATCCTTTGAGCTGGATTTTCTATCGCCAGAAATCGATGCTCCGCTACATTCAGATTAAGCACGACGAGGCTTCCAGAGCTCTTGTGGAAGGCCCTAATTTCGGCGTTTACTACACAATGACCGCTGAGGACTTTATGGTCAATGACAGTTGTATCGGAGGCTATTTCCCGGCAGCGGAGGCTCTTGTGCGGGATGCTGTCACTGTGGGAAAGGAACTTCTGTACGGAGCTGAAGCGGATGACTATCCGAGACTTTTCCATAGACCTGACTATCACGTCAACTGGGATGTACTCAGACCCTATGGCCTCAAATTGGAGCGGATTCCTCCGTATGCCCAGGTTCATAATGTGGCTTTGGCTGACCGCAATCCTTTCCTGGCAAATGGACTTACGGCATTCTTTGTCGTGTTCTTCCTGGTATTGATAATAGGTTCGACATTTTACTCCGCCAAGGCAATCGGCAAACAGAAACAGAACCGGGCGGCCCTGTCGGCTCACGCGCGGCAGGCTATTTACACTGACCGCATACTCAAACTTGCAATTGAAACCTGCGGTTCGGTAATGTGGGACGATATTGACGAACCGACTCCGACTACACTCACATTGGACTCCCAATGGAAATCCATGCTGCGTTCCTTCTACTATCAGACCGAGGACGGAATGTACAATACCCAGTTCCCGGGTTCTTTTGACGGGGTCAATACCCATTGGTATGAGGTCAGGATGAACATACATCACGAGCAGGGCAAAATCAGGCGCAGCGGGTTCCTTCTCAATATCGACCATATAAAGATGGTTGAGGCCAAGGCCCGTGATTCACACAAAATGCTGATGGATGCCCGTGCACGCGAGGGTTTCATTTCCTCAATGAACCACGAAATACGCACTCCGCTGCACGCAGTGGTGGGTTTTGCCTGCGAACTTGCGCGTCCTGACATTGAAATCACCGATGAAGAAATCAAGCTTTTCAGCGATATCATCGACACCAATGCCGCTCAGCTCAAGAAAATCATCAACGATATTCTGCTTGTGACTTTGATGAACAATGCAACAATCTCCGCCCATGTCAAGAAATGCCGTCTTGGAGATTTGCTGGATGCTGATTTGTGGCCGGAGGCGCTTGCACTTGCTTCCCGACGGCACAACAAGCTTCTGGTACGCAAGGGGGACGAGAATTGCGTTGTGCTTGCCGATGCAACTATGGTTGCTACAGTTATGGAGAATCTGGTAAGCAATGCCTCCAACTTCTCGGAAGAAGGAAGCACCATACGGATAACATCGCGCAAATGTGCAGGAGGCGGAGCTGAAATATCCGTTACGGACGAAGGCATCGGTCTTGACCCGCGATTCAAGGATATGGTTTACGAGCGCTTCTTCAAGGTGAACAGTTTCTCGACCGGTTGCGGACTCGGACTGTACATCTGCAAGGCGTATATGGACAAAATGGGAGGGAGTATTTTCTATAAGAATGCTCCGGGGCGGGGAACGGTATTTACGATAAGATTCAAGGGATGAAAAGGTACTTTCCACTTATACTGGCCTGTATTCTCGTGACGGCACTGGCATCCTGCGCTTCCTGCAAGCGTGGGGAGAGTTACCAAGGCCCGCGCAAGAACATTCTGGTCATACACGAGATGCCTTTCCTTGAGCAGACTTCCGCAAGACTCCAATCTGTGATGCAAAAGGAGTTCGGTGACACAAGCAAGTATTCGCTTCACTATATGGTCGGTTCCGACGCCGCATACATCCGTATGACGAAGAGCGCATATTTTGATGACCAGACTGATTTCATACTCCACCAGCTGAGGAATGTGAAAACGGAGCCCGACCTCATTGTCGTTTTCGGTGATCTGATTGCACAGACCGTGGCCGGAATGGACCATCCCTGGTTCAGGGAAAAGCCTGTGCTGTGTCTCAATGTAAAGTATCCCGAGTGGCAGAACAACAGGCTGAGGCAGAGGAAGAATTTTGCCGGAATGATAGCCAGGCCGGAACCGAAAAAAAGCGTTGATTTCATTCGGGAGCTCGGAGGTCCTTCCTGGATTGTAGTCGGTCTTGACAATACCTTCGTGGATGAGAAACTGCGCTCCTGCATTCTGGAGCAGATGGGCGGAGATCCTGCCAGATATGCAACCAATCTCGAGTTCGAGACCGTTGACCGACTGGTTGATGCAAGTGTGAGGGACCAAAACCGCACTGTGCTGATTCCTGTCAACCAGCAGGACACCGACGGTACAGATGCGGACTCCCTTTACAATGCCGGTTTCCGCATTCCGGGTATCTTTATGTGCCGGAACAACCAGAGTGCATTCCTCCGTCTGAAAGATGACTGCTACATAGACAAATCCTTCGGCTATAACCTGGGATTGTATTTCTCGGAATCTCCGCGATATTTCGACCTTCCTCTTCTGACCTCGCTCTGTGCCAATGTAGGAGGCTATTTCACACCTTGGGAGTCCCTGATGTCTCAGGCTCACCCTATTGTGGATAAGCTGCTGGAGGGAGTTGAGCCTGCATCAATACCTTGGACTACACAGGTCAAGGAGTACTGGCTGGACTGGAGGCTGGCCAGAAGTATGCACCGGTACGCCTCGGAATTCCCCGAATATATCAATTTTGTCAATCTCCCGTGGCAGGACAAGTCGGCATTCAACAGTTTCATCTACAAGTATTGGCGGTACTTCGCCTTTTTGCTCATACTTATACTTGCCGTTGCAGTGCCTGTGTCTCTGTCCCGCAAGAATATGAGGATTCACAAAGCTCTTGTAGCGCAAGGCGAAAGGGCGGCCCAGAATCAGAAACAGACAGAGGCTCTGCTTGAAACAATCAATGCCTATACATGGGAAATGCTCCCTGATGACACCATAGAATTGAATGATGTGTTTGTAAAACTCTCCGGACTGGAGCGCAAACGCTACAAACTCCAATCCATACTGGAGCACGTGGTGAAGGGGGCTGAGGAACTCAGGGCTGCAATTGACGATACTTCCGCACTCAAAACTACCGTTGAGGTGCTTGTCGATATCCCCAACCGTCGTGAACACGCTTGTATCATCTATGTAAACCACGTTGACAATGGTGAGGGCGTGATGCTGTGCAACGGATTCATAGTTTTGAACGATGAGGCCTACGAGGCGGAGAGACTGCGTCAGGAAGCGGAGAGCCTTGCTGAGGAGACTGCGGTGAAGGAAAGCTTCCTTGCAGCTATGAGCCACGAAATCCGCAATCCTCTCAACACAATTGTGGGATTTGCCGATGTGCTGGCAAAAAGAAGCCGTGAACTGAGCAATGAAGAAAGGGCAGAGTTTGCCGGCCTTATCAATGACAGTATGGAGCATCTTCTCAAACTGCTTGAAGATGTGGTCAACTATTCTTCCGTCAATGAGGATGAAATGTCCCTGGAACTTTCCCGCCTGGATGTCGGAAAGGTAATGGAAGAGGTTTATATTACCCACGAATACATTATGCCGGAGAATCTGCAGCTCAGCATCGAGCGCGGCCCTGCCGGAATAATGCTGGCAAACCGTTCCGCCATACTTCAGATTATGAGCAATCTGATGAACAATGCCATCAAGTTTACTCCTTCCGGCACCGTAACTATCGGCTGGGATATCGTAGGCAGCGGGGAGGATTCCGAAGTCCGGCTTTATGTGCAGGACACGGGAAGCGGAATATCGGAAGAAAACAAGGAATTGATTTTCAAGAAGTTTTATAAGACCGACAGCCATTCTGTCGGTGCTGGAATAGGCCTTTCCCTCTGTATGCGCCTCGCGCGTGCAATGAACGGAACCATAGATTTGGAAAGCGAACTCGGCAAAGGTTCGAAGTTCATTTTGAAATTAGGGGGGGGTATAACACAAAAGGCAAAAACACTTTAATTTGATTTATGAGGATAAAGACTTATCTCTTTACCGTCCTCTCCCTCTGTGCTGCAGTGAGTTTGCAGGCACAGACTGAGTCGGAGCTTGACAGTTTGCTTTATGACAGCATCAACGAGACAGTGGTAGTCGGCTTCAGCCGGACCAGGAAGGTAAACCTGACCGGAGCAGTCCAGCAGGTAAAAATGAGCGATGTGGTATCGGACCGCCCTGTGGTGAGCACGGCTGCAGCCCTTCAGGGCACGATTCCCGGCTTGAGCGTGAGCGGAGCCTCAAAGCCCGGTCAGCCTAAAGAATTCAATATCCGCGGCCAGCTCAGCATCAATGGCGGCTCCCCGCTGATTCTCATCGACAATATGGAAGGCGACATCAACAGTATCAATCCCAATGATATAGAGAGCGTTACCGTCCTCAAGGATGCTGCTTCCTCCGCCATTTACGGTGCGCGTGCCGCTGCGGGAGTAATCCTGGTGACTACCAGGCGTCCCCGTCAGCAGAAGGGTGCCGTGGTGGAGTACAGCTTCAATCTGGGAGTGGAAAACAGCATATCCAGGCCGCTGCTTGCATCTATGGATGAATATCTGGATGCTTATGAGGAGGCCGGATTCAGCTCGAAGTATTTCGCCGGCAACGGCGAAATATCGCGCTGGCGCGAGCTGCTTGCCGCTTACCGCAATGGTGAAAAGCCCGAAGGAATATATCCCAACGGCATCTTTAAGGATGAGGACGGTGCCGTATATTACCTCAAGGAGGGGGATGTTTACGGCAATGCCCTTGAAGCCGGAGTGCTCAACAACCACAATCTGTCCGTTTCAGGCGCGTCCGGGGATGTGCGCTACCGCCTCAGCGGAAACTGGTGCTTCGAGAACGGACCTATGGCGGGCGACAAGGATGCCTTTTCGCGCAAATCCGTCAATGCTTTCGTGTCGGCGGACCTGAATGCCTGGAGCACGGTCGAGGCCAATATGATTTATACTGCCCAGAGCAGTTCCACCATTATGAGCGTCTTCCGCGATGTGTATTCTATGCGTATGATGAACTGGTATCCGGAAGGAATGATGCCGGGTGAGCTGGTGGGCGAGAACGAGGATGTGATTATCGACACCCCGCTCAACGGCTGCCTTTATCAGCCTGCGGCACTGAGCTCAACCGATACGCCGAGAATTGCGCTGCGCTCCATCTTCAAGCCGGCAGCCGGTTGGAGCATAACGGCAGAATATACCTTCCAGCAGCAGAATACTGCCTACTCAGCCTATACCGGCACTTTCAAGCTTGCAGATGCGCAGCTTGGAGTGCGCACATTGCCTGCTGCCGGTTCGGACAGATACGAAAAGAACAGTGCAAGGACACTCTACAATGCCTTCAACCTCTTTTCGAACTATGATTTCTCGCTGGGAGAGCACCATTTCAGATCCGTGCTCGGATTCAATCAGGAGACCAGCGGCTATTCGGCAGTTTTCAACAGCGTACTCGGCCAGACAGTGCCTACAGTGCCGTCCCTTCAGGGCGCAAGCGGAGAGAAGACCGTACGCGAGCAGACCAGCGAATATGCTATCCGCAGTGCTTTTGCCCGTCTTGGCTACAATTACGACGGACGCTACCTGCTGGAGATGAATTGTCGCTATGACGGTTCCAGCAAGTTCCCGCGCAGCCAGCGTTTTGCCATCTTCCCTTCGGTGTCGGCAGGCTGGCTTCTCAGCGAAGAGCCTCTGATGGAATTCAGCCGCGACTGGCTGGACCTGCTCAAATTCAGGGCCTCATACGGAAGCATAGGCAATCAGAACATCGAGCCTTACGGCTATATTGCCTCAATGGAAATACTTCAGAGCAGTGTCTGGCTCAGCGGCGGCAAGCCGGTAAATGCCATCACTACTCCTGAACTCATACGGGCCAACTACACCTGGGAGACGGTAAGTACCCTGGATTTCGGTTTCGACCTCAGCGCTTTCAATTACCATATGAGCCTCAGTTTCGACTGGTATCAGCGTAATACCGACGGAATGCTCGGTGACGGCGTTGAGCTTCCTTCGGTTGTCGGAGCTCCCGCACCGCTTCAGAATGTCTCCGATATGCGCACCCGCGGCTGGGAACTCAGCGTGAACTTCAGGGACTATATCGGGGATTTGAGCTATCGTTTCGGCTTCAATCTCTATGACCATAAATCGGTGATTACCAAGTACAACAATGCTACCGGCAACCTGAATTACTACTACTCCGGGATGGAACTCGGTGAAATCTGGGGTTATGAGGCTGACGGCTTCTACACCATCGGCGATTTTGACCTTGACGAGGCAAAAGCGGGGAAGTGGATTCTCAATGAGGGAGTCCCGACCGTAAACGGCTATATGCCTAAACCGGGTGACATCAAATTCAAGAACCTTGACGACGACCCTGAAATCAATGCGGGAGAAAATACCGTAGAGAAGCCCGGTGACCGCCGAATCATAGGCAACAGCACACCGCGTTTTGAGTTCGGAGCAAATTTCGGTCTGTCCTGGAGGGGGGTCGATCTCAGCGTTATGCTTCAGGGGGTGGGCAAACGCGATGTGGTGCTCGGTCAGGGCGCTATCTTCCCGTTCGGAGGCACCAAGTCCGAGGCCGTGTTTATGCCGCTGTACTCAAACCAGACTGATTATTGGAGGGCGAAGAGTTATGACCCCGAGTCGCCGGACTTTATGGTTGCGGCCAATCCGGATGCGCATCTTTTCCGCATCTACGACCAGATGGACAATGTGTTCCACAATACCAGGGTTTCCGACAAATACCTTCAGAACGGAGCTTATCTTCGTGTGAAGAACGTAACCCTTTCATACACCTTCCCGAAGAATCATCTCAAGGTTTATGCGAGTGTGGAGAATCTTGCTACTTTCACTTCGCTTCCGAGCGGTTTCGACCCTGAAAACCTTGCCTGGGCTTATCCTTTCTACCGTACCGTTTCCTTTGGTGCAAAACTCACTTTCTAATGATGAAAAGACTGTTATACATACTTCTGCCGCTGGCTATACTTACAGCGTGCAATGATGCGTTCCTCGAAAAGGAGCCTCAGGGGTCCCTTGTGGAGAGCAATGCCTTCAGCTCTTATGACAACTTCAGGGCCTATATGTACCAGTGCTACGATATGTTTACGGACAGGCGCATTATGACCAACAACAGCGGTAACCAGTACCATCAGAACGGCCAGTATTTCAGCGACCACTTCAGCGGACTGCTGACTGACCGCGAGCTGTATCTCAACCCTTATGCCTACCAGACCGTAGAGGTTGTGACATCGAGCTCCAATTGGGATTTCTCCTATATCCGCACCATCAATATTATGCTCAGCCACCTGGAGGACGGTGCGCTGAACGAAGATGAGCAGAAGCACTGGCGCTCGGTTGGTTATTTTTTCCACAGCTGGTGGTATATGGAGCTGGTTGCGCGCTACGGTGACGTGCCTTATATCACATCCGTGCTCAATGAGCAGAGCCCTGAGGCCTATGGCGAGCGCACCCCTCGCGCAGAGGTTGCCGCCGGCATTGTCGAAAGGCTCGAATATGCCATTGAGAACATCGGAGACTGTTCCCGCGATGGCGACAATGCTGTGAATGCGGATTGCTGCAGGGCTGCGCTTAGCCGTTTCCTGCTGAGGGAGGCGACCTGGGCGAAGTATCACGGCCTTGATGAGGACTACGAAGAAATGCTGCGGAAGTGCCTAAAGGTTTCGGGCGAGCTGATGGCGGCTTATCCGGTGCTCTACAGCGGCAACGGCAATGACCATTACCCGGCTGCGGGCTTCGACAATGAATACACTACCGAGGACCTTAAGGGAGTGCCGGGCGTGATTATGTACAAGCAATACCTTGACGGTGTGCTTACCCACCGCTTCAGCGATTTTGTGCACGTGGCAGCGCATACCACCGATGCTCCGCAGGCTACTATTGACCTTTATCTGATGCGCAACGGCCGTCCCATCGCCAATGCCGAGTCGGGCTACAAAGGCGGAGCAGGGCACGACCTGTGGGATGTGTTCGAGGGGCGTGACCCGCGTCTTCCCATTACCTTCGAGCCTCCGGTGCAGGCGAGGATTGCTTCCTTTGAAGAGCCGGACAATGTCAATACTTTCAAGCAGTGGACCTTCTGGTGCCCGGGCGAGAGTCTCAACGGCGGCAGCTATGTCATTTCGAAGGAGGATTCGGTCAAGTTCCGCCGCTACATCGATTGGTTCGGACCGAATACCAAGTGCTACGACGGAGGAGGAGAGCAGGTGCTTGGAAGCAAACGGCTTCCTGCCCACAACCATACTTCTTCCATGAGCCATTCGGCTCCCAATATCTCCAAGTACGCGCAGACCGACAACTATATGCGCTGCCTGACTGGTTACTATTTCTGGAAGAGCTATACTTCCTGGGAGAAGGGGCTGAACAAAGCTTACCAGACTTCCGACAAACCGGTTTTCCTGATTTCCGAGGTGCTGCTCAACTATGCGGAGGCCGCCTGGGAGCTCGGAGAGTTTACCCAGGAGGTTGCAGACGCGACTATCAACAAGCTTCGCGAACGCAGCGGGGTGGAGCCTATGACGGTTTCCCTTATCGGCGAGGACTGGGACCCGAAGCGCGACAAGGGCACGGCGGCCTGGACCAGGGGCTACGATGCCGCGACCAATTATCCGGTTGACCCGGTGCTTTGGGAAATAAGGCGCGAAAGGCTCGTTGAACTTATGGGTACAGGAATGTCTTTCTATGATGTAAAGCGTTGGCATAAAGCGCCTTGGTATGTGAACCGCCAGCCTTGCGGTGCGTGGGTGAGCTCTGAGAATCTGCCTTACGGCAAGGGTGTTTATACAGGTAAGTTTGTGGATTATGAGAAGATAGAACAGTTTGGCTCTGCGGACCCTGACGAGAGCGGCAGCGGCTGGATTTATACTTATGCCGGACCTCTGGCTTCAGGAAAGGGCTGGCTGGACAAGTATTACCTTGAACAGGTGCCTTTGGACCAGATAAAGTTGAACCCCAATCTGAGCCAGAATTCGGGATATTAGTCTTTTGTGGCTTGGAATTTGAAGAGAAGAGGCTCGTTGGATTATACATTTTTCATATGATTTCTATACGAACCTCTTTTATTGCTTCCGTGTGTGCCGCTGCTTTTCTTGGCACTTCCTGTATGAATTATGACAATACCCCGCTGATGGGGGAGTGGATTGAGGAGAACGGGAATTATGTTCAGGGCTTCCGTCTGTCGGCAAAGTCGCCTTCCAGCAAAAGGGGAATGGCAGAATCCATAGGGACAAAGACTTTGTGCTACAGCAGTTGGGAGGTCAAGGGGGACAAACTTATTCTTACCGGACTCAGCATAGGCAACAGGACTACCAGTGAATTCAAGGACACTCTCAAGTTGGGTGACGTGCTGGTGCGCACCAGTGGAGACTTACGCTATCACAAGCTCCAGCATCTGGATGGTGTTGTCCGTTTTGCCGATGAAATCCGCGCTTTCATTCCTGCAGGCAATTCGCCCTATTCGGGAAAGCGCTTCTGGCTGATTGACCCTTCGGGGAAACTTTTGAGTGAGTATGTACATTCTGGAGAGGCAGTTTGGGAGAGAGCTGTCAGTGTTGACGGATATGTCTGTCAGGAGAAGTGTCAGGCAGAGTTTTCTTCTGGGTTTGACGGCATTTTGAAGCTGGTTTCTTTACAATAATATTCTGTTTTGTAACATCCGTTTGTCAGTGGCATCAGATTTGACATTGATACCTTTCGTGTTTAAATTTTATTGATATGTTACCTAGCAGAAAAATTTATATGGGCATTACAGGAGTTGCTTTTATCGCTCTTGGTGTCATCTGCATCAGCAGACCGATGTCCACCCTTATTTCACTTGCGTGGATTATCGGGTTGATTTCACTGATTTCCGGTATCGCTACCCTTTTGAACTGGTTCAATCTTAAGGGTTATTTCCCTCAGAGCGGAAGCATTTTGCTGTCTTCCATTCTGCAGATTCTTTTGGGTATTTTCTTTTTGAAGCACGATTTGGCTTTTGCTACCGTTCTTCCTTTGGTGTTCGCCTTTTTCCTGATTATCGAGGGAATCAATCTTGCAATCCGTTCTTTCGACTATAAGAAAATCGGTTTCAAGTTATGGTGGCTCAATCTGACTCTCGGAGTTGTTGCTGCAGTGCTTGGCTTTATGTCAGTGCTTACTCCTTCCTTCGGTGGGGCAGCCCTCAGCACAGTTCTCGGTATCGGACTGATTCTTATCGGAATCGTTTATATCGTGGCTCTTTGCTCAATCAACCGTTTCGAGAGGCGCCTCAATGACAACCCTTGGGTTGATGACCAGTCTTATTGATTTTTGAAATCTTTTTCTGTCATTTAACAATACTACTAACTACCCGCCCGGCTCCAGGCTCCCGCCTGCGGCCGGGCAATTTCAACCCCTCTTTTTTGCGCTTTCGGCCTCTGGAAGGCCTCCAGAGCAATTTGAGGGGGTGTTTTTTGCGCTTTCAAATACAAAATCCACCACAGTGCATCCATCCACCTTCCTGATGTGACACATGAGGAGGTAAAAGTGCGTGTGAGGGCGATTTCGCACCTGATGTGTCACATGGGGAAACAACGGGAGGCCGGCAGGTGGGTAGGGAAAGCCTGCCGTCGGGATTACAGACTGAGCAGTGAGAGGATGACAGGGAGGTAGTCTTTGAGGCCGGTGCGGAGGAGTTCGATGGTTTTGGCCTTGTAGCGTCCGACGGTCTTGACACTGAGATTGAGTTCGGCGGCAATCTCCTCCCGCTTCTTGCCTTCCACATAACTCTTCATAAACACCTCCCGCTGAGCCTCGGGAAGGGTATCCAGAATCTCATACAGCATACGGTAGAGTTCATCAACCGAATAAACCTTATCCGGAGTATCTTCATATAGATATTCCGCAAAACGGCTCTCCTTCACATAATCCTCCGTATAGGCAGAATGCTTCAGATAATTCAGGCAGGCATTGCGCACGCACATCTTCAGATATGCCGGAATGGTGGAAGGAATCAGAGATATCCCGTCGAGTTTCTTCCACAGGTTCACAAACACATCCGAAACCAAATCTTCGCAAACAGCAGGGTCATCCACGAAATGTCGGGCGAACAGGCAGAAAGGGGCGTAGTACTGCCGGTACAACGCTTTGAACTCCTTTTCCTTCTCCTTAACGCCCATTAAATCAACGCCTTTTAGAAATCTTCAGGCCAAAAATACAAATATTTTCAAAATTCTCTGTCCTTTTTTTCAATCTTGATTGTATTAATAATGAATTAATTCAAAAATATCCGGATCAATGACAAAAGAAAACCATAGCCTTGAAAAGGCACAATCAGTGCTTCAGGCAATCAGATATGTCGAGTCAATCGACTCCGAAAAAGCCTTCGAAAAAGGAATGGCAAAAATCAGGGCAGAACGCCGTCAGAAAGCCTTCCGCGGCCTTGTCTGGGCAGCCGCCTGTCTCAGTATCCCGCTTCTTGCCGCAACAGCCATACTCGTATCCGTCCATTTCTTCCCGACAGAAAGCAAACAGATGGCAAGTGTCACAGCACCTCGCGGCGCAGTAGTGAGGTATGAGCTTCCGGACAATTCCACCGTATGGCTCAACAGCGGTTCGACGCTGAGCTATCCTATCCGCTTCGACAGGAAAACCCGCCGGGTGCAGCTTGACGGAGAGGCCTATTTCGAAGTGCAGGCAAATCCCGAGAAACCGTTCTATGTAGGTGCTTCAGACGGTCTGAGTGTCAAAGTTTACGGCACAAGGTTCAATGTCGAAGCCTACAGTGACGACGACATAATTACCACGACTCTCGAAAACGGTCACGTGGATGTCCTCGTGGAGGGACTCCAAACCCTCACCCTCGTGCCGGGAGAGCAGGCTGAGTACAGCAAAATTACCGGTGAACTGGTGCGCAGTCAGGTCAACACCTATGAAAGCACAGCGTGGAAGGACGGCAGGATGGTACTGCGCAACGCCAGTCTCGACGAGGTATTCAAAGCTCTCGAGCGCAAGTTCGGCGTAAGCTTCCGGGTCAATGGAACAATCAGTGAAACAGATACTTACAGGGCCACATTCAGGAACGAAACTCTGTCCCAGATTCTGGATTACCTCAGCGCAACCGCAGGGTTCAGCTGGAGGATGGAAGACTCCAGACTTCCGAACGGGGAGTACCTGCCGGGCAATATAGTATGTATCGATATGCAATAAGCTGTGCCATGCAAAGCATAACCACAGAAGCACTTTATAACCAACAACCATACAAATGAGAACAAAACGATTTATCGCTGTTCTTGTCATCTTGACGGCATTTGCCTGGGCGGCCGCAGCACAGCAGCTCCGCACTGCCATAAAGATGGACAAAGTACCTTTGGAGCAGGTTCTCGACAAAATCGAGGCGAACTCCGATTATGTTTTCCTCTACAAGGAAACGGAAATCAACAAAGGACGTCTGGTCAGTGTAAGTACCACATCCTCAAAGATTTCCGATATCCTTGACGAGGTATTCAAAGGCACTGACATCGTCTATTCCTTCCGAGACAAGCAGATTGTGCTTTCCGTGCACAAGCAGCAGCCGAAAACGGACACGAGCACAAAAATCCGCATCAGCGGTGTAGTCTATGAAGACACTGGACTTCCTATGATAGGAGCGGGAGTGATGGTGGAAGGCACCACGGTGGGTACCATTACGGACATTGACGGTGCATTCAGCCTCGAAGTTCCCAAGGGAAGCACCATAGTGGTTTCTTCTCTGGGTTTCGCGCCCTATCGCTTCAAAGCCTCTGACGAGCAGCCCCTGAGCATCACTCTCGGTGCTGACAACCAGGTCCTTGAGGAAGTTGTCGTGACGGCACTCGGCATCAAGCGTACCACAAAAGCCTTGAGCTACAATGTCCAGGAGGTGAATTCCGAAAAAATCACAGCCGTCAAGGACGCAAACTTCATGAACTCCCTTTCGGGAAAGATTGCCGGAGTCAATATCAATGCCTCATCCAACGGCCCGGGAGGAGCAGCCAGGGTTGTGATGCGCGGTGTGAAATCCATCAGCAAATCCAACCAGGCCCTTTATGTTGTGGACGGTGTGCCGATTTCCAATTCCGGCGGAGACATCGGTTCGGCTGAAGGCGGTGCGATGTATGCCGCACAGCCGGGAGGCGAAGGCATATCCGACCTCAACCCTGAAGATATTGCTTCGATTTCCGTGCTCAGCGGACCTGCTGCCGCCGCCCTCTACGGTTCAAATGCCGCAAACGGCGTTATCCTTATCACCACCAAGAAGGGTGAGGAGGGAAAGGTGAAACTCAATTACAGCAACAATACTACCTTCAGCAGCCCGCTCAGGATGCCGGAATTCCAAAACGAATACGGCAACCGCCCGGGAGAATTCATGAGCTGGGGAGAGAAGGGGACAGCACTCGATTACAATCCGGCGGACTTCTTCAGGACGGGATCCAATATCAACAATTCACTTGCCGTATCCATAGGCAATGCCCGCAACCAGTCTTATATCAGCGTATCCGCCAACAACTCCGACGGTATTCTTCCGAACAACGAATACAACCGCTACAACTTCACCTTCAGGAACACCACCAAGTTTCTCGACGACAGGATGACCTTGGATGCCGGTGTCAACTATGTCATTCAGAACCTGCAGAATATGGTCTCGCAGGGTATATACTACAACCCTCTTGAGATGGTATATCTCTGGCCTCGCGGAGAGGATTTCAACGAAGTCCGTCTCTACAAGGAATGGGACCCTATGCGCAATATCTATGTCCAGAGATGGAACTGGCAGGGAGCCTTCAATGCAGCCATCGAAAACCCTTACTGGGAAATGTACGAAAAGCTGCGTCAAAGCTCGAAGGAAAGGTATATAATCAATGCCAATCTGTCCTATGACGTGCTCGACTGGCTGAACCTCACGGCCCGTTTCCGTAAGGACAACTCCCTGAACCTCTACGAGAACAAATATTCGGCTTCAACCAACACCTATTGGACTCAGGGAAGCGAGACGGGTTATTATTCACAGACGAGGGGTACTTTCAAGCAGACCTATGCCGACCTGCTTGTCAATATCAACAAAAGTTGGGAGGACCTGAACCTGACAGCCAATATCGGCGGCAACTGGTCTGCGGAAAAATCCTCCGAAAACGGCTATTCCGGAGGCCTTTCGCTCCTTCCGAATGTATTCAATGTCTATAATATCGACAGGACTCAGGGCGGACCTTCGCAGAGCAATTACCGCAGGATGGACATCGCCGCGTTTGCCAGTGCCGTGCTTGGCTACAAGAGCATAGTCTTCCTCACCGTGACAGCCCGAAACGAATGGTCTTCAACTCTTGCAAACACCGAACAGCTCTCATATTTCTTCCCTTCAGTGGGCCTTTCCGGAGTCATCTCACAGATGCTGGATATGCCTCAGTGGGTGGATTTCTTGAAAGTCAGGGCATCCTGGGCAGATGTGGGATCGCCTCTTCCGGTCAACCTCACGGGAACTTCCTACATATGGAATGATACCACCCAGAGCTGGACCCTGCCATCCTACAGGCCTCTGACCAAGCTCTATCCGGAGAAAACAAGCTCCTGGGAAGTGGGTGTTGATTTCCGTTTCCTCAAGCTGTTCAAGCTTGACCTGACCTGGTATCTTTCCGACACCAAGAACCAGACCCTTACCGTCAATACTTCTGCTGCCGCAGGCGGATACACCCAGATGTATGTGCAGACAGGTAATGTGCGCAACTGGGGTTTCGAGGCTTCGCTGGGCTACAATACCCAGTTGTAGGACCTCTACTGGGACGGAGCCGTAACTTTCAGCGCGAACAGGAATATCATAACCGAACTTCTCGACGACTACTATGACCCTTTGACCGACGCCCATTACAGCGTCTCGGAGCTCCATATGGGTTCCAATTACCTTGTCAAGGGCGGCTCTATGGGAGATGTATATGCCACCAAGGATTTTGCCCGTGATGCGGAAGGCAATATTGCCATCAATTCCTCAACCGGCAACGTGATGTCTGTGGATTTGGGCAGCAACCCGAAATACCTCGGGTCTGTGCTTCCGAAGGCCAATCTCGGATGGAACAACACCTTCTCCTACAAGGGCATCAATCTCAATGTCCTGTTCACTGCAAGAATCGGAGGAATCTGCGTATCTCCTACCCAGTCTTATCTTGACTACTATGGAGTTTCAAAGGCGTCTGCCGATGCGAGAAACGCCGGCGGAATCAGGGTCAACGGAGGAATGGTGGATGCCGAAGGCTACTATAAGGTAGCAAGGGACATACTCTCCGAGTACACCTATGACGCCACCACGGTAAGGCTCCAGGAACTCTCGCTCGGCTATACCCTTCCTTCGAAGTGGTTCCGGGACAAGCTGAAGATGAGTGTTTCCCTTATCGGGAGAAACCTTTGGCTGATTTACTGCAAGGCGCCTTTCGACCCGGAGTGCACAGCCTCCACGGGTACTTACAACCAGGGCTACGACTACTTTATGTCGCCAAGCCTTAGAAATGTGGGATTCAGTGTGAACTTTGAATTTTAGTGCTATGAAACTCAGATACATACATATTATATCAGTACTCGCTTCAGCGCTCGTTCTCACCTCCTGCAACGACCTTTTCAGCGAGATAAACAGGAAGATTGACGGTGTCACCGAAGAGGAGCTTATGGGTGACAACAATCTCATCGGAGCTCTCTTCCCGAATATGGAGGCCCTCATCGTGCCTCTCACCGGCAGGGGAGACTTCCAGCATTGCGAAAGCCTTACCGGAGATGTGTACGGCAGAATGATGATTTCCAATTCCGATGACTGGTCAGGAGAATTCTCCTGGTTCACCTACGACGGCAACCACTGGCTCGACAATCCGTTCAGCGGAGCCCTTGCCTTCTATACATCCTTCTCGGAAGTCGGCAAAATCACAGGCTACGAAGGAATCAACTACGCCTGGGCAAGGATAATGAGGGTAGCGGTAATGCACCGCCTTGCCGACCAGTACGGCCCTATCCCGTATTCACAGGTAAGCATGAGCAGTTTCCACGTCCCTTACGATGATGATGACCAGGTTTACTTCACTATGCTCGAAGAACTCGACGAGGCAATCGAGGATATGAGTGAGCTGGTTGCCTCCTGGGACGGAACCGCCACAATGGCCAATTTCGACCGTATCTATTCGGGCGACTGGAACAAATGGCTCAAGTTTGCTAACTCCCTGATGCTCAGGCTTGCCGTGCGTATCAGCAACCCTGCTCCCCAGCAGGCCTGCGAGTATGCCGAAAAGGCCGTAAGCAGGGGCGTAATAACTTCCAATTCCGACAATGCCCTGTTCAATATGGTCAGCGGCAGGATGGGAACAATAGAGAGTGCCTTCTGGGGCGTGGCCAAGGGTTACAATGACACCAGAGCCTGCGCAGACCTTGTCAGCTACCTCAAGGGCTATGAGGACCCGCGTCTTGAGGCCTACTTCGAGAAGGCAAGCTTTACCGATTCTTTCAGCGAGGTTGAGGGTGTGCGTGCCGGGACGCTTTGCAAACGCAATGACTTTGTGAAGCATTCCGCCCCGGGTGTGGAGCAATATGACTCCTATCCGCTTCTTACCGCCGCCGAGACTGCCTTCCTGATGGCAGAGGGCGCGATGAAGGGATGGAATATGGGCGGCAGCGCCAAGGACTTCTACGAGAAGGGAGTAGCTCTCTCCTTCGAGCAGTGGAATGTGGGCGGCTCCGCCGAATATCTCGCCGACAACACCCGCAGCCAGGCGGCATACACCTCCAGCGTGCTTTCAGGCGAGGATGCAGAGCCGGTGAGTACGGTGACGGTTGCCTGGGAGGAGGGTAATGACACAGCAAACTACGAGCGCCTGATGGTGCAGAAATACCTCGCCCAGTTCCCTCTGGGCCACGAGACCTGGTGCGACTACCGCCGCACGGGACTTCCGAAGTTCTTCCCGGTTTACCGCAGCGTCGAGACAAAGTACAAGAACCTTGTGGTTGCCGAGCGCCTGCCATTCTCAGTCAAGGAGATGGAGAACAACGCTGAGAATGTAATCGCCGCACAGGCAATGCTCTCCGGTCCGGACGATTTCACAACCAAGCTCTGGTGGGCTAAGAAATAGGACAGCACAATATGAAAAGAATCAGAACATACATAATTGCGGCTGCGGCCCTGCTTTGTGCTGCGGCCTGCTCCAAGTGGACTTCCATTGAGCCTTACAGGCCTACTGACCTGACCGCCAACATCAAGACGGAGGAGTACTACGAGGCCCTCAGGGCCTACAGGGAGTCTGACCACCAGATCTGCTTCGGCTACTATTCGGGCTGGAACGGGGCTGATGTGGTCAATATGAAGCTGAGCCTTATGGGCCTTCCGGACAGCCTGGATATGGTTTCCCTCTGGGGCTGCTGGTGCAATCTGGGCGACTCGCAGAAGCGCGACCTCGAGAAAGCCCAGAGGCTGAAAGGAATGAAATGCCTCGCCGTCTTTATCGTAGCCTCCATCGGAGACCAGTGTACCCCTACCTGGATTGCAAGGACCATAGGCGAGAGCGGCTCAGTGACAATTGACGGAGTTTCATATACCGATACTGATGAAGCCAGAATGGCATATTGGGGACTCAGGCCTGCTTCCGCCTATGCCAGCCTTGAAGCCCAGCAGGCGGATGCCCTGCTTGCAGTGGACAAATATGCGGATGCGATTTGCGACACCATTGCCAAGTACAATCTCGACGGCTTCGATTTCGACTATGAGTACGGTTATGCCGGAGGATACGGCAACCTTGTAGGAGAAAGAGGAACCCTTTCAGGCTCAAATGCCTGGGTTTACAACGAAAGGTCCCTGCGCTTCGTGCAGAGGATGAGAAGCAACCTTGACCGCATAGGCCGGGAAAAGGGCAAGAAGATGATACTGATGATTGACGGAGCCCCGGAAAGCATTACCCCGGAGGCCGGACAGCACTTCGACTATATCGCAACACAGGCCTACAGCGGAGGCGGCAGAAGCGGCAGCGATGCCATGATGGATGTGCGTTTCGAAGCATCAGTTGCCAATTTCGCCAAGGCAGGCCTCTCTGCTGAATGGGTAGCTCAGCGTTACCTGCTTTTGGAGAATTTCGAGAACGGCCTTGCAGAAACCGGCGGCGGCCCTTGGAAAGACCGTTACGGCAATACCTCTATGCGCTCTGTCGAGGGTATGGCCCGCTGGACACCGATGATTAACGGAGTGCCTGTGCGCAAGGGAGGATGGGGAGCCTATCATATCGAATACGGCTACGAAATCCCGGGCTTGGACGGTACTTATCCGTATGTGCGCAATGCAATTGCCATTATGAACCCAGTAATCAAGTAAGACAATGAAAGCTAGATACAGCATATTATGCGCCCTGGCTGCAACATTTGCGCTGAGCGCCTGCAATGACGCCCTGAATCCAGCGCTCGAGAATGCCTTCTATATCAGCGAGGCCTCATCCGGCAACTTGGAGAAGGTGATTCTCAATGAGACTGACGGTGCCCAGGTAAGCGCCACCGTGCGCTGCGCAAGCCGGCTGGACAAGGATGTCACCGTAAGGCTGGAACTCAGCCGGGAGGCTCTTGACGAGTACAATCGCCGCAACGGCACCGACCTGCAGATTCTGCCTGATGGCGCGCACGACTTCAAGGCCTGCGATGTAACCGTAGAGGCAGGTCACAGCACTGCCGACAGACTGGTGGTAAACGTTAAGCCATATACGGACGAAATGATGGCTTCCGGCATCAAGTATGCCCTCCCGTTCACCATTACAGAGGTTTCTGACGGTACTCCTGCGCTCCAGGTCAAAAAGACTATGATATACACCTTCGAGCAGGTAATCATCACAAACGGCTTCCAAATCAATCCTATGTCCTCAGCTTATGTATCCCTTCACGAGAAATTCGCCATCAATACCTATACCGTTGAGATGAGAGTTGCTCCGAGGGCCCTGAACAAGGAGAACGAGGCCTTCTTTATGATGTATCCGGAGGACAACAGCGAGTATTCCGGAAAGGGAGAGATATATTGCCGCTTCCAAATTGACAACTCCCTGAATATCAAGATAAAATACAACGAGAACTACACCTGGGCAGGGCCTCTCACCACCAAGTGGTACCACGTGGCGCTGGTCTGCACGGGTGACGGCAACCTCATCACCTACATCAACGGAGCAGAGGTTCTCAGGGAGAACAAGCCGGATTACGGCACTGCCAACTATCTGGAGAAGGCTTTCTTCGGAGCTGCTTCAAAGACCTGGCACACCAATTCCTACTGCTACAGCGAAGTGCGCTTCTGGTCAGTGGCAAGGACCAAATCCCAAATCGCGGACAATATGTATGCCGTCAATCCTCAGTCAGAAGGCCTGGAAGCATACTGGAAGTGCAACGAGGGGGAGGGAACACTGCTTCACGATGCCACCGGACACGGCAACGACATAGACCTTACCACAAATGTCGAGACCTATCTGAGCGATCCTTCCGCTGCTTGGCAATGGATGGGTCCGGTTCGTACGGATACCGACAAACTGCTTGATTTATAATTTATTGAAACTAATAAACAACTGTTAAACCCAATTTTTTATGAAACGTATTTTTGTTTTTTCAGCAATCGCTGTTGCAGCTCTTGCAACATTCGCTTCCTGCCAGAAAGACCCGGCAGCAGTGGAAGTTCCTGAATCAACCGTTTATCTCACCACCGGTACAGCAACTGCCAATGAGGTGAACTATGTTGTCAACTATGACGCCCTTACCGGAGCAGTGAGCACCGTTGGCGCTACTTCTTTCAGTGTCAAGCTCGCTTCCACCGAGCCTGCCGGTGCTGATATCACTGTTAATCTCAAAGTTGATGCGAGCCTGGTTGCCAGCCCTTGGACCCTGCTTCCTGAGGCTGCCTACACCATTTCCGCTACAACTCTCACCCTTGCAAAGGATGCATCCGAGAGCGAGGCCATAACTGTTACCCTCAATCCGGAAACTGTGACTGAGTTCGGCTCATATCTTCTTCCTCTTACCGTAGAGGTAACCGAAGGAAAGGCAGTTCTCAGCACTACAGCAGCTGTGGTCAATGTGAAGTTCGCCTACAACCGTCTCAATGGAGACATAGTACCGGAAGGATGGAGCAAGCTTGGCAATGGAACTGATTTCACCGTAGCCTCATACCCTGGCTTCGAGGGCTTCTCCGACGAGGGCTGGGAACTTGACAATGCTTTTGATGGTGATGTCAATACCGAGTGGTACAGCTATAGCGGATATTATGATTCCGAGGCAGGCGATTATGTTTATGCAGAAGACTACAGTGCCTATTACGGATGCTTTGCTGAAGTGAAATTCAACGAACCTACGGATTTGAAGGGCCTCATAGTATCCATGAACACTGATTCCCAGTACTACTTCTACCGTGCACGCCGCCTGTCAGTAATGTTCCAATATGAGGGTGACGAAGACTACACCTGGGACAAGACCTATGGCTACGGTGCAGAATATGGAGACGAAACTGCCGATGAGGCTTACTATACCTTCTGCCCTATGCTCGGCTCAAGCAACAATATTGCTGAAATTCCGGGTTATGCTCCATCACCTGCGGACTTCCTCATCAATGAGGCATCCTACAGCAACTATGCAATCGACCTTACAGCCAAGCTTGAAGGAAAGAAGGTTGTTGGTATGATTATCCTGCCGGCCTGCCTCTATGTTTACCAGAACGGATGGAATGATGAGTTGCAGGATTTCAACTACACCTACTATTACGATGCTTACTTTGGTACAATAGTTGGTGAGATATCCGTTTTCAACTAATAATATGACTTTTTTCAGGAAAAGCCTATTTATTCTCCTCTGTGCAGTTCTTCTGTCGGCCTGCGGAAATTCCGGGAGCATTCCCGTGATTCCGGCGCCTTCCCGGGTGAGCCTGCACAGGGGGGAGTTTGATTTCTCAAGGGCCCGCTTCGAATATGATTCTTCCATGGACGAAGCGAGCCTCAATTACGCAAAAGGTTTCGAGCGTTGTTTCAGACAGGCTTCCGGCATCAGCACGGAAGGGGAGAACAGCGTTAGATTCATCTGTGACATTACCCTTGCCGGCGAAGCGTATGAGATTGCATCGACGCGAAGGAGCCTCGAAGTGAGGGCTTCATCGCTCAACGGTTTCGTTTATGCGGTGCAGACCCTCAAGCAGCTGCTCCCTGCAGCAATATGGGGAGGTCCTGCCGAAGAAGGAGTGAAGTGGACGGTCCCTGCGATGGAAATCAGCGACAGTCCGCGTTTCAGTTACCGCGGCCTTCATCTGGACTGCTCCAGGCATATGTTCAGCGTGGAGGAAATATGCTCCCTGCTGGACCTGATGGAAATGCACAAGCTCAACCGCTTCCATTGGCATCTTACCGATGACCAGGGCTGGAGAATAGAAATCAGGAGCCATCCGCGCCTTACTCAGGTAGGAGCCTGGCGCGAGGGTACTATGGTGGGAAAGGATTTCACCTCCAATGACGGAGTGCGCTACGGCGGCTTCTACTCCCAGGAAGAGCTCCGCCGGGTGGTTGCATATGCCGCTGCAAGAGGCATCACCATTATTCCTGAAATAGACCTGCCGGGCCATACCCAGGCAATTGTAGCAGCATATCCGGAACTCGGCTGCAGCGGAGGTCCTTTCGGCGTGCTTACCAAATGGGGAGTATCCGACGATGTGATGTGTGCCGGCAATGAGAAGGTCTTCGCCCTGCTGGAGGATGTGTTCTCGGAACTGATAGACATTTTCCCTTCCGAGTACATCCACATAGGAGGAGACGAATGCCCCAAGACTATGTGGAAGAACTGCCCGAAATGCCAGAAGAGAATACAGGAACTAGGACTGCGCGACGATGAGCACTTTACCGCTGAGGATTATCTTCAGAGCTATGTGATGAACCGGGTGGAGTCCTTCCTCAACGATCGCGGACGCCGGGTAATCGGCTGGGACGAGGTGCTGGACGGCAATATTTCGCAAAGCGCCACCGTTATGTCCTGGCGCGGAGCCGCCGGAGGCATCAAGGCTGCACAAAGCGGGCGCAATGCCATTATGACTCCCAACATCTTCTGCTATTTCGACTACTACCAGAGCCGGGACCAGGAGAATGAGCCTCTGGCGATAGGCGGATACCTGCCGGTGAACAGGGTTTATTCCTACGAACCTTATGACGACAGAATGAGCCCTGAGGAGTGCTCGCACATACTGGGTGTCCAGGCGAACATCTGGACTGAGTACATAAGCGAATTCAAGGGCGTGGAGTATATGCTTCTTCCGCGTTTGGATGCTCTGAGCGAGGTGCAGTGGTGTGAACCGCAGAACAAGGATTTCGAAAGGTTCCGCGCCAGCCTTGCCAATATGAAGAATATCTATGACGCTCTGGGCGTGAACTATGCCACCCATATCTTTGACAGAAGGATGGATGAGGAGCAGAAGGCTCTGCCTTCCGTAACCCACAAGGCACTTGGCAAAAAGGCCGTGCTTCTAAGTGAGCCTCATTCAAGCTACCGTTTCCACGCACCGCAGGAGCTTCTTGACGGCAAGAGGGGAGACAAGACCTTCGCCAGCGGCGCATGGATAGGGTTCGAGGGCGAGCCTCTGGCTTTGGCTGTCCAGTTGAAAAAAAAGGTGAGCAGCGTGACGATAGAGTGCCTTTCCGACAAAGGAAATTATATCTTTGCACCGGTATGGATGAAAGTGTCCGCATCGGAGGATGGAGAGAACTACACCCAGCTCGGCCATATCGCCTTCCCTGCAGAAGGACCGGACGAGGCTGACGGCATCAGGTCCTATACGCTTTCCCTTGAGGAACCTTGCAAAGTCAAATGGCTCAAAGTTGAGGCAGCTACAATTGACACTTTGCCTGACTGGCATCCGGGAGCCGGAGCAAAGGCTTTCCTCTTTGTTGATGAGGTTATGGTAAACTGATTGAAAATGAATGTATTGATGAAAGGCGATGTCCTCCCTGGAATGCCTTGGGAGGACCGCCCTCAGGGTTGCACGAAACCCTTGTGGAGATATTCGGGAAATCCGGTAATCGGGCGTGATGCCCTGAGCGACTCCAACAGCATATTCAACTCCGCGGTCGTCCCGTTCAGGGACGGCTTCGCGGGGGTTTTCCGCTGTGACGATACCAATATCAGGATGACCCTGCATCTCGGGTTTTCGAAGGACGGCATCCATTGGACTCTTGAAAAGGAGCCTCTGAAAATAGTTGACGAATACGGCTATGACCCCCGGGTTGCAAAAATAGGGGACAGGTATTTCGTGACCTGGTGCAACGGCTACCACGGTCCTACCATAGGTCTTGCCTGGACGGAGGATTTCCGGGAATTCCACAAGCTGGAGAATGCCTTCCTTCCGTACAACCGCAACGGAGTGCTGTTCCCGCGCAAGATAGGAGGGCGCTACGCAATGCTCTCGCGCCCTTCCGACACGGGGCATACCCCTTTCGGGGATATATTCTATTCTGAATCTCCGGACCTTGAGTTCTGGGGCCGCCACCGCTTTGTGATGGGTCCGACTCCTTTCGATAAGAGTGCCTGGCAGTGCTGCAAGACGGGAGCCGGTCCGGTTCCGATTGAGACCTCCGAAGGATGGCTGCTCTTCTACCACGGAGTCCACCATACCTGTCAGGGCTACAACTATTCGTTCGGAGCAGCCCTGCTCGATTTGGAGGAGCCTTGGAAGGTGATAGCCCGCACCGGAGCCTATCTGCTGCATCCGGAGACCCTTTACGAATGTGTAGGAGATGTGCCCAATGTCTGTTTCCCTTGTGCGGAGCTGCACGACCCGCAGACGGGACGCATTGCCATATACTACGGTTGCGCTGACACGGTCGTGGGTCTTGCCTTCGGCTATGTCGATGAAATCGTGGATTTCATAAAGAAGACAAATATACTTTAGTTCTATGATGATAGTCCGCCCGATTATTGCTTTACTTCTCCTTTTTTCCGGAGTTTCCCCGTATGTGAATCCTTTTGTAGGAACTTCGAATTTCGGCACTACCAATCCCGGTGCCGTATGCCCCAACGGACTGATGAGCGTCACTCCGTTCAATGTGATGGGTTCAGACGAAAACACCTACGATAAGGACAGCCGGTGGTGGTCGGCTCCATACAGTGCCGACAACTGCTATTTCACAGGCTTTTCGCACGTGAATCTCAGCGGTGTAGGATGTCCCGAAGTGGGTTTGGCGCTAACTATGCCTACCGGCGGTTCTCTTGCGGTGGACTATCATCTTTATGGTACAGGGATTTCAGACGAGCAGAGTGCCCCCGGCTACTACTGCTGCAATCTGGACAAATACGGCATCTTTGCCGAAGTGAGCGCGACTGAGCACACCTCGGTCGAGCGCTATATATACCCTGAAGGGAGGGGAAATATCCTTATCAATTTCGGACAGGGGCTTACCAATGAGAGCGGAGCCTGGCTCCGCAGGGTGAGCGCCACCGAGTACGAGGGGATGCGGATGGCGGGGACTTTCTGTTACAATCCCGAAGCCGTGTTCCCGGTTTATTTCGCGATAAGAGTAAACAAGACGCCGAAGGAGTCCGGTTTCTGGAAGAAGCAGCCCGAAATGAAGGGCGTGGAGGCGGAGTGGACTCCGGATAACGGCAAATACAAGATATACAAGGGTTACGAAAGGGAGCTTGCAGGTGATGACATAGGCTGCTGGCTGAGTTTCGACACTGCCAAAGGCGAGGCTGTGGAACTGCAGATGGCGGTATCTTTCGTGAGCTGCGCTAATGCCTGGGAAAACCTGGAAGCGGAGCAGGGAAGTTTCAGCCAAATCCGCTCCAGGGCTGAAGACAAATGGGAGCAAACCCTTGGAGTCGTGGCTCTTGAGGGTGACGAGCATCGCAAGGGAGTATTCTATACTGCTCTGTATCACAGCCTTATTCATCCCAATATACTCAATGATGCAAACGGGGAGTATCCGCTTATGCAAAGCGGCGGCACGGGCAAGGTTGAGCCGGGACATTCCCGCTATACCGTTTTTTCCCTATGGGACACCTGCCGCAATCTGCATCAGCTGCTGACTCTTCTCTATCCGGAAAAACAGACGGATATGCTCCGCTCTATGGTGGATATCTACAAGGAGTGGGGCTGGATGCCCAAATGGGAACTTTTCGGGCGGGAGACCTTCACTATGGAAGGGGACCCCGCCATTTGCGTGATTACGGACAGCTATCTCAAGGGCCTGAGGGATTTCGATGTCCGGACGGCTTATGAGGCCTTCCTGAAGTCCGCAACCACCCCGGGAGCGCAGAACCCTTTGCGTCCGGACATAGACCATTATCTGTCTGAAGGCTTCGTGCCGCTGGGCTGCTATGCCGCCGACCTGTCCGGCGACAATTCGGTTTCGCACGCGCTGGAGTATTATGTCGCCGACCATTCGCTTTCGCTTCTTGCCGGGGCGCTGGGGCACAAGGAAGATGCCTCGCTGATGCGGGAGCGCTCGCTGGGGTACCGCAAGTATTATGACAAGGAGTACGGCACGCTTCGCCCTCTGAATGCTGACGGCAGCTTCCTGGAGCCTTTCAATCCCCGTCAGGGCGAGAATTTCGAGCACGTGCCGGGCTTCCACGAGGGAAGTGCGTGGAACTATACTTTCTATGTTCCTCACGATGTCCAGGGGCTGGCAAAGCTGATGGGAGGACGCCGCAAATTCGTGGACAGGCTGCAGAAGGTCTTTGACGAGGGGCTGTATGACCCTTCCAATGAACCGGATATAGCCTATCCTTATCTTTTCAGCCGTTTCCCGGGGGAGCAGTGGCGTACGCACCGCCTTGTCTCGCAGCTGCTCGACAAATACTACACTCTTGAGCCAGACGGTCTTCCGGGCAATGACGATACGGGCACTATGTCCGCCTGGGCTGTGTTCTCGATGATGGGCTTTTATCCGGATTGCCCCGGCGAGCCGTATTATACCCTTACAAAGCCTGCCTTCAAACGCATTGAACTTAAGCTTGAGAGCGGAGTGCTGATAATCAGCAATATAGCTGGAGAAACAGTGAAAGGAGTCAAACTCATCTCGAAGGACGGTTCAGTGACTGTGCTCAAGCCTTCCCAGCCTTGGCGCATCAGCCACGAGACTCTGATTTCCTGCTCCGAGATTTGTTTTTACTGATTCTGCTACCGGAAATCTCGGATAATTTTGTTAACTTCGCGCCCTGGCGGCTCGGTATTATGCTAAACCGGATAGCCATCGGGATTACATAGTTTGACACATTTGCTTGATAATTAGTTTATTTGATGATAAGATTGAAGCATTGTATTTCAGGTCTGCTTCTGATGCTCGTCTGCTCGACGGCTCTGGCCCAGACCAAAGTTAAAGTCAGCGGAACCGTGACTTCTGCAGACGATGGCCTGCCGCTTATCGGTGCCGGTGTAATGGATGAGGGAGGAAACGGAGTAATTACCGATTTCGACGGCAGATATGAGATTCTTGTCGATGCCGGGACCCGGCTTCTCTTCAGCTGCATAGGCTTTGAAGATGTGAAACACACCGTCCCCCAGGCCGAATCCCTCGAACTCAACATCGTAATGGAAACCGAAAGCCTCAAACTCGAGGATGCGGTAGTGATTGCCTACGGTGTGAGGAAGAAGGGAACTGTTGCAGGCTCGGTATCGACTGTCAAGGCTGACAAAATCGAGAATACCCCGGCTCCGGCCTTCGACCAGGCACTCCAGGGACAGGTTGCCGGACTCACCGTCCTCTCCTCCAGCGGAGAACCGAGCGCATCGGCCACTATGGTCATCCGAGGCACCAACTCCATCAATTCCGGCACTGCACCTCTGTACATTCTTGACGGAATTGCCATCTCCGCGTCGGATTTCAACACCATCAACCCGTCCGACATAGAGAGTATGTCAGTGCTCAAGGACGCATCTTCCACTTCGATTTATGGCGCACGCGCATCCAACGGCGTGATTGTCATCACCACCAAGCGCGGACGCAACACCGACAAGGCCAACATCAGCTTCAAGGCCCAGGCCGGTGTCTCATCCATAGCCTACGGCAAATGGGACCTGATGAATACCGAAGAGCGCATACAGTACGAAATCGAGACCGGAATGGACAAGGGCCAGAACTATGATATTCTCCGTCAGACGGATGTGAACTGGCTCGATGCTGTCTATAATGATGCCGCACTGCTTCACAATTACGAACTTTCGGTTGCGGGAGCTACCGACAAGACGAATTATTTCGTATCCGGAGCCTACTACAACCAGGACGGTATAGCCCCATCCTCCGGCTTCGAGCGCTACTCCTTCCGTTCCAACCTCGAGCAGAAAATCGGAAGGAATGTCAAAATAGGCGTGAACACAATGTTCAACTACCAGAACATAATGCAGGCTGACGAAGGAAGTTACACGCTCGTAACCCCTATTTCCGCAGCCCGCTTCATGCTCCCTTACTGGAATCCTTACAAGGAAGACGGCAGCCTTGCCTCGATAAGCGACGGCTCCTGGAAGGGCCAGGGCCAGAACCCTCTCGAATGGATTGCCAACAACCCTGTGAAATACAAGAAGTACAAGGCTCTTGCAATGGGATTTGCGGAAATCGAATTCCTCAAGAACCTCGTCTTCCGCTCCCAGGTTTCAGCTGACTTCTCCCACACCACAGGCTTCGGCCAGACCTTCCCGAGCTACTTGCCGAACCAGGGTGAGGGAACAGCGTCAAGGTCATCTGCCGATGCTCTCAACCTCCAGATATCCAACACCTTGACCTACCGTTTCAATCTGGACCAGCTGCACGACTTCACCTTTATGCTCGGCCAGGAAGGGGAGGATTACCATACTGAAGGCTTCTCCGTCACCGGCAAGGGGCAGACCAATGACTTCCTTACGGATATAGGCTTTGCGACCAGGGTAACATCCTGGACCAGCTATGCGGATTCTGACTATGCGCGCGTATCTTTCTTCGGAAGGGGAGAGTACAGCTACGCTGACAAATATTACTTCGAAGCCTCCCTGCGAACTGACGGCTCTTCGCGTTTCGGCAAGAACAACCGCTGGGGAACCTTCGGAGCCGTGGGCTTTATGTGGAACCTTCGCAACGAGGACTTCGCCTCGGACTGGCGCGACTGGCTCTCCAACGCCCAGCTGTCCTTCAGCTCAGGTACAGCCGGCAACTCCTCAATTCCGAACTATGAGCACCTCGAACTCATTGGAAGCAACGGCAACTATATGGGAGACAGCGCAATGCGTCCTGTCCAGCCGGGCAACGAAGACCTGACCTGGGAAAGCTGCTGGACTACCAATCTCGGACTTCACGCAGGCCTGTGGAGCCGGTTGAATGTGGATTTGGAGTACTATCTGAAGTACACCACCGATATGCTTATGGCCGTGCCTCTGTCCTACGCCCAGTCCAACGGCTACGGCTACCGCTGGGAGAATGTCGGAAAGATGATCAATACCGGTGTCGAGCTCAATCTCAGCGCTGACATCATCCGCACTGCCGACTTCCTGTGGAACTTCAATTTCAATGTGGGCTACAATCTCAACCGCATCACCGAGCTCTACAACGGCGTTGACGAGTACGAGAATGCCAATACCAACACCAAGCTCGTTGTGGGCCATCCTCTCGGAGAGTTCTATATGAACCGTTATGCCGGAGTCAATCCTGCAAACGGAGACGCCCTTTGGTATGACAAGGACGGCAATCTCACAAACGAACTGCGCGACTCCGACCGCGTGATGCTCGGCAAGAGCTGCAACGCCCCTCTTCAGGGCGGTTTCGGCACTATGCTGTCCTACCGCAGGCTCAGCCTCAGCGCCCAGTTCAGCTGGGTAGGGGAGCGCTATATGGTCAACAACGACCGCTACTTCGACGAGTCCAACGGCCGTTTTGCCACCTACAACCAGTCCCGAAGGCTCCTCGACAGATGGAAGGAGCCGGGAGATATTACGGATATCCCGAGGCACGGAGTATTTACCGAGTTCGACAGCCGTCTGCTCGAGAACGCTTCGTTCCTCCGCCTGAAGAACCTTATGCTCGCCTACAGCTTCCCTAAGCTGCGCATCTATGCCCAGGCTCAGAACCTCTTCACCCTCACCGGATTCAGCGGCCTTGACCCGGAGGGTGTAAGCAATATCTACGCTGCGCAGTATCCTATGTCCCGCCAGTTCACAATCGGTCTTGACCTCACGTTCTAAAAGGAAGCAATATGATGAAATATATTCTCAAAACGACACTCATCCTTGCAGCGGCCCTTACGCTCGGCTCCTGCCTCGAAAAGGTTCCGGGGGACTATATTCCCATCGACAAGGGAATGCAGAACCTTACCGATGCCGAGCAGATAGTCAACGGCATATACAACACCTTCAAGGGCGGAAGCCTCTACAGCGGCCGTCTTACAGTCTGCCCGGACATACAGGCGGACCTCGTGCACGCAGTGCAGGGCAACTCCAATACCTATGTCAATCTCTGGCAATGGGACATCCGTTCCGACAATATGGATATAGAGGCGGTCTATTCGTCACTTTATGATGCCATCGGCCAGTGCAACTATTATCTCGATATGGTAGGTCCGCTCAAGGAAAGCCTTACCGACGATACTCAGATCCAGCAGCTGGATGCCCTCACGGGGGAGACCTATTTCTGCAGGGCCCTTGCCTACAGCGAGCTCATCAAGCTGTTCTGCAAGGCCTACGAGCCGCAGACAGCAGCAGACGAACTCGGAGTCGTGCTTGCGACAAGCTATTTCGGCCAGAAGCCTTCGAAGAGGGCATCCCTCAAGGAGTCCTACGAACTTGTGCTTTCAGACCTTCAGAAGGCGGAGGAGCTGCTCGACCCTGAGGACAACAGCTTCGATGCGGTCTATGCCAAGAACGGGGCGGTTCACGCTCTTTGGGCAAGGGTAGCGCTCTATATGCAGGACTGGGATGCCGCAATAGAGCATTCCACCACGGTTATCGGGAGCGGGGACTACACTCTTGCGGACTGCCACTCCAACTACAGCAGTTCCCAGACTCTGCTCCAGTTTCTCTGGACCAATGATGCCTCATACGAGAACATTTTCAAGCTGGGCTATACCTCCACTTCCTACGGTTCAGCCATAGGTTCGGTATTCCTCGGGTTCACCCGCGACTACTATTACTATTATCCTGACTTCGTGCCTTCGCAAACCGCGCTCAATCTCTACCAGAGCGGCGACCAGAGGTACAGCTGCTATTTTGCAACAGGACAGACGAACTACAGCCACAAGCTGAGCTGCCCGCTGCTGGTGAAGTATTTTGGAAATCAGGCTCTCATTTCGCTCAATATCTATCACGTATGCATGCCTAAGATTCTGCGCCTTGCGGAGCAGTATCTGATAAGGGCAGAAGCCTATTGCCGTAAGGGAAGCTTCTCGAAAGCAAGTACAGACCTCACCACTTTGCGCAAAACGCGCTTCAGTACCGGAGGTAACATTTCTGTTTCGGAGTCTGACTGGCTTGACGTTATCTCGGCAGAGAGAGTGCGCGAACTCTATATGGAGGGCTTCCGCCTGCAGGACCTCAAACGTTGGCACAAGGGGTTCGAACGCAGCGCACAGAGCTCCTGCGTGGAGGACGGTGGTACGCTGAAGGTCTCAGCCGACGACCCTTTGTTCGTATGGCCTATCCCAAGAAACGAAATCGAGGCTCCGGGTTCGGAGATTCAGCCTAACGAAAGCAACAGATAAGAATGATGAAAACAAAGTATATACTCATTGCCGGCCTCATCGCCGTATTTGCATCATCCTGCCGGGAGCACTACACCACCTACGATGATGCTGAATATGTTATGTTTGCCGACACTGCCAGGGTCTATGCCGTACAGCAGGATGTGGAATACATCAGCATCCCCGTTGTCTCTACGGTTGCCCGCAATTATGACCGCACTTTCGGAGTCGAAATCATCGACAAGGGCAGTACCGCCATCGAGACTGTCCACTATCGGCTCGAATCCAACACCGTTACCATCAAGGCAGGCGAGTTGCGTTCTGATGTGAGGGTGCACGGGATATATGACAATATCGGACCGTCCGAGTCGCTCAGCTTCACGCTCAGCCTTGTGATGCCGGACGCGCTTGAGATGCCTTATGTGGGACGCACGACAAGAGTGGAGCTGATGAAGAGCTGTCCTTTCGACATCAACGGCTTTACCGGATGGTGCGTGCTGTCCTCCACCTTCCTTCAGACCTACAATCCTTACGGCTCATACCAGAGACTGGTGCACACCAGGCTCCATCCTTCGAAGAAAAATACCATCATCTGCGAAAACTGGATGCTTTCCGGTTATGACATTGAGATGGTATTCGATGATTCCGACCCTCTGAGTCCTATGGTCACCGTTCCTGAAGACCAGGTTATGAGCGATGAGGGCTCATTCTTCGGAATGACTCACGGAGACGACAGGATACTGGTGAAAAGCAGCCAGCTGGCAGATTCCTATTTCTATCCTTGCGGGAACTACCTCTTTGTGTGGACCACAATGTATGTTCGCGACCTCAATACCAGCATAGGCACGGTGGGCAATTTCTACACCGTGATGGAGTGGGTGAGCGACGAGGAGGCACAGCGCCTGATAAGTGAGGGAATGGCACATTAGTTAGTAGTATGTTGTATTAATATTTTACACAGATGAAGAACAATTTATTCAATTTTGCAGCCCTGTTTGCAGGTCTTTCCCTGCTGGCTGCAGGCTGCGTTAAGCCGGAAACTCCTGCTGACCCGGAGCCGGAATTCCCTTCTGAAGTGCTTCAGAAGACTGTTTTGGCCGGTGAGTCTGTAGAGATTCCGTTTACCGCCAACCTCGATTGGTCAATTGAAATCGAAGGTGACGGAGTACTGAATTATTTCTGGATTGACGACAACGGCACTCACGAGTCCAAGGTGAGCGGAGTGGCCGGTTCACACGCCGTTACCGTGCAGTTCTCAGATGAGGAGGAACTCGACAACAACCGCAAGTGCACCGTCAATCTCACTATGGGCGGACAAACACGGAAGATTGCCGAGATTGACCGACTTAAAATCAACAGGACTCTTGCTGTCAAGGTTGCCGAGGCTTTCGAGACAGCTTTCAGGAAAGTTGACGGAAAGTATGTTTACAATGATGTGCCTGAAGGAAGCCAAATCAAGTTCATCTCATTCCCTGAGGAGGCCGAATACACTCTCCCTGTGAAGGTCCAGACCAACTATGACTGGAGCATTTCTACACCTGACTGGGTTGTATGCGATGTGACTGAGGGCAAGGCCGGAGATACCGAGATTATTCTTTCAGCTGTCTTGAGCAAGGAAATTGCTGCAGGTGCCGTTGCCGAAATCAAGTTTGTGGATGCTTCCGCGAGCGAGGCCTTCGAGAAGTTCGATATCGCCATCGACGCTTTTGCCGACAGGGTTGAGTTCCGCCATACAACTACTCTCGAATTCAATGCCGAGGGTCAGGTTAAGGCTTCTACCGAGTTTACCGACGGCGGCTCCATGATTACCGTTCTTGCAGCTGACGGCTATGTGCTCAGGGCTTTGGGATACGACGGAGAGTGGCACGATTGGGATTTTGCCGACTGGGTTCACTTCGAGAAGATGTCCACCTCCGGTGAGGGTTATCTCAAGACCGAAACCTGGATGCTTACAGTGGATGCCAACAAGGATGAGGCAAGAGCTGCGGACATTCTTGTACTCCCGGCTTCCCTTGCATCCCTTTCAGCAGCAGACCTTTGCGTCAGCGCAGACGGCTGCCCGTTCAAGGAGGAGGTTCAGCCTTACTGGCTTGGACAGCTTACCCAGCTCGGTGCCGAGGCAGGACCTGTAGAGGGTCAGGGTGTGCTGATGATTGACCCTGAGTATGACACTTATGAGGCAAAGCTCACCTTCCTTACGGATTCATGGCTCAAGTACGAGTTCGAAACCGACCAGTTCTATGAACTTGTCTATACCCACGAGGAATGGTCTGAAACACAGATTCTTTCCAGCATTCCTATCGCTGCGGCCCAGGTTCTGGATTACGACCTTGCGCCTGTAGGTGAGGATGCTGCTTTCTGGGCTGAGACCTGGGTAAGGAAAGACGGAACTGCTTTCAAGGTGAACTATGACCTTTCAATCTATGAAAGGGTAGGTGCTGCGGATGCAGAGCTCGTCCCTGAGTGCTTTGTTGCCCTGCTTGACGCAGAAGGCAATTATATTGCAGTCGTAAACTTCAAGGTCGATGTCGAGATGGCAGGCGGAGACGGTGAGGCTCTTACTATGGAAGGCGATTACGGCACCGCAGAGAAACTCACTAGCGGAGACCTGTACAGCTTCATTTCTTCCGAGTATGGAGTTACTGATGTATATGATGTCAACGTAAGTTCAAAGAATGCTGTCATCACTCTTGCAACGGCTCCGGCCATTATAGGCATTTATCTGTTTGACATGCAAAGCGGTGCTACTTCAATCGATGACAATCTTACTCTTGAAGGAGTTACCAACAAATCTTTTACCTGCTATGTAAGCAACGACATCACCGAGACAACAACCTGGCTTGTTGTTTTCAAGGATATGTTCTGGATCAACTTCCTTGCAGTTGTCTTTACTTATACTCCGGACGAAAGTGCTCCGTTCAGTTTTGCATATCCGGATTATGTGCAGAACGCAACTATCGCACCTTACAGCGGAAACCTGCTTTCAACCATACTGGGTGAGCACTATGGTCTTAAGGAGAGCGATGTTTATGAGCTCAAATACACAGGCGAGCCTCAGATGGCAGTGCTAAATGTGCCGGGAGAGCCTTATGGACAGGCAGCCTGGAACAACTATCCTGTGGATGAGAACTACTGGCTTTCCTATGAGATGGAAGGTACAAAGCAGATGTATGTCTATATGAATCAGGCTGGCGAGTCAGACTGGTTCGTATGGATGGACCAGATGGGTATGCCTAGCTGCGTTCTTGTTTGTACAGCTGAAATTAACTAGCAACAGATAATGATTTTCTCCAAGATATTCAAATCGGCTTTTCTGACTATGGTCGTGGCGGCGCTGTCCGTCTCCTGTGCCCGTGAGAGTGCTCCGGACCTGAGGGACAGCGGCTACGGCTACATCCAGTTCAAAGTTTACAAAGAAGCCTCCTACACCAAGGCTTCAGGCCTCGATTACCTTGCTGATGCTTCGAAGGTGATGGTAATGCTCAAGTACGGAGACGTACAGATCAGCCAGACCCTCACACTTTCTAGCTCAAGCAGCGAGGCTGCAGAATACGGTGTGCGCAGCTCAAAGCTCAAGCTCCTTGCGGGGCATTACTCAGTAATGGCTTATACCGTCTTCGACAAGCTTGACGATGAGGTCTATAAAGGCGGAGCTATGGGTGAATTCGATGTGGTCGAGGGCGGTCTTACCGTCCACGACCTCGTTGCGGAAGTCACTCCCAAAGGCAAGGTGCGCTTCAGTTTCAGCAAATATTTCCGGTCCGGCACCAAGGCCGCATCCAGGGAATACACCTTCGACGAAATTGCGAAGGCGGATTTGAGTCTGAAAAACAGCGTTACCGGAGTGCGTACTGCCGTAAAGGGCCTGAAAACCGAGTTCTCGATTCATTTCTATGACAAGGACGAGGTGGAGGACGGTTATCAGACCTCAAGCCTGAGCTGCGATTCGCTTGTCAGCCTGCGGGCCGGCCGCTATGTCGTTGAAAACTATACTCTCTACGATTCTGACGGCAAGCTGCTCGAACTTGCGTCCCCTTTGCAGGAGACCTCCTTCGAGCTTGCTGACAACCAGAGTCTTGAGGTGGAAGTGCCAGTGACTTTGAACGAGGCAGCAGAATATCTGAAGGACTATCTTGCCCTCAAGGCCATATGGGAGTCTCTGGACGGAGAGAACTGGTATTATTTTGGAGAAGACTGGCCTCGCGGCGCCAACTGGGATTTCAACAAGTCTCCAGACCTCTGGGGAGACCAGCCCGGCGTACAGCTGCACGGCAACGGCCGCGTTGCCCTCATCAATATAAGCGACTTCGGTTTCCGGGGAGACCTGTCCCCGGAAATCGGTCAGCTTACCGAACTCGTCGAACTTTATCTGGGCTCGCACAACGACCTGAACATAGTGGAGTACGACCCTACTATGGACCGCAGCGGCAGCAGCGCGGACCGTTTCGAGAGGCACAAGGAGTTCCTTTCTATGCTGCACCCTGCCCGCCAGCTCTCAGAGCCGGTGGCAAGGGCACTTAAAGAGCACTCGATCAGCATTCCTGAAATCGCTCTCTACGACCGTTATACGGAAGCGGAGATTTTCGCTATGGAGAATGCTGCTGTACCTATGGATATGGTGCCGGGCAAACTTTGCAACGGACTCCGTTCCCTCCCTGCCGAAATAGGCAAACTCAAGAAGCTCGAAAGGCTTTACATTGCCAACGGAGAAATACAGACCCTTCCGGCAGAAATGTCCGCTCTGGAATCCCTGCTTGAGCTTGAAATCTACAACTGCCCGAAGATGAAGACCTGCCCTGAAGTGCTCGGAAGCCTTCCGAGACTTGAGGTTCTCAATATGGGAGGCAATCCTCAGCTGCTTGACGGAGAACCGGAGAAGATTATAGACCTGATTTCCAAAGGCCCTGCCGCCGAGCTTATTCAGATTATCTATCTGAACAAGGGCAATATGCAGACGCTTGACGGTACCGCCGTTTCCCGTATGAAGAAAATCGGCCTTCTCGACCTTTCAGACAACCGCATAGAGACTATTACTGCTCCTTTCGGTGCCGAGGTAGGTCCGGTGCAGTTCTACCTGAACAACAACAAGCTTTCTTCCTTCCCTGTGGACGAGAACGGTATTTTCTGCAGGATGGATGATATCGAGACTTTCAGTGTCAGCAACAACCTCTTTACTGAGCTTCCTGACATTTTCTCTTCCAAGTCCATATTCATTATGGGCTCGGTGGATTTCTCATTCAACCACATCTCAGGCGTTCAGAATGCCGGCAACGGCTACAAGGGTCTGAATGTGACGACCCTTACCCTGAACAACAACGTGGAGCTTACCGAATTCCCGGCAGCCTTTGCGCAGTCAGGGTCCATTATCAGCAACTTCGCCTTCAGAGGCTGCTCTCTGGAGGGTTTCGAGAAGGGATGTTTTGTCGGAGACAAGGTGGTGAACATACAGTCGCTTGACCTTTCGTACAACCATCTCACTTCGGTTTCCGACGAGCTTATTGCCACCAATGTGCCTTATCTCTATGGAGTTGACCTTTCCTACAACCGTCTTTCCAAATTCCCGTTCGGTCCTCTGGACTGCGCCAATCTTACGGTTTACGGAGTGAGGGCCCAAAGGGATGCAGCAGGCAACCGCTGCCTCAGCGAATGGCCTACCGGCATCTACAAGCACAAGGGCCTCAGAGGCTTGTACCTCGGTTCAAATGACCTCGGTAAGGTAGATGACACAATTTCCACATTGATTTATTTCCTGGATATCAGCGACAACCCGAACATTGTGTTCGATGCCAGCGATATCTGCGCCGCCTATGCCAACAGGGTTTATTATCTGATATATGACAAGAGCCAGGAGATACGCAATTGCGAATACATAGAACTCGATTGATGATGAACAAGAATATCATATACGGCTTTGCAGCCATTGCACTTCTCGGTGCAGCGTGCGTTTCCTGCGTGGAAGACCCCGTGCCTTCTTTCGGGCTCGACAGGGATTCGATTGAAGCGGAGGCTGAGGGCGGACGGGTGCCATTCAGGCTGGAGTCCGGACAGCCTTGGGTCGCAAGGACCCAGGAGCCTTGGCTCACGGTGAGCCCTGCGAACGGTAACGGCTCCACCGAATGCACGGTTATGGTGGATTCCTCCCTCAGTTTCACTCCGAGGGAGGGAATTATCAGGGTGGAACTTCTGTCAACAGGCGAAAGAAAGGATATCAAGGTCAGCCAAAAGGGTTTCGAATACAGGATTGATGCAGCCGAGACCGAATTCAGCCTTGCCAACTATGCTCCATACGGACAGCGTTATTTCGAGACCGAGGTGGAGGCAAATGTCCCGTTCAGCGTTGAGATTCCTGCGGAAGACCGCAAATGGATTTCCTGCAAGATGCCTGAGCTGGTCCTTGACAGGGGAGCGCGCCCGCGCAAGGTGACACTGCGTTTCGATTGGGAAATGAACTATAACCAGACTCCACGCGATGTGCAGATTGTCATTAAGCCTGTGGAGAGCGGGATTGCTGCTGTCGGAGACAATATCCTGAAAGTCAGCCAGGAGGCAGCCGAGACCATAGAAATCGGTGTCAAGGGAGATTCCCTTGCCCTGATTGCAATCAACAGGGTGCTCAACTGTATGGCCACTTACGACACTTCCGAGAGGATGGAGTTCTGGAACGGAGTGACCGTATGGAAGTCCGGCCCGAACAAGGGAAGGGTGCGCTCCGCAAAGTTCTATCTTTTCGACACCAAGGAGGGTCTTCCTTTCCAGGTGCAGTATCTTACTGCAGCAGAAGAACTTACTTTCTTCGGCAATACCAACACCTTCCTCAAGGACCTGGATCCGGGCGAGCATATCTGCAAGCTTACCCAGCTCAAGAGGCTGGGCATCAGCGCCTACGGACTTGTATCCCTTCCGGATGAGCTGACAAATCTCAAGGACCTTGAGTTCCTGGATATCTCGGGCAACAACTTTTCCGAGGTGCCTGCCATCCTTTGCAGGGAAAACTTCCCCAAGCTGCACAGCCTGATTATGAACGCCAATATGCGTTATACCTACTCCGACCTTACCCTTGCGACCAAGGACAATCTGGGAGGTCTCATAGATGAGTCTGACACATACGATGACGGCAGCAGAGGATTCCCGAAGAGGTTCCTGCGCTGGAGCGAACTGGATACTCTTGTCTTCTCGGTGAACTATCTGCAGGGCACCATCCCTGACCTGGAGGATGACCCATCGTTCCCTCGCTGGACGGCGGAGGAGGTGAACGCCTGCGATACTCTGCCGGCACGCATCATAGGCCTGCCTAAGGTTCTTCCGAACACCAAGCTGCTCACTATGAACCTTAACCGCCTGAGCGGTGAACTGCCTGAATGGCTGCTCTACCATCCTTGCCTTGACCTTTGGGTTCCTGATGCGCTGGTATTCCCTCAGGACGGAAGGGATGCGCAGGGCAATGCCTGCGGTTTCAGCAATGCGCCTGCAAACCTGGATTATTACTATGCGGAGTATGTCAACAAGAGGTACAATCCGAAGAACAATACGACTGAATAGGTATGAAAAAGATAAGTATAGCAATACTCGCAGCCCTTTCACTTGCGGCCTGCACCCCGAAGGAGGAGTTCGTGAGCGTGCAGGAGCCCCAGATGCCCGTCTTCGATGAGGATGTGGTAAGGGGTGAGGTGCTGGTGCGCTTCGACGAGAGCGTTGCCGGCATTCTCGACAGGGCTGGGCTTACGAAGAGCGGCCCGTCCAATACTCTTGCCTGCTGCGCCATTCCTTCAGTGGACGAGGTCCTTGCCATTGCCGGCAAATACAGCATTGAGAGGGTTTTCCCCGTGGACAGCCGCACCGAGGAGACTTCCCGCAGGGAGGGCCTGCACCTGTGGTACAGGGTATGCTTTGATGAGGATGCTCCTATGGAGCGCATTTTCGCCGAACTGTCGCGCCTCGGAGAGGTGAATGCAGTGAACTGCAACCGCCGTCTCAAGAAGGCCTACAGCGGAAAGTCCATTCCTTTCGACCCTCAGCAGCCGCGCACCCGTGCAGGGGCCGCATCCGGTTATTTCAATGACAGCGGTCTTGCCTATCAGTGGCATCTGGTGAATGACGGAACTCTCGGTGCCGTGAAATTCAAGAAAGGGGCTGACGTTGGCGTGAAGGATGCTTGGGAGCTTTGCACCGGTGACCCTTCGATTATCGTTGCCGTACTCGATGAGGGTGTGGATTACACGCATCCTGACCTCAAGGACGCAATGTGGGTCAATGAGGATGAGATTTGGCGTTCCCACGAGGACAATGACGGGAACGGCTATGCCGGAGATGTGTACGGCTACAATTTTGCCCTCAATACTCCGGTTATTTCCACTTCCGATGTCAATGACAGCGGTCACGGCTGCCACGTTGCGGGTGTGATTGCCGCAGTCAACAACAACGGTCAGGGCATAAGTTCCATTGCAGGTGGAAATGGAGTTCAGAAGGGAGTGCGCATTATGAGTTGCCAGATTTTCTCCGGAGTGAAGAGCGGCACCGTGCTCGACGAGGTGCGTGCCATCAAGTACGCTGCCGACAACGGAGCCGTGATTCTGCAGTGCAGCTGGGGCTATACTTCCGGGGCTGCGAATGCCTACGACTGGCAGCCTATGTACACTACCGACGAGCAGTGGATGACGGACAATGCCCTGGAGCGCAAGGCTCTGGACTATTTCATCCATAATGCGGGATCTCCTGACGGAGTGATTGAAGGCGGCATAGCTGTATTTGCCGGAGGCAATGAGTCGGCTCCTATGGCAGGTTATCCCGGTGCTTACGGGGACTTTGTATCCGTTGCCGCTACTGCGGGAGACTTCACTCCTGCGGTCTATACGAACTATGGCCCGGGCACTACCATTTCCGCACCTGGCGGGGACCAGGACTATTATTGGGAATATGGCGACGGGACGGACCGCGGCGCACTGGGCTGCGTGCTTTCCACCCTGCCGTACAATGTGACTCCGCTGGGCTACGGCTATATGGAGGGAACCTCTATGGCCTGCCCTCACGTTTCGGGTGTTGTGGCTCTGGGCCTTTCCTATGCCGCGAAGCTGCACCGCCATTTCAAGGCAAGCGAGGTGATAGACCTGCTCTACGCGAGCGCTACTCCGATCGAACAGCATTGGAATACGGATGAACCGAAATATTATTACAAATATGTAGTTGACCTCGGGCTGAACCATTACAGCTCATTTGACTTGAGTAAGTACAAGGGGAAGATGGGTAGCGGCCAGGTCAATGCCAAGGCTTTCCTTGATGCCATTGCAGGTGGCGGTACTCCTATGACCTTCCCCAATGTGCTTGTGAGCGCAGGGGCGCAGACTTCGCTGGAACTTTCTCTGTATTTCGATTCACCGGCAGGTGCCGTCGTGAAAGTGGCCGACGGGACTGTTGCCGAGGCTAAGGTTGAGGGCGGAAAGCTTGTGGTGAAGGGCCTTGCGCAGGGCCAGAGTGCCGCTTCGATAACAGCGGACGGCAAGACCTGCGATTTTGTGATTACCGTGAGAAACGACGGCCCGGCAGGAGGCTGGCTGTAAAATTTCGATTGTGAATAAGTTAGGCCTGGTGATGCTGTTTTCTTGTGTGGCGCTTTCCGCTCAGATACGGATTGTGCCGCGCGAGCAGCTGGAACTGCAGCTCAGTGAGGATGCGGCGGCGCTCAGCTTTGACAGCAGGGAAGTGACTCTGCCCGCTTTGAGCGAGGATTCGCAGCCGGTGAGCGTGGTATTTGCCGTGCACAATGTCTCAAGCCGGCCGGTCTATCTTACAAGGCTTGCATCGAGCTGCTCCTGCCTGAAGGTGGAGGCTCCGCAGGCTGCTTCCGGTGCCGGTTTTTTGAAGCTTGCTCCCGGTGAGAGTACTGAAATCCGTGCCGTTTATGACCCCCAAGGCCATCCGGGCAAGTTCAGCAGGCGCATTTCGGTCTATACTGCGGCGAGCGAGGACCTTCCGGCGGCAGTGCTGACTGTGAATGCGGATGTCGCCTGGAGCAGCAATCCTGAGGTTGAGTTCCCGGTGCGCTGCGGGAATCTGCTTCTTGCAAGAAGGGAAGTGGAGCTTTCCGGCAAGGCCGAGACCATCGCCATACGCTGCTGCAACGCATCCGGCAAGCCTGTGAAACTCTCGTGCGATACGGCCTTCCTGCCTTTCCCTGTGGAGATGAGCTGCAATCCTCAGGTGCTGCAGCCGGGCCAGAAGGGCCGGATAGTGCTGGAAATTGAAGCCGGCTCTGCCGCTGCAGGGAAGTATCCTCTGATTCTGAAAGGCTGCGGCGCGCGTCCGGGAGAGTCGGGAATTATATTGAAAATCAAATGATTATGAAATACATTAAAGCTATATTTGCTGCATTTTGCCTTTTGAGCTGTGTATGTTGCACTAAGCCCAACAACGGGGAGGAACCCCTTCTGGAGGTGAACAGGAACAATATTGCAGGAGAGTGGGAACTGGTCGAGTGGAACGGCAATTCCCTTGAGGAGGGCACCTTTTTCCGTATTACTATGGTGCGCAATGACGGGACTTTCACTATAGTCCAGAATATGGACGCCTTCCCTGAGATTCCAAGGGAAATCACCGGACGATATGACCTCAGGGAGGATGAGGTGTATGGCTCTGTAATCAGCGGAGTCTATGACCACGATTCCGGCTTCTGGTCACACGAATACTCCATCACCAGTCTTACCTCTGTCAGGATGCAGTGGGTTGCCACAGACGACCCTGACTTCGTTCAGGTCTTTGAGCGTTAGTATGAAACGCCTTGTTGTCACGGCTTTTGCCTTGCTTTCGGCGGCTCTCTTCCCGGTCTTCGCGCAGGATTGTGATACCCTGAGGGTTATGACCTATAATCTGCGTTTCGGAGAACTTGCCTCAATGCAGCAGATAGGGGAGTATATAGCCGCAGAGGCTCCTGATATAGTGGCTCTCCAGGAATGTGACTGGGCTACCGGAAGAAGCATTGCCCCGCACCAGAACGGAGTCAAGTTCGTAAATGAACTGGCCTACCGCAGCGGTATGTTCGGTCTTTACGGCAAGACTATTGATTTTGCAGGCGGCTATTACGGCATCGGACTTCTGAGCCGTTATCCCATCATCAGAAGCGAAAGGGTGCTTCTGCCCAATAACGGCAAGTGCGAGCCCAGATGTATGCTCGTCGCGGATGTGGAACTGCCTTCTGGAAGGATAGTGACCTTTGTCTGCACCCATCTTGAGGTTTCGAGTTCCGAGCTGCGCCAGGAACAGGTGCGTTTTATCAACAAGTACTTCAGAGGTGTGAGAAATCAGATTGTCCTCTGCGGGGATATGAATGCGGAGCCTGATTCCAGGGAAATGCTTATGCTTTCCAGACATTGGCTCAATCTGACTGACGATGAATATACCTTCAGCACTTCCAAGCCCAAAAACAAACTGGATTACATCTGGTCCAGACCTGCTTCCAAGGCGGAATTGCTTTCAACCGCAGTCTGCACCGGTGTCAGGCTCTCCGACCATTTCCCGGTTGTGTCGGAGTTTGTAGTGAAATAGGCCATATGGTCTATTTCTGTTTTTTTGCTATCTTTGGGCCGGAAATTACTAATACAGCTGAACTATGCTAGCAATCAAAACTGAAAAACTGACAAAGTATTATGGCAAGGCCCGAGGTATCATCAATGTTGACCTTGCAGTGGAGGAAGGCGATTTCTTCGGCTTCATCGGCCCGAACGGGGCAGGAAAATCCACCACTATCAGAACTCTGCTGGGGCTTATCAAAGCCGACCGCGGCAGTGCCCGAATCTTCGGAAAAGACGTATGGAAACAGAATACCGAGATACTCTCCCTGTGCGGATATCTGCCAAGCGAAACCCAGTTCTATCCTTCCCAGACGGTGAAGGATGTGCTGGAACTGGCTGCGAAGGTAAGAAATATCGACTGCAGTGAGACTGCTGCGTCTTTATGCGAAAGGCTTATGCTTGAGCCGGGACGCAAAGTGCAGGAACTCTCGCTCGGAAACCGAAAGAAACTCGCAATAGTAGCAGCCCTGCAGCACAACCCGAAACTCCTCATTCTTGACGAGCCGACTTCTGGTCTGGACCCTCTGATGCAGCACGAATTCTTCGGGATATTGATGGAATACAACTCGCGCGGCACCACCGTTTTTCTTTCCAGCCATGTGCTTTCGGAAGTTCAGAACAATTGCAGAAATGCCGCAATTATCCGCGAAGGGCAGCTTCTGCTGTGCGATTCTGTTGAGAATCTGACCCATACCCAGGCGAAGCGCATACAATTGCGCGGTGATGTGGACTTGTCCGCCCTGAAGGAAGTTACCAATCTTGAGCGCAGCGGAGAGGACATCAGCTTTCTTTATGCCGGACCGTCCCACGAACTGCTGGAGGCCCTTTCGCACGGGACAGTGAAGGATTTGACGATTACCGAGCCTAGTCTTGAAGATATTTTTATGCACTATTACAAGTAACTTTTCACTATGAACGCCACATTATTGAACCACGAACTTCGTCAAGGACTTAAGTCTTTGATTATTTGGACTATAGCCATTCTTTTTCTGATTGTTACCTGTATTGCCCTGTATCCTGAGATGCAGTCGCAGATGGACAGTATGAACGATATGTTCGCATCTATGGGGGCCTTTACCCAGGCTTTCGGTATGGACAGACTCAATTTCGGGTCTTTCCTCGGATTCTACAGCGTAGAATGCGGAAATATCCTCGGTCTTGGAGGTGCTATGTTTGCCGCACTTCTGGGCATCGGTGCCATAGCGGGGGAGGAGAACAACCATACTGCAGAGTTTCTGTACACCTTGCCAATGTCACGGAATACTGTGCTTGGGACAAAACTGCTTGCCGTTGAGCTTCAGGTGGTGCTGCTGAATCTGCTGGTTTTTGCGGTTTCCGTTCTGAGTGCTGTGATGGTGGAGAAGCATCTGGACGTGCATTCTATGGTGCTGATTCATTGCGCCTTCCTTTGCTGCCAGGTCGAGATTGCCGCTATCTGCTTCGGAGTGTCCGCCTTCATCAAGGGGAACGGACTGGGGGTTGGTCTTGGAATCGCGCTGCTGCTGTATTTTATGAACATCATCGCGAATGTTTCCGAGCCGGTGTCTTTCCTGAAATATATCACTCCGTTCGGCTACACGGAGGCAGCCGATATCATCGCGGAGGGTGCCCTAGACGCCTGGAAACTTCTCGTGGGTCTTGCCATAACCCTTGCCGCTCCGCTGCTTGCCTTCCGGAAATTCGCCCGGAAGGATTTGAAGTAGGGTCGGTCTCCGGCCTCGCGCTGAGGCGCGATTGTCCCGCCCGGAAGGATTTGAAGTAGGGCTCCTTCGTGAGCCAGGCGGCAGATATGTGATGGCCGTGCTGGCGGCAGATATGTGATGGCCGTTCAGACGGGCTGGTAGGCAGTAGGCGGGTGAAAATGTAACAGCTTGATACACAGCCTCTTAATTTTTTCGTATGGGGTGTTTTACCCCATACGATTTTTCTATAGTGCTGATTATTAAGTGGTTATAATTTCATCCTAACCCACATTGCAGCTAATAGAGATCTAACCACCTGATTTTGAGGGAGGGTCTT
>JBJEBK010000047.1:0-6577 GCA_051869975.1 Candidatus Cryptobacteroides sp. | reverse complement strand
TCCTTATAGCCTATATCATCCGTAGCCGAAGGGGTGTCTCCAACCATATTGCGTGCCGCATCCACGTCCTCGCTCTGGCGCAGCACATCGTGCTTGCGCAAGGACATCAATGCCGTGTTGACAAAGATCTTGCGGGCCCAGCCCTCGAAAGAGCCTTCGCCCAAGTAGGAGCCAAGCTTGCTGAAAAGGGTTACGAAACCGTCCTGAAGCACATCCTCGGCCTGTTCCCTGTTGCCCATATATCGCAGACAAACTGCCATCATCTTAGGGGCAAGGAGGTCGTAAATGGCCTTTTGGGCGCGTCGGTCACCAACCTTAGCTTTGTCCAACCAATCGTTAAGATGCGACTTTCCTCCAAAAAGTTGCATGCAGGTATCAAATCAATCTGCACAAATGTAAGCATTAAATATTATTTTTGTGAAATATGAAACTGCGCAAACTCATAATAGCACTTTCCATTCTCGCTTCCACCTGCCTTTGCAGGGCGCGGGAGGCGGATATTCTGGATATAGCCAACCTCGTGGACCAGGCCAAATACGATGTTGCGCTGGATAGCCTCCGTCTGATGGTTCAGCGCGACAGCCTGGATGATGCGGTGTGGTACTACATAGGACTGTGCCACTCGCAGATGGGGCGTGGCTCGGAAGCGGCCAGTGCCTTTCTCAAAGCCCAGGCCCTCGACCCCGGCAATCAGGACTACCGTTCATCATATATACTCGACCAGATAGGCCTTGAGGCAATGAGTTCCTGGGGAGACTACGAACTGGCAGCAAAGTGCTTCCGCGAATCTCTCGATAAGGAGCCGAATGACATACCTGCCATTCTCGGTCTATCGGAGACTATGCGCATGCAGGGCAATATGGTGGGTTATTTCTCAAGCATCCAGCCATTCCTGACCTGCGAGACGGAGGACGCCAGCTTCCAGGTGAACTACTTGCAGCAGGTCTTCAAAGAGCTGGACGCACGTACTTATGCCCTGTGGCACGAGCAGATTGACGCTATGCCGCAGACTCTGGCACTCACCCACCCCCGGGACTCGGCTGCTCTGCTCTTCGCGGGCTCCTGGTTCCTGTCCACGGGCCAGGAGGAGAGGAGTCTGCGATTTTTCCGCCAATGGCGGGAGGTGGACCCTACCAATTTCTCCGCGCAGACGCTTTGGATTTATGCTACCGAGCGCACGCAGGGAAAGAAGGCGGCACTTGCCCAGTGCAAGGAGGCTCTCAAATGGGTGACAGGGCGCAAAGAGCGCAGCTCGCTGCTTTCGTCTATGGGGACATACCACTATCAGCTGGGACGCGAGAAGGAAGCTTTCAAATGCTTCGACCAGGCGCTCAAGCTAGATCCGGACGACACTATGACCCTCAACAATTACGCATACTTCCTGTCCTTGAGCGGGAAGAAGCTGCGCAAAGCCGAGAAGATGAGCCGCAAGGTGCTCGCCACCAACCCGGACAACGATTCATATCTCGACACCTACGGCTGGATTCTGCACCTGCTCGGGCGCGATGCCGAGGCAAAGAACTATTTCAAGAGGGCTATGATTTACGGCGGCAAGGAAAGCGCGACTATGCTGCTGCACTATTCGGAAGTCCTTCAGGCCCTGGGCGAAACGGATCTCGCGGACTATTACCGTAAACTGGCGGAAACAAAGAAGAATTGAAAAGGCTGGGTACCATAGTTGCACTACTGCTTCTCGCGGCGCTTCCGCTCGCGGGGCAGAACAGCGCGAAGCAGAAAAAGCAGCTCGAAGCGCTGCGCAGCGAGATTGCCAGTCTCGACCGCCAGATCAAGGCCAATGATTCGAAGAGCGCCGATGCTGCCGCCAGGCTTGAGCTCACCCGAAAGAAGGTTGAGACCGGCAAGCAGCTGGTCTCACAGGCCGGAAGAGAGCTGGATTCGCTCGAAATAGAGCTTGAGCGCAAGCAGCGCGAAATAGAACTTGCCTCCGGCCAGCTGGATACCACTATGCAGCTCTACAGCCACCTTGTGCGCAGGGCTTATCTCTCTCGCGACACCAAACTTTGGTTCGTTTATATCTTCACAGGAGAGGGGCTCGGGCAGACATTGAGAAGGGCGGCCTATATGAAGAGCATTTCGGGCAGCCTTCGGTCCCAAGCCAAGTCCATCAAAGACAAAAAGGCTTCCCTGGAGCTGCAGAAGGCGGAACTGGACAGTCTCAAGACTGGCTATCAGATGATTTTGTCTCAGCGTGAGGCGGATCTCGAAGCGCTGAAAGCGGACGAGAAGGCGGAGAAGGGCATAGTGGATGCTCTGAAGAAGGACCAGGCGGCCTATAAGAAAAAACTTGCGAAGAAGCAGAAGGAAGCCGATGCCCTCAACAGGAAGATTCAGGAAATGGTGGCGGCTGAAGCCAAGGCTGCTGCTCAGCGCAAAAAGACTGAGTCCCAGAAGGGCAAGTCCAGTCCCAAGGCCAAGGCGGACGTAAAACTGTCGGCAGACTTTGCGGGCAACAAGGGCAAACTTCCTTGGCCGGTGAGCGGCACCGTAGTAGGGCGTTACGGGCAGCATTACCATCCGGTCTATAAGAATGTGGCGCTTCCGTTCAACAATGGGGTCAATATTGCGACCGCTGCCGGAGCCGAAGTGAAGGCGGTGTTCGAAGGGGAGGTGCGTCAGGTGGTGGTGATGCCGGGCTACAACCAGTGCATACTTGTGCAGCACGGCGAATACTACACTTTCTACTGCAAACTCAAGGATGTTTCTGTCAAGACCGGGGACAAAGTGAAAACCGGCACTCTCCTTGGCCACGTGGATACGATTTCGGGAGAAACCCAGCTGCATTTCCAGGTCTGGAAGGGTACCGACTCTATGGACCCGGAAAAGTGGTTGCGGTAAGAGGCCGCCGGCCTGCCCTGGCCTCATCTGTCACAACGGGAGAGGAAACGCCCTCTTACACACTTTTGGCGCCGCATGTGTCTCATCAGGAAGGCGGAGAGCAGAATAAGCCCCCTGTTTTTGCGCTATACCGCCTTTTCCCGGTCAAGGAAGCGGTAGGAGGCGGCTTCTTCGAGATGGTATGGGGTGATGTCAGGGGAACCTTCGAGGTCAGCGATGGTGCGGGCGACTCTTATGATGCGGAAATATGCCCTCATCGACAGACGCATAGTCGCGAGGATGCGCTCCAGAGCATCGCGGCACTGCGGGGAAAGCGGGCAGTATCTTTCGATTTGCTTATTGTTCATCTCCGCATTGCAGTTGATGGGCTCCCCTTTGAAGCGCAGATCCTGGATTTTTCTTGCTGCGAGAACCCGTTGTGCCACCTGCGCGCTGGATTCGCCTTTGGCTGCCCCGAGGATGCGGCCCGGAAGCACAGTATTCACATATATCTGCAAATCCATCCTGTCTATAAGCGGCCCGCTCAAACGGGCAAGGTAGCCCATCCTTTGGGAAGGGGTGCAGGTGCATCGGTCGCCTTCTCCGTAATAACCGCAAGGACAAGGGTTTGCAGCCGCGACAAGGGTAAAGGAAGCGGGGAACTCCACCTTGGTCTTGAGGCGCGATATGCTGACCTTGCGGTCTTCAAGTGGAGCCCTGAGGGCTTCAAGCACCGACTTCGGCATCAAGGTGATTTCGTCCAGAAAGAGCACTCCCCCGTGGGCAAGCGACACTTCACCGGGCTGAACATTATCTCCCCCGCCGCCACCTATTATGGCTGAAAGCGTAGCGCTGCAATGAGGAGAACGGAAAGGGCGGCGGTATTTCATTGCGCAAGCCGCATCTCCCTTGCCTGCTACGGAATATATTTTTCTGGTGAGCAGGGCTTCCTCGGGGGTCATCGGAGGAAGTATGTCCGCCATTGCCTTGGCGAGCGTGCTCTTGCCGCTGCCCGGGCTTCCTATCATCAGCAGGTTATGGCCTCCGGCCGCAGCGATTTCCACTCCCCTCTTTGCTCCCTCCTGACCTATTATATCCTCGAAATCCACGCTTGAACCCAGCGTTATGCTATCCTCAGGCGATATTTTCTCCCGGGTGACCAGGAGGTCGTCGCAGTCCTGAGGGCAACTGAACAGGCGGATTACATCGCTCAGGCTCCCTACCCCATAGATGCGCAGGCCGCTGACCTGAGCGGCCTCGAGGGCGGAAGTGCGCGGCAGGATGCAGGCCTTGAAACCGAGGCTTGCCGCCATATCTGCAATGGGCAGAGCACCGGGAATCTGACGCACGGAGCCGTCGAGGCCCAGTTCTCCCATTATCAGGCACTTGTCCAGGTCTGGGAAATAATATTGCTCCGAGGCGGCGATGATGCCTACCGCTATGGGCAGGTCGTAACCGCTTCCGCTCTTGTGCAGGTCGGCGGGAGCGAGGTTGATCACTATCTTCTTTCCGGGAATGCGGAAGCCGCTGGAGGTCAGGGCGCTGACCGTACGGATAAGGCTTTCCTTGACCGCAACGTCCGCCAGGCCGCAGAGATGTATGCCAATCCCCATTGTCACATCCACCTCCACCGTCACAACTACCGCTTCGATTCCTATGCATTTAGCACCATTAACTTGTATCAGCATATCGTTTTTTCAAGTAAATTTGTCATCCGAATGAAACACGAAATCATCATAACCTCCCTCGCATCCATCGATGCGGCCGCAAAGGATTTTCTCCAGCAGACCGCCGGCAGGAACCTCATTGCCTTCTATGCTCCTATGGGCAGCGGCAAAACCACTTTCACAACTGCCATATGCCGCGTGCTCGGCGTACGGGAGGATGCAGTCAGCTCGCCTACCTTCTCCATAGTCAACGAATACAGAACCGGCAGCGGAGAGCCTATGTTCCATTTCGACTTCTACCGTATCAACAAGCTTTCCGAAGCCCTTGACATCGGCCTGTACGACTACCTCGATATGGGCGCTCTCTGCATTATGGAGTGGCCGGAAAATATTGAGGAGCTGCTTCCCGAAGACACTCTTCGCGTGAGCATTTCGGTCAGGGAGGACGGAGCAAGGCTTGTCACTTGGGAGGACTGACACTGACCCCTGTCGGGTAGCCGTCAAATCCAAGCCCCCTGACGGTTCCATCACTCCAGAGTATTGCCTCTCCCCCGGCAGCGGGATAACAGGCCGCATAAAAATGCGATTCCCAGGCTTGGGCAGCCCTGCGGTTGCTGATGAGGGTGCTGTCCAGACTGGCGAGCTCAGTGGCAGCAGTGCCTATTGACAGATGACTGCGGAGTCTGTCGTATCGGAGAAGATATGGCTGAGCGCCTTCGAAATAATGATAACAGCTGCCGCCCCCGCCGCCAGTCAGCATTTCTTCCCCATCGGAGCATATCAGCTCGACCGGCACACCCATACCGGGAGCCTGAAGCGAGATGACTGCGGAACATCTGCCGTCCGGACGGACATACAACCGGGCGCCCCGGAATTGGAAAGGGGGCCTTGGAGGATAGTCGAAGCGTTCCTGCGAGGTTGAAACTATCCAAGCATCTTCTGCCTGTTCAAGAAGCCATATTTCCCCTTCCACCACCCTTGCATCAAGCACCCGGGCGCCGTAACGGGGGCTAAGGTCCCGGTAAATGCCTTCTTCCACCAGGCAAGGATTCTGATTATCATCGGAAGAATACAGGCAATAGGTCTTGCCTGAGTCAATATGAAGGCCGCTCCCCTTGCCGCTTCCGGACTTGAAGACAGTCTTGCCGTCAAGCCTGAGCGCGAAGCCTTCGCCTGAACGGTCATTGCCCAAGGTCCACAGGCCGCGCGCGGTAGGAATAATATCGGAGATATATTCCCTTCCCTCATAAGAAAAGACGGGCTGGCCACCGAGAGCAACAATGGTTTTGTCTCCATATGATGTCGTAGTATAGAGCTGCTCCGAATAAAGGAAATGTGTGTCCGGGTCGAGTCCGATACCATTCGGGATATCCGGAAGTAAAGCAAGCATTAGAATGGAATCCCGCAAAACAACAATCTGAGAAGAGTCAGTATCAGGATACTCGACCCCACACACATAGATGGCAGACGGCACTTCCTCCGAATCTCCGCTTTCGTCTCCCGACGAGACGGGGTCCGTAATGGCGGAAGTGCCTGAGCCATCCAATTCTGACCTGAGTACGCCCCCGCGTCTTTGAGAGATGGGCGCGAGTTTTTGAGAACAGGACGTAAGCACCAAGGCCAACGATAGAAACAAGCTTATGAAGAATCTCATGGCGCAAAGAAATGAAGAAAATCAATAACTTTCGTCCCGCCCGTCACATATTTACGAATTTTTATAAAAATAAAATCTTTTGATTATAAAGCGTTTACGCGATTGTAACGGAGAGCGTTACAGTTCATTTGAAGAAGTTCAGGTGCTGGGAAAAATAAAAAAAGGTCACCGAAAAAATCGATGACCTTGAGTGGAGATAAAGAGATTCGAACTCTTGACCCCCTGCTTGCAAAGCAGGTGCTCTACCAACTGAGCTATACCCCCAGTACGTAGGCCCGCGCGGAGTTGAACCGCGGACCTCCACATTATCAGTGTGGCGCTCTAACCAACTGAGCTACGAGCCTATATAAATAATGAAAGACAAGTACAAGGCTCTAAATCGTGCCTTGTATCTGAAACCGCGAGCTCCAAGTGTCAAAAT
>JBJEBK010000046.1:0-6915 GCA_051869975.1 Candidatus Cryptobacteroides sp. | reverse complement strand
TTCTACGGCCTTCGAGCCGCTGTTTAACTTTTATAAAAATACCGAACTATTGTTTCATTTGGTTACGGATTAAAATTCCCGCGCAATATAGTAAAAAAATCAACAGCTTGGTTATCATAAGTGTATAAATGTACTATACAGGGTTGAAACTGCTTAATATTGTGTTTTATCTAATTTATATTATGTTAACTTGTGTGTATAAACAACACTCTCCCGATGCAAAGGCCGTTGTCCGTCTGCTACAGCGAGAGATATTCCCCGAGACGCTCCGGCCAGAAATTAAGTACGAGCTCGTCCGGGAAATCCGTTTCTTCGAGCAAAGGATATAGCCGAGAATAATCTGCAATCGAAAAAGAAATATGCGCATCGCTTCCGAGAATCACCGGTACTCCGTGCTTTTTGTGAAGACGCAGCAGTTCGAGATTGTTCTCAAGTGCACCGACCTTGTTCCGGGTCGGATTCATAGTCCAGTTGTTGATTTCCAGCAGGGTCCTGTTTTCGGCAGCAGCAATCACCAGCGGTTCGAAATCGAGCTGCGCGGTACCGTCTCCCGGATGGCTTATGATATTTATCCAGGGATTCCGAATGGTTTTGATGACTGCCTGTGTGTTCTCTTCCCTGCTTCCGCCTTTGAAGCAGTATCCGTGTATGCCGGCTATTCGAAGGTCCATTCTCTCATAGTATGAAGGGTCCAGATCAACCGTGCCTTGAAGGTCAAGGATATTGAGCTCAGCGCCCATAAGCAGATGCACCCCGTACATTTCCCTCGGAATGGCAATCATATTATGGAAATAAATAGGGTCGCAGGTACCCGGGATTGCCGGGCCGTGCTCCGTGATTCCCAGATAGGTCAAGCCCAATTGCGATGCTCTTTGGGCCATTTCCTGAAGGCTGCTGTATGCGTGGCCTGATGCTATGGTATGTGTGTGCAAATCAAGTTTAACCTGTCTCATATCATTTAATGTCTTAAGCAGCAAAGATACATCAGAATTGATTATCTTTGCGCTCTATGATAAATAAGATTCTTCAAATAACCATCGATCCCCAGCAGGTCGAGCAAATCCAGAGCAAATCCGATTCGCTCCAGAGGGTTGGGCAGGAATTCATCCGCATTATGCAGGAAGACCCGACCACTGCCTGGACAAAACTCGGTCAGGATGCCCTGCATTTCGGTCTTAAGGTGCTTGCCGCCCTGCTCATATATATAGTAGGTATCTGGCTCATCAGAAAAATCAAAGCTCTGATGAACCGGTCATTCGAGCGCAAAGGAACCGACAAAACCATTGCAAGTTTTGCCAATTCGGTAGTAACCGTATGTCTGACCGTGTTGGTTATTGTGCTGGCAATCAGTACTTTAGGTATCAATACTTCTTCCCTCGCGGCACTTTTGGCAGCTGGAGGTATGGCAATAGGCTTTGCTCTCAGCGGCACTCTCCAGAACTTTGCCGGAGGCATTATCCTGTTGTTGTTCAAGCCTTTCAAGGCCGGTGACCACATCGAGGCCCAAGGGTATGACGGCATTGTCTCGGAGGTCAACATCTTCTCTACCAAGATTGTTACTTTCACCAATGAAGTAATTGTCATCCCGAATGGAGCTCTTTCCGGAGGAACCATCAAGAACAATTCCGACAGAGGCTGGCGCCGTTACGATTTCAAACTTCCGTTTGAGCACGATACCGACATTGAAGCCGCGATGCATACTCTGGAAGAAATTGCTCAGGCGGATGACAGGGTAATGAAAGGCGGTGAATCCCCGGAAGTTGCAGCTCCTGCCGCAATGGTTGATGATATAGATATGCACAGCATTACCATCGTGGTGAAAATGTGGGTCAAGTCCGAGAACTATTGGGACATATACTACGATTTCAAGCGGAATGCCTACACTACCCTGCTTGCCAAGGGCTTCAAGATTGCTACACCTAAAGTCAATATCGAACAATGAAAGATAAGAAAAGAATAATAGTAGAAAATGTCACAATTGAGTCTGTAGCCGCTGAAGGCAAGGCTCTAGCCCACGCAAAGCTGCCATCGGAGCCTGCCGAAACAAGCGCCAGGGTGCTGTTTGTGGAATTTGCAGTGCCGGGGGATGTGGTTGATGTTCTGATTACCAAACATAAAAAGAACTATCTTGAGGGCCGCATAGAGCGCCTTGTCTCCCCTTCACCCCACAGGCTGGAGCCTTTCTGCAGCCATTTCGGAGTGTGCGGAGGCTGCAAATGGCAGATACTTCCCTATGAGATGCAACTCGAGGCCAAGACTCAGCAGGTCTATGACCAGCTCGTACGGATCGGCCATCTCGAAGTGCCGCAAATCCGCCCTACCATAGGCTCGGACAAAATCCGCGAATACCGCAACAAACTTGAATTCACTGCTTCCGACAGACGTTGGGTATTCTCCAAGGAAGAGGCTGAGAACCTCAGCGAAGAGGACAGACTCGGTCTCGGCTTCCACGTCGGGCGCTTTTTCGACAAAGTACTTGACATAGAGCATTGCTACCTGCAGAGCGAGCCGTCCAATGAAATCCGCCTCTTCTGCAAGCGGTATGCAATCGAGCACGACATTCCTTTCTACAATCTCAGGGAGAACACCGGTGTTTTCCGCAATATGTTCGTACGCACCACTGACAGCGGTGAGGTGATGCTCATAATCTGTTTTGCCCGGGATTTCGACGGGCGCGGTGCAATGCTTGACGCAATAGCGGAGCGTTTCCCTCAGGTCACTTCGCTCTACTATTGCATCAACAGCAAGCTCAACGACTCAATGGGAGACCAGACCTGCATTCTGTGGAAGGGAGACAGTGCCATTTATGAGACTATGGAAGGCCTGCGCTTCCGTATCGGCCCGAAGTCTTTCTATCAGACCAATACCGGTCAGGCCTACAAGCTTTATTGCGTAGCGCGTGATTTCGCGGATCTCAGCGGTTGCGAGGTGGTCTATGATCTCTATACAGGCACGGGCACGATTGCGCAGTTCGTGTCGCGCAAAGCATCGAAAGTAATTGGTATAGAATATGTTCCTGAGGCCATTGAAGATGCGAAGGCGAATGCAGCAGCCAACGGCATAGACAACTGCGAATTCTTTGCGGGAGATATGAAGGATATACTTACCGCCGATTTCATCAAGGCTCACGGCCGGCCGGATGTCATAATCCTAGACCCTCCGCGTGCCGGCATACATCCCGACGTTGCAAAGGTGATACTGGGAGCAAAGCCGCAGCGAATTGTGTATGTCAGCTGCAATCCCGCATCCCAGGCACGCGATCTTGAGATTCTGTGCTCCGAATACCGCATCACGGACGTCCAGCCTGTAGATATGTTTCCACATACCCACCACGTTGAAAATGTGGTTAAACTCGAACTGAAATGATACTCACGATAGTTCTTCTTATTCTTGGTCTGATTCTGGTGGTTTACGGTTCCGATATCCTTGTGGATGGAGCCTCTGCCGTTGCACGGAAACTGGGAATCAGCGAATTTGTAATAGGACTTACAATTGTCGGCTTCGGCACTTCCTGTCCTGAACTTGTGGTAAGTCTGAACGGAGCATTCAGCGGCTCCGGTGACATATCGATAGGCAATGTTGTCGGCAGCAACATATTCAACACCTTGCTCATTCTCGGCCTTACTGCGGTTATCACTCCTATCGGTATCAGTTCCGTAAACAAGAAACGGGATATCCCTGTTCTGCTGACAGTGACCTTTTTCTTCATCCTGCTGTGCCTTAAAGGCAGCATAGGACTTGTTGACGGCATTATCTTCCTTATTCTCTTCGCGGCTTATATGTATTTGAGTTTCAAAGGCGACAAAGCCCCTCAGGAAAGAGATGAAGAGAGCAAGCCCACTCCGCTCTGGCTCTCGATTCTGATGATTGCCGGAGGCCTTGCCGGTCTTGTCCTCGGCGGCAAACTATTTGTCAACAATGCAGTTGAAATAGCTTCCGCTGCGGGAGTCAGCGAGAAGTTTATTGCCGTAACCCTGCTTGCCGGGGGTACTTCCCTGCCGGAACTCGCTACCTGCATAGTAGCTGCCGTCAAGAAAAAAGGAGCTCTCGCTCTGGGAAACATCATCGGTTCAAACATTTTCAATATCCTTCTGATTCTCGGATGTTCAGCTCTTGTGACTCCCCTTTCTACAAAGGGTATGAGTTATGTTGACCTGGGAGTGCTGCTGTTGAGTACACTGCTGATTCTGTTTTCGGCATTTACCGGAAAGGAAAAGAATTCTGTGGACCGTTTCGACGGAGCACTGATGCTTCTGGTGGAAGCAGCCTATATGGTTTACCTTTTTGTAACGCTCTAGAAATAGAGTGACAGGCCCAGGCTCAAGGCAAACTGATGGGCATTAGAATCGATGATTCGGCTTCGCGGCACCAGGCCGTCGTATTTGTCGTAAGGCTGAGGTGAGCAGTTGCTTGCCTGAATTCTTGCCACAATATCCAAGGAGGTAGTTCTTGAGAGATGATATCTGTATCCCCCTCCAAGGCTGGCGAGAACAGTATTGTCGATGAGGCTGCCAGAATGAAGTGCAATTCCCCCGTTGAGCAGAACAAAAGGACAGTCACCCTCCTTGCCGCCATTGAAGAAATATTGGGCTTCACCAAGGATTGGCATAACCCGGAAATCCTCGAACAGCCCCATATAGCCGGTTTTTACATAGAATGCGCAGCGATTGTTGACTTCGCAGCCGAAGCCGAGAAGAAGATAGCCGTTGGTGTAGTAATCGAAGCCGCGACTCTGCTCCGTGACCCTGTATCCTATCCTAGTATAGTAGGTGCTCACAAATGACTGGAAAAGCTGCGGTGAATATCCCCAATCCGTGCCTAAGCGCATACGAACCCGGCCGGCTCCGGAAGCCTGCAGGGAAATCAGAACAGTTGCTATGCTGACCAGTAAGTGCTTAAGTCTCATCTCAGAATTTGTAATAAATGGTAAGGCAAGGCATCCAGCTGTGCAGAAGGCCGTTTGCATACCAGGAAAGCTTATACTTATCCAAATAGTTTTCGTCCTTGCGCAGATGCATTCCGATTTCAGCGCACCAGTCAAGGGAAATGTCGATATTGCCCCGATAGCGGAGCAACACCCCGGCATCAGCAGTCATACCCGCCATAATCCCCGGATTCGGGTGCTGAAGAGTGCTGAAGTCCCGCACATATCCTCCGGAAGCGCCTCCTCCGAAATAGAAAAAGCAGCGAAAATCCTCAAAATCGCGGCTTGCGATTATTTCCTGGTGGCACCAATGTATCTTGGCTCCCGGCCAGGACTCCTCTCCGCTTATTACGCCATCCATATTTACAAGAAGAGAATATGAATTGAAGCCGGTGCTTCCGTTTTCTACCGTTAGTACGGCAAAGCCCATATCTTTAAGCGAATTGACAATACCGATGCGGGCAATACGCACCTGTCCGGCAGCCGGAATGGCGGCAAGAAAGGCCAGAATGGCCATAATAAGGGGCATATTGACGCTTTGCCTCATCGGTATCGGTTTTAGACAACGCCAAGTTAGCATTATTTTTGTCAATTGACAAGAAAAGAAGTAAATTTGGGCATGGCAACAAAGCTTCTTGCGCCTCTTCCGGAAAGGATGAGGCCTCAAACTCTCGATGAATATGTCGGCCAGAGACATCTGGTCGGTCCCGGCTGCATACTCCGCAATATGATTGAAAGCGGCAACCTTTCTTCTTTCATTCTGTGGGGGCCTCCCGGAGTAGGCAAAACTACCCTTGCCGGAATAATTGCTAAGACCCTTAACAGGGATTTCTATACCCTTTCCGCTGTCAGCTCGGGAGTCAAGGATGTGCGTGATGTGATAGACAAGGCAAAGGGCAACTCCCTGTTTCAGCAGGGTGCAGCTCCCGTACTCTTTATCGATGAGATTCACCGCTTCAACAAAGCCCAGCAGGACGCCCTGCTCGGTGCTGTCGAACAAGGCATTTTCGTACTTATCGGTGCTACAACGGAGAACCCTTCTTTCGAGGTGATTACTCCCCTGCTTTCACGCTGTCAGGTCTTTGTCCTGAAGTCCCTTGACGTGGAGGATCTGAGCACTTTGATGCAAAGGGCACTGAGCACAGACGAAGTTCTCAAAGAAAAGGATATACGCATCGAGGAAACGGATGCTCTCTTCCGTCAAAGTGGCGGTGACGGACGCAAACTGCTCAATATTTTGGAGATTGTAGTGGATTCTTTTGCCGGTAAAAACCCCGTTATCGTAAGTAACAAAACTGTTACAGAGTGTCTGCAACAGAATGTTGCGATTTATGATAAGGGCGGTGAGATGCATTATGACATCATTTCCGCTTTTATCAAAAGTGTGCGCGGCTCCGACCCGAATGCTGCAGTTTATTACCTTGCAAGGATGTTGGATGGCGGTGAAGACCCGCTGTTCATCGCCCGTCGGCTGTGCATTTTGTCCGCAGAAGATGTGGGGCTGGCGAACCCGAATGCCCTGCTGATTTCGCAGTCCTGCTTCGAAATAGTCCGTAGCATCGGAATGCCTGAAGCGAGGATTCCTCTTGCGGAGTGCACTATCTACCTTGCTTCTTCCCCAAAGAGCAACTCGGCTTATATGGCAATAAATGCAGCTATGGAGGCTGCCTCCCGGGACAGCCTCAGGCCGGTGCCGCTGTATCTTCGCAATGCGCCCACAAAGCTGATGGAGCAGCTCGGCTATGCTGACGGATACAAATATGCACACGACTTCCCGGGCCACTTTGCTGATCTGGAGTTTATGCCGGAGGGGCTTGAGGGCACGCGCTTTTATGAGCCGCAGCCCAACAGGCACGAAGACGTGCTGCGCTCGTATCTTGAGGCTTGCTGGCCGAAATATTATACGAAGAAGAAATAAATCAGAACGGGTAGCCCACACCGAAGTGGATACCGAAGCCCCTGGTGCGAAGTGCCGTGACAGGGTCAAGCCA
>JBJEBK010000045.1:0-44184 GCA_051869975.1 Candidatus Cryptobacteroides sp. | reverse complement strand
TGACTCAGCGGTCTGGGGCCGGTATTTCTCTGTAACGATGTGTCAAACTTGAGAATATACAACGATATTTTGAATCCGCAAAAATTTCTTCAAATTTTCTGCAAAATGACCCTAAACTCCACGACCAGGCACTACACCTCAATCGCAGTATTGAATTCCCGCAGGAACCTCAGGTCATTCTCGAAGTAGTGACGGAGGTCGTTCACCTGCCACTTCAGCATTGCGATACGCTCCAATCCCATACCGAAAGCAAAACCGCTGTATTTCTCCGGGTCAATGCCGGAAGCCTTGAGCACATTAGGGTCCACCATACCGCAGCCCAGAATCTCAAGCCAGCCGGTACCCTTGCAGATATTGCAGCCCTTGCCGTGACAGATATTGCAGCTCACATCCACCTCAGCAGAAGGCTCTGTGAACGGGAAATACGAAGGACGCATACGGATTTCGGTCTCTGGACCGAACATCTCGCGAGCGAAAAGCAGAATCGCCTGCTTCAAATCGGCGAAAGACACATTCTCGTCAATATAGAGTCCCTCAATCTGGTGGAAAATGCAGTGTGCGCGGGCACTGATTGCCTCATTGCGGAACACGCGTCCCGGGCAGACCACGCGAATCGGCAGCGGCATAGTCTCCATAGCCCTGACCTGCACACTGGAAGTGTGGGTGCGCAGCAGCAGAGGATTGAGATGTCCTGCAGATACGAAGAAGGTGTCCTGCATATCGCGGGCCGGGTGGTTGGCAGGGAAATTGAGCGCTTCGAACACGTGATGGTCATCCTCAATCTCCGGACCCTCCGCAACATCGTATCCGAACTTGCGGAAAATATTCACAATCTCCTGACGGACAATGCTCACTGGATGGCGCGAACCGAGTTCCATAGGGTCTCCCGGCAGCGAAAGGTCGGCCTTCGGAACAGACTGCTCTTCGATAGCGGCGAGAGCGGCCTTAAGCTCCTCAATCTTGGCTATGGCCTTCTGTTTCAACTCGTTGAGCGGACGCCCGAACTCCCTTTTTGCAGCTTCGTCCACAGAACGGAACTCCTCGAAAAGAGCTGTAATCTCACCCCTTTTGCCAAGGTAGCGCACGCGCGCTTCCTCTACATCCTTGGCTGTCTTGCACTTGAGGGCATCAAGGTCCTCAAGGATTTTCTGTATATCTTCCTTTTTCATATTACTTGCTGCTTCGTTTTGCTGCACGCTTGTCACGCGCCTTCTTGTCCTTTCCCGCTCCCTGCTTCAGATACTTGGTCCACTGCTGTTCGTCAAAAACCTTGGAGAAGGAATTGTAAATCCTTTCCATCCACTTGTCCTGAATTTGAACATACACATCGGAACTGGAGACCTTGGCAGCGCTTTTTGCCATCAATTCTTCCCTCATCGCATTGTAGTCGTGGGTAAGAATCGAATCCACATAGAACACCTGCCAGCTTTCCAACTCGAGACTTTCCTCAAGTTTGCTCACTTCTGTCTGTATCATCTCGTACAGTTTCTTCTCCTCATCCTCCGGTCCCTGCTGGGCAAAGGCGCAGAAAGGAAGAAGCAACGCACAGGCGATTGAGAGTAAACGGAAATATTTCATTAACTTCGCGTGATTGAATTAGCTTACAAAAATAAGAATTATCTGTAGAAAATGAAAAAGCTTCTGACCATTGCTCTCAGCGCAGCCCTGCTTTCCAGTATTCCGGCCGGCGCATGCACCAACGTCATCATTACCCGCGGAGCCAGCAAGGACGGTTCCACCATCGTTTCGTATGCAGCCGACTCGCACGTGCTCTACGGCGAGCTGTATTTCCATCCGGCAGCCAAATGGAAGGCGGGCTCAATGCTTCCGATTGTCGAATGGGACACCTACCGTCCGACCGGCAGCATCCCGCAGGTAACGCAGACCTTCCAGACTATGGGCAATATGAACCAGCATCAGCTCATCATTGCCGAGACCACCTGGGGAGGCCGGGAGGAGCAGGTAAACGAGGACGGCATTATGGACTATGGCTCACTGATATATGTGACTCTGCAGCGTGCCCGCACCGCCCGCGAAGCGATAAACACTATCGTAGAGCTCGCCAATACCTGGGGCTATCCGTCCGAAGGCGAGACCTTCTCCATTGCGGACACCGAGGAAGCGTGGATTATGGACCTTGTCGGCAAGGGCAAGGAGAAGGGAATAGTATGGGTAGCGCGCAGGGTGCCGGACGGATTCATCTGCGCCCACGCGAACCAGTGCCGCATCACCCGCTTCCCTCTCGATGACCCGCAGAACTGCCTCTATGCGCCGGACGTTATCAGCTTTGCCCGCAGCCAGGGCTGGTACGAAGGTCCGGACGAGGAGTTCAGTTTCCGCGATGCCTACAACCCGCTCGACTTCTCCGGCGCAAGAGCCTGTGAAGCAAGGGCTTGGGCTGCCTTCAACATACTGAGCGACGGAAGCTTTACCTATGAATATAACGGGGAGTTGGTCAGCGCGCCGGCTTCCGATTGGCTCGAATATGCTATGGGACACGAACTCGACGGCGAGATGCCTCTGTTCGTGCAGCCTTCGCGCAAGATCAGCGCAAAGGATGTAGCTGATGTGATGCGCGACCACTTCGAGGGTACGCCTATGGATATGAGGGTTGACGCGGGCGCGGGCGGCAATGCCTGCCCATACCGCTGGAGGCCGATGGGCTTTGAGGTGGACGGCGTGCACTATGTCAACGAAAGGGCTATAGCCACCCAGCAGACCGGCTTCTGGTTTGTCGCCCAGGCGCGCGGCTACCTGCCGGACGAAGTGGGTGCCCTGCTGTGGTTCGGCACGGATGACGCTGCAACGTCCTATCTTACACCTTGTTACGTAAACTCAAGCGAAGTGCCTGAGTGCCTGCGCGTAGGCAATGGAGATATGCTGCACTATTCGCCAACATCCTCTTTCTGGCTCTGCAACCGCGTGGCCCAGGCCTGCTACAAGATGTACAACCAGATGGAACCGGTGGTGCGCGCAAAGGCCGACGCATTCGAGCGCGGGCAAATGGAGGAGGCCGTACCTGCGATGGATGCCAAACTCGCGCAGCTCGTCGCTGCCGGCAAGACCCGAAAGGCCGTCAAGGAGATGACCCGCTACACCCTGAGCACAGCGTCTGCCCAGTTCGAAGAGTGGAAAGCGCTTGAGGAACTGCTGCTGGTGAAGTTCATCGACGGCAATGTGAAAGCCCAGGAGGCGGACGGAAGCTTCAAGCATTCGAAGTATAACGCCGGTACGCCTGATGGCCTTACCCAGCCGGGATATACCGAGGCCTGGAAGCGCGCCGCTGCCCGCGAAGGTCTTCGCCGCGACTAGCTGTTGCGGGGATCTGCCGTTGCTTCCGGCTTCTGCCGTCGCGCGGGAGAACCCGATTACAGTATGTCGAGAAGCTGACGCAGCAGGGAGAAGGAATTCCTGCTGATATCCGACCAGAAACCGTCGTAAAGCTCCTGATGGGACTTTTCGGCGGTTGTTACGTCACTGATGGCCCTGAAGCACAGGAACGGCACTCCGTAGAGATGGCAGACCTGCGCGATTGCTGCAGACTCCATATCGCAGGCAAGGGCCTCCGGGTAGAGGGCCTTGATTTTGAGGTCTTCTTCGAGGGAGGATATAAACTGGTCCCCGGTGCAGATAAGGCCTTTGTGGATGGTGTGGGCGCATTGCAGGGTTTCAACTTTTCGGATAAGTCCGGGGTCGGCGGCAAAGCGCTGCGGCAGACCCTGTACCTGGCCTCTGAGGTTCCCTTCTCCGCACCATACATCGTGATACGCGACCTCGGTGCCGACAACAAAGTCACCTACCTGCAGGCAGGCATCAATACCTCCGGCAACTCCGGAATTGATGATACAATCCGGCCTCTGAGTGAGAATCAACTCAGTAGCAGTACGGGCGGCGTTTACTTTGCCGATTCCGGCCTTAACCACATTGGGTATTCCACATCCTGTCAGCGCGTCGAACTCGCTGTCCATTGCGACGATTATTCCTGTTTTCATACCGGTTGCAAAGATACCTTCTTTTCGGGAATCCGTGTACAATAGCACTCCTTTCTGTAACGTTTTGGAAGATTTTTGCATCATATTGGTATATTGTGCGTATTTTCGCGTCCGCACAAATAACTTTTAGAAAACAATTTGAAATGAAAAAAGTAATTCTTGCAGCTGCGGCTCTCGCAGTATCCATCAGCTCTTTTGCACAGATTTCAGTCGGTGCAGGTTATCTCAATGATTCTTACAGACAGACTGTCAACCTCTCCGAAAGCACAACCCAGAACTCCAAGTACGGCAACAACGGTTTCTATCTCGAAGGTGCCTACAGCTATCCTCTCACCACAGAGTTCAGCCTCAGCGCAGGTCTGAGATTCTCATGGCTCGGCCGCACCGAGACCGGCAATTATGACCTCGGCTCCATTCATGTGGGTGACGCTACCGCAAAGACCAAGGAAATGTATCTCTCCATTCCTGTGTACGCAAATTATGCTTATACCATCAACAAGGATGTACGCGTATTTGCTTTTGCAGGTCCTACCCTTGCATTCGGTCTTTCGAGCAAAACCGATGTCACCGCCGCAGTTCTCGGCCAGTCAAGCACTACCAATGTGGACAATTACGGCAAGGATGACGAAGGCAAGTGCTACTACAATCACACAAATCTTTACCTCGGAGCAGGTCTGGGCGTGGATTTGATGAATATGGTCCGCGTGTCCCTGGGCTATGACTTCGGTCTTCTCAACCGCAGCGCCGCCGACAATACCACCCTCAAGCAGAACCAATTCCGTATCGGAGTGGCATACCTCTTCTGATAAACATACCACACGCATCATATAGAGGTGATCTCAAGCCAGACTTGGGGTCACCTCTGTTTTGCGGGGGCTCTGCCCCCGAATGACCCCAGCGGCTCCCGGCGGCATTTGCATGCCGCAAACTTCTCAACCCCAGTCAGCTTACGCTGACAGCCCCTTTCAGGGGCATACGGCCTTCACCACGTTCCGGCCGGTGGCTCCGCTGCTTCGGTTTTCTGCGAAAACCTCGCTGACGCTCCACCACGTCGGCTGACGCCGACCCCCTCCGGTAGCACAAACACAGCCTCCGCCGTCGCGCTTAGGCGCGATTGTCCCGTTTTTTACCAGGTTTGTACACCAGAAGGGCTTCTCCTGTACAATCCGGATGGATGGATGAAATTGTAACTTCCTCATATATAAGATGTTAGGAATTTCGTATGGGGTAAAACGCCCCATACGAAAATTATAAAACGCTGACTATCAACGAATTACAATTTCACTCACCCATCCGCTTTAACTGGTCGGGACCGGGAATTCCCGTGAGCAAAATCACCTTCCACGCAGCACCCCATCACACCACCTTCTGTGGTCTCCCACCGTGGAAGGTGATTTTGCTAAGCGCCACAGGGAGGGGGGGTGATAAGGGCGCAGGGGCAGGGCGCAGGGGCAGGGCACAAGGGCAGGGGGGCAGGGGGTGCAGGGCAAAAATGCAGTTTTCAAAAAGTTTGTATATTTGCGATGCTAAAACCAACCTATTATGAACAAATTATTGAACGAACTGTGCGGTAAGTACACGGTTCCGCAGGAGGCAAAAGCCGCCGGAATCTACCCTTACTACAAAGCAATTTCGTCCGGACAAGACCCTGTCGTAACTATGGCAGACGGCCATAAGGCCCTGATGTTCGGCTCGAATTCCTACCTCGGACTCTCTGACGACCCGAGGCTCAAAGAAGCAGCAATCGCTGCTGTCCAAAAGTTCGGAACAAGCTGCTCCGGCAGCCGTTTCCTCAACGGTACCCTTGATATCCACAACGAACTTGAAGAAAAACTTGCCAAGTTTGTCGGAATGGAGGAAGCTGTTACCTTCAGTACAGGATTTCAGGTAAACCTCGGAGTAGTATCCGCCCTCGGATTCCGCGGAGGATACACCCTTCTCGATGACACCGACCACGCCTGCATCATAGACGGAAGCCGCCTCGGCTGGAGCACCGTCTACAAATTCAAGCACAACGACATGGACGCCCTTGAGAAAAAACTCAAAGCCTGCGAGCCTGACGCTCCGAAGCTCATTGTCGTTGACGGAGTTTATTCTATGCTTGGAGACCTCGTACCTCTCCCGAGACTCACGGAACTAGCAGAGCAGTACAACGCCTCCGTAATGATTGACGACGCCCACGGACTCGGGGTATTCGGCAAAAACGGAGCCGGCACGGCGAACCATTTCGGTCTCACTGACAAGGTGGACCTCATTATGGGCACATTCTCCAAGAGCTTCGGCTCGCTCGGAGGCTTCATCGCCGGCAGTCACGATGTCATCAATTACCTCAAGCACAACTCCCGCTCCCTGATATTCAGCGCCTCAATGACTCCGGCTTCAGTTGCCGCCGCAAGCAAGGCTCTGGACATAATGCAGAGCGAGCCTGAGCGTCTTGAGCACCTCTGGGACATCACCCGCTATGCCTGGAAGCGCTTCCGCGAGAACGGCTTCGACATCAATGCAACCGAATCCCCTATTATCCCGCTAATGGTACGCGACACCAACAAGGCTCTTCAGATTGTCACCCTCGCATACGAGCAGGGAGTCTTCATCACCCCGGTAATCGCTCCGGCCGTTCCGGAAAAGGATGTGCTGATCCGTTTTGCCCTGATGGCAACCCACCAGAAAGAGCATATCGACGAGGCCGTAGAGAAACTTACCGTCATCTTCAGGGAACTCGGAGTAATAGAGTAAAGCTATGGTAATCCTCATCACAGGCATCACCTCCGGCTTCGGGAAGGCTATGGCCGAGCGGCTCAGCGCAGAAGGACACACCGTCTATGGCACCCACCGCAAGGCAAAGGACCTCATCCCCGGAGTGCATTACATCAAGGCCGAATCCACCGTCCAGCAGGAGGTGGAGGCGGCCGTTCATCAGGTAATGGACGAGCAGGGAAGAATCGATGTCTTCATCAACAATGCCGGAATGGGAATAGGCGGACCGCTGGAGTTCTGCAGCATAGAGGACTGCCAGCGCCAGATGGACGTGAACTTTATGGGAATGGTCCGCTACATACGCGAAGTAGTACCGATAATGCGCGCCCAGGGCCACGGGCACATCATCTGCCTCAGCTCGATAGGCGGCCTCGTCGGACTTCCTTTCCAGGGGATGTACAGCGCCTCCAAGTTTGCCATCGAAGGCTATTGCGAAGCCCTGCGCCTGGAGATACGGAAGTTCGGCATCAACGTGACCACCATAGAGCCCGGTGATTTCGCAACCTCCTTCACCGCCCAGCGCAAGAGCGTGGACAACCCTCAGGTGCACGAAGTCTATCCGGGCTATGCGAGGTCCCTGAAAGGCATAGAGCACGACGAGACTACCGGCCTCAAACCGGAATTCCTCGCCAAAAAGATTTCCAAAATAATAAGGAAAAAGCGTCCGGGCTACCACTACATCATCGCAAACCCTCTCCAGAAGCTTGCTGTGGTAGCACGCACAATCCTGCCGGCGCGGGCCTTCGCCTGGGTAATGTCGGTGTACTACAAGGTCTAGAATCTATTCGAGCCAGGAGATAAAGCCGTCCACTCTGGCTCTGGAAACGCTCAGTTCCACCGGAGACGGAGGCTCGGAAACCACCACAAGGCGTCCCGCGGCATTGCGCGAGACGCTTTTTATTGCATCAAAGGAGATAATGCACCCTCTCGAGATGCGGTAGAACTTCTTCGGGTCAAGTTCGCTCTCAAGCGTATCGATGGTGGACTCTATCATATATCTCTCCCCCGCGTGGGTCATAAGATAATTGGCCTTGTCTTCGGAGAAGAAGAAGGCAATGTCGTTGCTGTGGATGGGGATAATCCTGTCTCCGCAACGCACTATGGATTTCTCCTTGTACGGCTTGGCCCCCTGCCCAAGGACGGAGAGCAGCTTCTCAATGCCCACGGAGGAGTCCTGACGCTCACGGGCCCTTCCGACTGCCCTCAGAAGGGCATCCATCTCTATCGGCTTGAGCAGATAATCTATAGAGCCGGCTTCGAAGGCCTTCACGGCATAGGAATCATAAGCCGTGGTCATAATCACCGGGGCACTTACCTGCACACGGCGGAAAATCTCGAAACAGATTCCGTCTGCAAGTTCCACATCCATAAAAATCACATCAAGCTCCGGACCTGCGGACAAAAACTCCACAGCCCCGCGAACACTGTCTATCATCGCGACAATTTCCATCTCAGGAAATGCCTTTTTGAGCATTCTTGCGAGATTGGCCTGAGCCATTTTCTCGTCCTCGACAATCAGAGCTTTCATAACAGCGGCAGTTTGGCTATAAATTCAGTGTCAGTTTTGCGGGCCTCTATTTCCTTGCCGGAGAGGTCCATATATTGCTGCCTGATGTAGGCAAGTCCCAGCCCCGTGGAGGAGTGGCGGCCCACCTTAGGGCAGAGATTATTGGTTACGCATATTTCATCATCTTCGATAAAAATACTGATTCTCAGCGGATTATCTTCCTTTACCGCATTGTGCTTCGTGGCATTCTCAATCAGCAGCTGGATGCAGCACGGCACAACGCTGCGCCGCATAGCCTCAGGCGGGATATCGCTCTCGACTTCAAGCCCTTCGGTGAAACGCACCATCAGCAGGCTGACATATTTCTCTACAAAATCCATCTCCTCGCTCAGCGGCACCAGCTTCTCTTCCTCGTTGCGTATCATATATCTGTACACCTCAGCCAGCTTGTGGGTGTAGAGGCTCGCGCGCTCTGGACTCTGCTCCTGAATCATACAGTCCAGGATGTTGAGCGAGTTGAAGAGGAAGTGCGGATTCACCTGCTGTTTGAGCTTCATATAGCGGTACTGCGCGAGATGCGCCCTCTCCAGTTCCTCGTCCCTTTGGCGCAGGGCGCGGATGGTATAGACCACGACCACCGCAATGGCAAGGCAGCTGAATGTGTAGTTCAGAAGCATATTGAGCGAATCGGTCCGGGCTTGCGAGTCCGAAAGCGGCATTATCAGGATGAGTCGGACCGTTATGACTATGATGAAGGCGAGAAGCAGCCAAATCAGAGCATTCTCAGAACTCTCTTCGCGGCGCCTTCTGCTGTAAATCGCGGCAAAGCCGGAGATTGCATAGCCGATAATGATGGTAGTCAGGAAAGTCGAAATAGGATAGATGACCAGCGGATTGGAAGAAGCGAAGCCGAAGAGTTCGGAAAAGAGGAACCCCAGTGCAAAGCCGAAGACATTGATGAGCAGAATCGCTATTGCCATAAACATTGTGCTCATCCTCCTGCGCATACAAATCACCATGGTCAGAAGCATAGTGAGTATGGTCAGCAGCACATCGTCCTGCAAGCCGAGGTAACGGCAGGCAAGAGCGGTCGCAGCGTGGGCTACTGCGAAGGGGATAATCACAGATGTGTCTTTCAGGCCAGAACTCATAGCACAAATTTAGTAAAAATTTATCCCAATATTTGCGCAATTCATCTTTCTCTTGCCGCATTTCGTCAAAACACTTTATTATAATAGGAAAGAAGTCCCTACATTAGCGCGCTGATAGACACTAAAATGACCAACAAAACACTCTCATTTCGTCAGATATTCAATCTGAATTTCGGATTTTTCGGTGTGCAGATAGCTTATGCCCTGCAGTCCGCCAATATTTCCCGCATCTTTGCAACACTCGGTGCAGACCCGCACCAGCTCAGCTTTTTCTGGATACTCCCGCCTCTGATGGGTATGATAGTCCAGCCGCTTATCGGAAAGTGGTCGGACAAGACCTGGTGCCGCCTGGGACGCCGCAAGCCATACCTGCTGGTCGGAGCAATCATAGCCGTGCTTGTGATGCTGCTGCTTCCAAATGCGGGCAGCCTCAATCTCAACAAGGCCTATGTCTTCCTCGGGCTCAACAGCGCGATGTGGTTCGGCCTGTTCAGCCTCATCTTCCTCGACACCTCCATCAATGTGGCTATGCAGCCGTTCAAGATGATGGTGGGCGATATGGTCAGCGAAGAGCAGAAGGCCCAGGCATACAGCACCCAGAGCTTCCTGTGCAACGCAGGCAGCCTCTTCGGGTACCTCTTCCCCATCTTCTTCACCTGGATTGGCATTTCCAACACCGCACCTGAAGGCGTAGTGCCTGACTCCGTAATCTGGAGCTTCTACTGCGGTGCCGCCATCCTCATCCTCTGCGTTCTCTATACCTGCCTGAATGTCAAGGAGATGAACCCTAAGGAGTATGCCGAGTTTCACGGCATTGAAGAAAAGGCTGATAAGGGAGGCAAAACTGACAACCCGGGCTTTATCAAGCTTCTTGCGAAGGCTCCGAAAACTTTCTGGACCGTCAGCCTCGTGCAGTTCTTCTGCTGGGCAGCGTTCCTTTTCCTCTGGACATATACCAACGGTGCGATTGCCGATACCTGCTGGGGCACCTCGGATGTGACCTCCGCCGCGTACCAGGCTGCAGGCAACTGGGTAGGCGTACTGTTTGCCGTCGAGGCTATAGGCGCTATGCTCTGGGCGATTGTTATCCCTAAGTTCAAGACCCTCAAGCTCGCCTATGTAGTAAGCCTCATCCTCGGAGCTGCAGGCTTTGCGTCCGTATTCGTTTTCCATAACCAGTATCTGCTCTTTGTCAGCTTCCTTCTTATAGGAGTATGCTGGGGCGCAGTGCTTTCCATTCCGTTCACCTTCGTTACCAACGCGCTGAGCGGTGACCACATCGGCACCTATCTCGGCCTGTTCAACTGCGCCATCTGCCTTCCGCAGATTGTTGCGGCTGCTGCCGGCGGCGGAATCCTCAAGCTCATCGGCGGCTCCCAGGCTGCAATGTTTCTCGTTGCCGCTGTCCTGCTGCTTTGCGGTGCACTGGCCGTAGGGCTTATTGAAGAAAGAAAGAATAACTAATTCCACTAATATTAATGAAACGCATAATGACCATTCTTGCGGCAGCTGCAGCATCTGCAGTATTCTCCGCAAACGTAGCCGCTCAGAGCTACGAGGTAAAAGGCGTAATCGAGGATTCGCTCGGTCCGGTGATTGGTGCGACGGTGCTCGAACAGGGCACCTCCAACGGTACCATCACCGATATCGACGGAGCCTATACGCTCAAAGTATCATCGGCGGATGCAACCGTGGAAATTTCCTGCATCGGCTATACCACCCAGTCTTTCAAGGCTTCTGCCGTTCCGGCAAAAGTTATGCTGAGTGAGGATTCAGTTCTTCTTGAGGATGTAGTCGTTATCGGTTACGGTTCACAGAAGAAGAAGGAAGTGACCAGCTCAGTTGCTTCCGTAAAGGCTGAAGACTTCAATGCCGGTGTCAAGACCAACCCTATGGGACTCCTTCAGGGCAAGGTTGCCGGACTTAACATCAGCCGCCAGACTTCAGACCCTACCTCTACAGGCTTCAGCGTGCAGATTCGCGGTTTCTCCACCCTCGACAAGGGTGCAGGTACCAGCCCTCTCTACATTGTGGACGGAGTTCCTGTAAGCAACATCGACAATATCGCTCCTGATGAAATCGCCTCTATGGACGTGCTCAAGGACGGTTCCGCTGCCGCCATCTACGGTACCCGCGGTACCAACGGTGTAATTATCATCACCACCAAGCGCGGAGAGAACTTCAACGATGTTCCTGTCACTCACGTAGAGTATGCCGGCTATGCTTCCGCTTCCTTCCGTAACGGAGATCTCGGAATGGCTACCCCTGAGGAGTTCATCAACCTCAGCGAGCTCAGCGGCGGAGTTGTCACTCCTACCATTCTCAGGGACGAAGACGGCAATCCTTACCAGACAGACTGGATGGCAGCGGTTACCAGGAAGGCAGCCATCACCCAGAGCCACAACATTGCAATTTCCGGAGCTTCCAGCAAGTTCAACTACCGTGCTTCCGTAAGCTACAAGGATGCTGAGGGTATCGCCCGCAACAATGAGAGAAACGAGATTATCGCCAAGCTGGCCGCTTCCCAAAAGGCTCTTGACGGTTGGCTTGACCTCGCCTACGACTTCTCTTATATGAAATACCGCAACGACTATTTCTGCGGAGACTTCAAGATGGCGGCCATCCTCAACCCTACAACACCTATCTACGACTCTTCAAACGAGAATGGATACTACAAGCCACAGGGAACAGGTCTTTCCAACCCTGTAGAAAATATGAACCAGAAGGAGTCATACCAGACCGGCAACTACTTCCGCGGTTCCGTAAAGGCCACCCTCAACATCAAGCCTGTCACAGGACTCAAGCTGAATGCCTTTGCCGCATTCGAGGAGGGCGACAACAATAACTACTGGGCCAACAAGACCATCAACACAGACCTTGACAGCTCAGGAAAGGCAGGCAGAGGAAATGACAACAGTATGAACAAACTGTTCGAAATCACTGCCGACTACAGCCGCTCCTTCGGCAAGCACAATGTGGCTGCCGTTGCCGGTTTCTCATACCAGAACTTCTTCTACGATGGAGAAAGCATCGAGAACAAGGGCTTCCCTACCGAAAACATGAAGTACTATCAGATTGGCAACGGTGATGCCGAGAAGACCTATCTCAAAGCATCTTCATACCGCAATTCCAACACTCTGGTGGCGCTCTTCGGCCGTGTCAACTACAACTACGCTGACAAGTATCTCGTTTCCGCATCACTTCGCCGTGAAGGTTCTTCACGCTTCGGTGCAAACAACAAATGGGGTCTCTTCCCTGCAGTCAGCCTCGGTTGGCGCATTGCCGGAGAAGAGTTTATGGAGGAAGGAAGTTCTGTCAACGACCTCAAGCTCCGTCTCGGCTTCGGTGTCACCGGCAACAACCTCGGCTCAGACCTCAAGTCAGTTGCCCTTCTTTCCAACGGAGGTACCTTCTGGTACAACGGTGCTTATGTCAACACCTACACTGTCAGCCAGAATGTCAACCCAGACCTGAGGTGGGAGAAGAAATACGAGTACAACCTCGGTGTGGACTTCGCCCTTCTTGACAACAGGCTTTCCGGTAGCTTCGATACTTACTACCGTCACACCAAGGACCTGCTTTGGGACTATGAGGTTCCTACTCCTCCTTACCAGTATCCTACCCTGCTTGCCAATGCAGGTGTGATGGACAGCTACGGTGTCGAGCTCTCTATCAGTGCAGTTCCTGTGAAGACCAATGACTTCACATGGACCACAACTCCAACCCTTTCCTACAACCACAATGTCATCACCAAGCTTTCAGACCCTGACAAGGGATTCAACTACAAGCAGACGACTTCAGGTGGTGTGGGCGAGAACGGTATTATGAACACCAATACCCAGATTCTCATCGAGGGCGAGTCCGTCGGAACCTTCTACGGCTATAAGCTCCTCACAATCAAGGACGGTGTTTGGTATTACCAGACCCCTGCAGGCGGTGTAATCGACAGCGCAGGTGCCGCTGAAGGCTACCGCCAGCCTCTGGGCAACGCTCAGCCTTGGTTCACCTTCGGTTGGGACAACTCCTTCAGGTACAAGAACCTCGATGCCACCGTATTCTTCCGCGGAGTGGTCGGCAACAAGATTCTCAACCTCACCCGCTGGGCTTACGGTCCAAGACCGTCCGCTGCCGACAACATCTTTATGAAGGATGTGTCCAAGACCAATACCGTACTCAGCAACAAGGAGCAGTTCTCAGACTACTACCTTGAGGACGGTTCTTATGTGAAACTCGACAACATTACTGTCGGTTACACCTTCAAACTCAAGGAGAAGAGCCTGATTGACCATCTCCGCGTCTATGTCACCGGCCAGAACCTCGCCACCTTCACCGCTTACAGCGGACAGGACCCTGAGGTGAACACCACAAGCGTATGGAGCGCAGGCATCGACTATTGCGACTTCTACCCTACAGTTGCAACTGTGCTTTTTGGAGTTAACATTTCTTTTAAATAGACAAGACGATGAAAAAGATATTGTATTCTTTGACCGCCGCCGCACTGATGTGCTCACTGTCTGCCTGCAACGCTCTTGATTCGCTGCTGGAAGAGGTGAACTATGGAAACCCTACCATCGAGGATATGGTTTCCAACGAAGCAAACGTGGTTATGCAGGTCGGTCAGATTTATGCCAATGTGAAATATACCCACGACCACTGGGGATATTGGGGACTTATGACCATCACCGCTGACGAGGGACTTTGCGTTCCGCGCAACGGAGGTAACGACTGGAACGACGGTGGTTACTGGCTCAGGCAGAACACCCACACCTGGGACCACAGAGGTGAAGCCATCAAGGAAGTATGGAACGTCACCGTGTCCGGAGCTGTGCTCTGCAACCAGATTATCGAGACTCTCAACACCTATAAGGACAATATGGCCGAGGATGTGTACAAGCAGTACCTCGGAGAAGTTGAGGTAATGCGTACCTACTACTTCTACCAGCTCTTCGAGTGCTTCGGACGCATCCCTTACACGGAGAAATTCGAGGAGGTTACCGGTCCGCTTCTTGAGCCTTATGAGGTTTGGTCATACCTGGTAGCTACCCTCGAGAGGAATGCTCCGAATATGGCTGTTGTCAATGACGCCAACCGCGCAAGCAATTACGGAAGGACAACCCAGGGCTTTGCCTATGCTCTCCTTTCAAGGCTGTACCTCAATGCCGAGAGCTACGGATGCACGCCTGACAATGTCTTCAAACTGATTGATGCTCCTGAGCAGTTTCAGGGCAGCTTCTATGACAACTGCGTCCGTTGCTGCGATATGGTTATCAATGCAAACTCCTACGATGTGGAGAAGGACTATTTCGCCAACTTCGCACTCAAGAACGATGACAGCAGGGAGAATATCTTCTGCATAGTTGAAAACGGACTTACAGACGACGAGCACGACTTCGGCAAGGTCAAGAACAAGATGCGTATCCCTTACAATACACATCACTACGGAATGCAGTACTACTACGAGCCTGACCTTCTGCTCGACACCTGGAACGGATTCTGCGCAAGGCCTCAGTTCCTTGAAATCTTCAAGGCAAAGGACGCTCCTGCCATCAGCGACGCGGACTATTACGACAACGACAAGATGCGCGGACACTACAATGCTGATGTCCGCGGTCCGGGATACGAACTCCACGGCACTGCAAACACCAAAACTTGGGGATGGTTCGTAGGAGAAGTTCAGAAAGGAAAGGACTCAAAAGACCTGTATCTTGACGAGGATGTTGTGGATGACGAGCACCCTAACGGAACTCCTACCGTTCTCCACGTCGGTGTATCAAGCCTTTCCAACGCACACAACTTTGACGGCGCCCGCCTCAACAAGTGGGAAATGGACGAGACCGGAACCTACAAGTACGGTGAGAACGATGTGCCTCTCTTCCGCTATCCTGAGATTCTCTGGAACAAGATTGAGGCTATCAAGCGCGGGGGCGCAGGCTCAGTTGCAGATGTCACATCTCTTCCTGCATTCAAGACTCTTATGAAGAGAAGCTTTGCTTACTCTGCCAATCCGGAGCAGGCATTCATCGATGCCTACGGAGATCCAGCAGGTTGGTCTCTCGACCAGATTCTCGATGAGAGGGGACGTGAGTTCAGCTGGGAGATGATCCGCCGTCGCGACCTCATCCGCTACGACAAGTTCAACGACATCCAGTATGTCACCGATGCAAAAGCAAAGAACCCTGTACGCAAATGGTTCCCAATCCCATTCTCAGTACTCGAGAAGTCTCTGCTTGACGAAAACGGAAACAAGATTTGGACTCAGACTCCAGGTTACGAAAACTTATAATTCATTTTTTTAATATTATTATTATGAAAAAAGCTTTGATTTTTGCCAGTGCACTGGCTATTTTGGCAGGATTCACCTCCTGCAAGAAGGACAAGAACAATGACCTTGATCCTGACAAAATTGTTCTTGACGGATTCTATGTTTACGGAGACGCTACAGGTTCCGCAAAGGTTGATTCCAAGAACGCTATGTCTGCCGGAATCAATGAGGTAGAAAAGGCTGTCCGTCAGGGTATGTACGAGAAGTATGTTTACCTTGAGGCCAACAAGGACTTCGCCCTTATCGAGAACTCAGCCGGAGACAAGAAGTTCTACGGAGCAAATCTTCAGGAGGTCAACTACGGTTACGACGAGAATGACCCTGACTGCAAGAACTACGCAGACAACCCTAACATGCCTATTCTTCAGGGTACCCTCGTTATCGGCGAAGACGCTCCTAAGATGCAGGTTAAGGAGACCGGTCTCTATCACATCGTTCTTGACAACAACTCCCTTGGTGATCTTCCTGAAGGAGCACAGATTATCGTCCACAAGGCTGATTTCGGTGTTCGCGGAGGTATGAACGGCTGGGGTTTCACCGCAGGTGAGGCTACCATCAACGGAGACGGCACCATCACTTGGGTATGGGAAGACCAGAACCTCGCAAAGAACGGAGAGTTCAAGTTCGCTTCCTGCCACGGTTGGAAGATCAACCTCGACGCTGACGGTATCGTAAAGGCTGAGGTTTCTCTCGGTGCAGATGCTTCCGGCAAGCTTGGTGTCGGCTCAGAGTTCGGCAACATCAAGGTTACCGACGGCGGTCTTTACAAGCTCGTTCTCAACTACGCTCCTAAGGCAGGTGCTATCGGTGATCCATTCACCTTCACCGCTGAGTGCACCCAGAAGTCAACTACCCCTGAGACTATGTACATCATCGGTAATGAGTTCGGCAACTGGGATTGGAGTGCAACAAGCGTTGTATCTATGGTTCCTGTTCACAGCCACGAGGGAATGTTCTGGGCTGTCCGCTATATGACCACCAACACAGAGTTCAAGTTCTGCGCAATCAAGGAGTGGAACGGAGACTTCTGCACACTCGGAACAAACGAGGGCTTCGTTACCCCTGGCAACAACAAGGTTGAGGCTGACGGTCTTTACACCATCATTGTTGACCTCCTCGGTGACAAGGTTACCGTAATGCCTGCTGAAATCTACGGTATCGGAGACGCATTCGGTTCTTGGGATGAGGGCAAGTACCCATTCACCAACGGTGAAACCGCTACTGCAACTCTCAACGCAGACGGAAACCTCCGTATGTATGCTAAGATCCCTGGAAATGACGGCAACTGGTGGCAGTCAGAGTTCAACATCTATGACGGTGCTATCGTTTACCGCGCAACAGGTGGTGACCAGGCAGCTGTTCCTGCAGGTGCAGGCCAGACCGTTACTCTCGACTTCAACAACGAGACCGGTTCTATCAAGTAATCTGCTCTGTAGAGTCCAATATCAGACGCGCCGGCCGCATTGGCGCCGGCGCGTCTTTCAATATCAAACCGTTAATAACTTAAATCAGCGGCCCCGGCCGGGCCACTGATTTGCAAACAAGACACAACTTGAAACGATTTTTAAGTATTCTCAGCATCTTAATGCTGTTTCTGTCCTGCACCAAGGAAGTGGGTTTTCTGAATACGGACATTCAGGAACTCAGCTTTCCGGTAGAAGGCGGAAGTAAGACTCTTGTTGTCAAATGTGACGGCGATTGGGTAATCAATGTACCTAAAGGCGTGTATTGGTGCACAGCCTCAGAGCTGTCCGGCAACGGTGAGTCCCAGATTTCAGTTATTGCTGCTTCAAATGCAGGCGGTCAGAAAAGGCAGACCACATTGACTATCAGTGCGGCAGGGGTTGAGGATGTAAAGGTCAATATTGTTCAGGCGAGAGCCGGTTCCAACAATTCAGGCTCAGATTCAGATGTTGTGTCTCCGGACCCTGCGTCCGGAATAAGCGTCGACCCTTCACTGCCTAATGCCGACGAAGCATGCACCATCAAATTCAATCCGGACAAAAGCAATCCTCTCTACGGACATACGGGAGAATTGTATGGACACCTCGGTGTCGTATATGACGGGGAATGGTCTTTCGTTCCTTCCGACTGGGGTACGACTGATGAGAAAGTGCATTTCACAAAAGTTGGAGACAACTCCTGGGAACTGAAGCTTGAACCTTCAATAAGGGAATATTTCGGTTCGGGAGAAACTCCTGTCAATATGATTGCCATCATCGTGCGTTCCGCTGATGGATCAATCAAGAGTCATCCGCAAGACCAGTTCAACAGCGTTGTCGATGACAAGTACCAGTATGCTCCGTTTGTACCGGATGAGGTAGTCTATGAACCGCTGCCTCAAGGAGTAACATACGGCATCAATTACAACGCTGACAACAGCGTAACATTTGCCCTCTACGATAGGACTCACACCAGTTATTGCTACATAGTCGGTGACTGGAACAACTGGGAGCGCGTGCCTGAAGGTGCGATGAAGCGCGACAGGGATGCGAACTGCTGGTGGATTACCCTCAGCGGTTTTGACCCTGACAAAGAATACAGGTTCCAGTATCGTGTAGGTACAGATACCGACAGTGATTTGCGTCTCAGCGACCCATATACCGAAATTGTATATGACCAGTGGAATGACCAGTACATCCCCGGTTGCCCTTCTTTCCCTGAAGGAGCAAAAGCTCTTGTATCCGCATTCCAAATCAACAGACCTGAATACAACTGGAAACACAAGGACTTCAAGGTTGAAGACAAGAACGACCTTGTGATTTATGAGCTTCTGCTGCGCGACTTCTCCGAGACCAAGAATCTGGCCGGAGCCAAGGCCCAGCTGGATTATCTGCAGACTCTCGGCATCAACGCCATCGAGCTTATGCCTATCCAGGAGTTCGACGGCAACCTCAGCTGGGGTTACAACCCTAACCATTACTTCGCCCTGGACAAAGCCTACGGTACACGCGAAGAGTACAAGGACTTCATTGACGAATGCCACGCAAGGGGAATAGCAGTTCTCGTTGATGTGGTGTTCAACCACCTGACCGGAATCAGCACTCTGGTCAAACTCGGAGATACAGAACTCTACAACGAGGTGGCAACGCACCCGTTCAGCGTATTCAGCGACCTCAACCACGAGAACCCTTTCATCAGGGCTCATATCAAGCAGAGTCTTGAATATCTTTTGACCGAATATGATGTGGACGGTTTCCGCTTTGACCTCTCCAAGGGTCTGACACAGAAGAATTCCGGCAGCAACGTCAGCTCCTGGAGTGCTTATGACGCCTCCCGTATCACTATTCTCAAGGACTACTACCAGCACATCCATAGCGTGAATCCTGACGCAGTTATGATTCTCGAGCATTTCGCAGACGGAAGTGAGGAGAAAGAACTCGCCCAGGCAGGAATGCAGCTTTGGAGAAATTGCAACTATGCCTATAGCTCCGTGATGAGCGGAAACAGCGAAGACATCTCTGCTGCGTACTCGAACCAGCCTTTCGGCGGCTTCGTTTCCTATATGGAAAGCCACGACGAGCAGCGCATCTGCTATGGCAAAACAGTATCTGTCGAGTCCGTTTCGTGGGGAATTTGCGGAACGATAACAGGCTGGGGAACCGACCCTGACATCGCTCTTGCAAAGGACGGAGCATTCTATTCGTCCAAGAGTGTCGAGTTCGGCGCTGACGATATGTTCAAAATCAGGGGCAATTCCACCTGGAATGATGCCTACAACTACGGCTCATCCACAAAGGGTTATGTACTGCCTCTCAATTCCGGCTACTCCCTTACGCTCGGTTCTTCCTCTCAGGATATGGCAGTGCCGGCTGCCGGCTCTTATGATATATATTTCAGCCCTGAAGCCGGCAAAGTATGGCTTATGGAGCAGGGAAAGCGTCCGGAAGAGCCTGAAACAGACGATGTATTTGCAGCTGCTATGCGCAGAGCCGGGTGCTGCGCCGCTTTCTTCCTCACCGTACCCGGACCTAAGATGATATGGCAGTTCGGTGAACTCGGCTATGATATCTCCGGAGGAAACGGAGACACCTCGGAAAAACCGGTTAAGACTGAGGAGTATCTTGCAAACAAGCACAGAAAGGCTTTGTATGATACCTACTGCGGCCTTCTTAAGTTCCGTAAGGAGAATCCTCGTTTCTTTGACTCGGATGCATCTTTCCGCTGGTATGTTTCAAAGAGCGACTGGGACTATGGCAGGTTCCTCTTCTCTTCCGTTGACGGCAAGCAGTTCGCCGTTATCGGAAACTTTACGAATACAACCAGAGACATCACCGCCCTTATGCCGGAAAACGGAGTGTGGTCGGATTATGAGGCCTTTGGAAACAACACTTACAATGTATCCGACGGAAAACTCACTGTGAACCTCAAACCTGGCGAATTCCGTCTCGTCACCAAATTCTGATTGAAGCATTATGAATATCAGAAAAGCACTCCTCTGCCTCCCGCTGCTGGCCTGCCTTGCAGCGTGTGACGGCGTCAGCCTGACCCCTGTCGACCCGGGGCAGAAGCCTTCGGACAAAGACTCTACGGAAATCAAGGACCCTGTGACTCCGGATGATCCGGTAGTTCCGGATATTCCGTCCATCGATATGAAAAAGACCGGACTGGAGTATCTCTACGACACCTCGGTGATTCCGGAAATCCACGTCAAAGTCTCAGCCGAGCAGTGGGCAAAACTCCTCTCGCTCTATGACGCCAATTCCAAAACCAAACAGTATGTGAGCTGCGACATCACCTACATCAAGGGTGACGAGAAGACCGACATTACCAACGCCGGACTCCGTCTCAGGGGCAATACCTCACGCCGCAGGCCGCAGGACAACGAAGGCAATATGCACCATTGCCATTTCGGCTTGAATTTCCGCAAATATGTCAAGGACTCCGAGCACGAAATCCACGGAGCAAGAAAGGCCAACCTCAAATGGTTCAAGGACGATGCAGCATATGTGCGCGAGCTCTACTGCTATGACCTTTTCCGCAGAGACAGTGTTTGGACTGCACCATTCTCCACCTATTGCCGTCTCTGGCTTGAGGTGGACGGGAAAGAGACTTACTACGGAGTCTATGATATGATAGAGCCTATCGATACCCGTTATCTGAAAGCCCGCACGACTTTGTTCGGCGGAGACGGAGGCAATCTGTGGAAATGCCGCTGGGGTGCGACCCTCAATTCCGCAAATGCGAATTTCGGTGTGGACGACGGTTCGGATGCCGAATTCACCTACGAGATGAAGTCCGACGACAACGATTTCGAGGCAGCCAAAGAGCAGCTTCAGGATTTCATTCTCAAGCTCAACGGCAAGGGTGACGAGAGCTTCTATAAGTGGATTCAGGAGGTGTGCGATGTGCCTCTGCTGCTGCGCACCTATGCAGTGAATGTGGTTTGCGGTATGTGGGATGACTACTGGAACAACTGCAACAACTACTATATCTATTTCAATACCACGGACAGGTACGACTACAAGTTCTTCTTCATCCCTTACGATTACGACAACACCCTCGGCACCTCGTCGATGATGGATTCCGGAAGGCAGGACCCGCTCCAATGGGGAAACATCTCCAACCCTCTGATTTACCGCCTTCTGAAGTTCGATGACTTCAGGTTCATTTATCTCCAGGCTCTGCTTGATTTGGTGGATGAAAACAACGCACTGTTCTACTACACCGCATCCATCCAGCGCATAGAAAACTGGCAGAGGCAGATACAGGACTATGTCTCCAACGATACGGGGGAGGACTGCTCCATCAAGGATGTCCCTGCAAGTTGGGGAAATCACGGAGAATACAGGCTTCTGGAAACAGGTTCGAACAACTTCTTCCAGGTCAAAACTGACATAATCAACAAGTACCGCAGATGAAACGATTGACTCTTATTGCAGCAGCTATCGCTTTGCTTGCATCCTGCACCGGTGCTCCTCAAACCGGGGAGACAAATTGGAACAATACAGTAATCTATGAGCTCAACACTCGCCAGTTCACTGACGAAGGCACCTTCAAGGCTGCCGAGGACCAGCTCCCTAGACTTAAGGAACAGGGCGTGGACATAGTATGGATGATGCCTCTCTACCCGATTGGGGAGAAGGGCCGCAAGGGAACCCTCGGTTCCTACTATGCCATAAAGGACTACTGCGCCACCAATCCTGAGTTCGGTACTCTGGAGGATTTTGATTCCTTTGTCGAGAAGGCTCACGAGCTGGGGATGAAAGTGATTATCGACTGGGTAGCCAACCATACTTCCCCGGACCACGCCTGGGTTACCGAGAAACCTGCCGAGTGGTACTACAGGGATGAGGCGGGCAATACCATCATCGAATACGACTGGACCGATATCGCCAAGCTCAACTACGGCTGCGAAGGCGTGCGCGAGGCTATGCTGGACGCTATGCGCTTCTGGGTGGCAAGGGGAGTGGACGGCTTCCGCTGCGATATGGCCTTCCTCGTACCTGAGGACTTCTGGACCCCGACCATCGCAACGCTTCGCGAGGAGGCCGGACGCCCTCTGTTCTTCCTTGCAGAAGCAGAGGAGGACTGGATGCACAGGGCAGGGTTCGACGCTATGTATGCCTGGCGTTTCCATCATCTGCTCAATGACATAGCTCAGGGCCGCAAGGGCAAGACCGAGCTTGTAGAGGAGGTGCAGACTTTCGCACAGGCAGAGGGCCGCAAGAGGCTCTGCTTCACTTCCAACCACGACGAAAACAGCTGGGCGGGCACCGAATTCGAGAGAATGGGCGAGGCCTGGCAGGCTATGAGCGTGCTATGCTGGACCCTTCCAAACAGCCTTCCGCTGATTTACACGGGTCAGGAGGCAGGCCTTAGCTGGCGCTTCAAATTCTTCGAGAAGGATGATGCTCCCCATTGGGGCAATGGAGAATATGCCGAGTTCTACCGCTACCTTGCAGGGCAGCGCCATATTCACCCTGCTCTCGATGCAGATGCTGAGTTCGAGCTGCTGGAAAGCGGAGAGGACGAACTCCGTTATATTCGCCGCAAGGCAGGGGACGAGGTTACGGTAAGCGTAGCTCTCAAGGCCCCTTGGGACTGGAGCATATCTTCCGAAGCCGACCGTATCTCCCGCGTGGAGCCTATGTGCTGGTGGACGGGAATGAAGACCCCTCTGCAGCTGCTCGTGCAGGGCGAGGGCATAGGCGAATGGACCGCCAGCTTCGAAGATGCGAAGGGCGTACGCGTGAGCGGAGTGCATACGGCTGACAGCCCGAACTATCTCTTCGTGGATGTGGAAATCGCTGCAAATGCGAAGCCGGGCACCTACCGCCTGCACTTCACCAACGGCGGGAAGAGCTTCAGCATCCCTTACGAGCTGCTCGAAAGGCGCGAGGGTTCTGCCGAAAGGGAGAGCTTCACTTCCGCCGACCTGATGTACCTGATTATGCCGGACCGCTTCGTCAATGCCAATCCGTATAACGACAACAGCGCCGTTACTACCGAGAAGGCAGATGCTTCAGCATTCTTCGGCCGTCACGGAGGAGACATCGCAGGTATCGCAAGCCAGCTCGGCTATCTTGAGGACCTTGGAGTTACCGCAATATGGAACACCCCTCTGCTGGAGGACAATGTGGACAGGGAGAGCTACCACGGCTACGCCTGCACGGACTACTACCACATCGACAGCCGCATCGGAAGCAACGAGGAATACCGCGAACTCGTGCGGGACGCGCATTCCCACGGCATAAAGATAATTATGGATATAGTCACCAACCACTGCGGAGACCGCCACTGGTGGATGGAGGACCTGCCTTTTGAGGACTGGATTCACGTATGGCCGGAGTACACCCACTCCAACTGCTGCTTCTCAGTGCAGAACGACCCTTATATGGCCGAAATCGACCGCTACAATATGGAGAGCGGCTGGTTTGACCGCTCGATGCCGGATATGAACCTGGACAACCCTTACCTGCTGCAGTATTTCAAGCAGTGGGCAGTGTGGTGGATTGAGTGGGCTGACCTGGACGGACTTCGCGTGGACACCTATCCGTACAACGAGAAAGTTCCTATGTCCGAATGGTGCGCTTCCGTAAGGAACGAGTACCCGAACATCAACATTGTGGGAGAAGTTTGGTCCAACAATGTGCCTCAGGTGGCATACTGGCAGGCTGACAATCCCAACAGGGACGGCTTCAACTCCAACCTCCCTTCTATTATGGACTTCCCTCTGCAGACCGCATTCTGTCAGGCTCTTTCCTACCACGGAAAAGTATGGTGGGACGAGGGTCTCGTGAAGGTTTACGACTGCGTTGCCAACGACCAGTATTATCACGATAAGGATAATATGCTTATCTTTACGGGCAATCACGACCAGGAGAGAATTGCCGACTGCCTCGGCAAGGATGCGGGCAGCGTCAAGAATGCCTTCGCTCTGCTTGCCACCCTCAGGGGCATACCTCAGGTGCTCTATGCGGACGAGGTATTTGCAGTCTCCAAGGACCGCAGTCAGGGACACGGCGGACTTCGCGTGGACTTCCCTCTCGAATGGGAAAAGGACCCGCAGGCCAAGGATATGCACGACTACTTCAAGGCTCTGTTCAACTGGAGAAAGGGCTGCGAGGCTGTGCACAACGGAGAACTCAAGCATTTCCTTCGTCGTGACAACACTTACGCTATGTTCAGGCTCGGGCAGAAGGAGAAGGTCTTCGTGTTTGTGAACAATAACGAAAAGAGCGTTGAGGTTCCTTGGGCCGACTACGCTGAGCTCGGAATCGATGCGCAATGGTTCGACGTGATTACAGGAGAGGCTGTGGACCCTGCGGCCTTAAGCGTCGGTGCAAAAAGCAATATAATTCTACAGACAAGATAAAATGAAAGTTACTTTTCAGATAGAGTACAGAACGAAGTGGGGCGAGAGCCTTGCTCTCGTGCTCGCCGACAAGAAATATCCGATGAGCTGGACCGACGGCGCGGTCTGGACGCTTACCCTGGACAAGGTCAGCGTCGCATCTCTCAAGGATTACGGATATGTGTTGATGAAGGACGGCCTGATTGACCGCATCGAATGGACCAATCACAGCACCAAGCCTGCCGCAGGCACCAAGGAGCTGGTTATCCGTGACAGCTGGAACGAGTGCCCGATTCCGGGATGCCCTTTCCCGCGCGCACACCAGGCAGAGAAGTTTGACCGTGCAGGATTTCGCGGAGCAGGCACCGCTGTGCCCGTGTTCTCGCTTCGCAGTGAGTCGGACTTCGGCATCGGTGAGTTCAACGACCTGAAGGACCTCGTGGACTGGGCGGTCAAGACGGGACAGTGCATCATTCAGATTCTTCCTATCAACGATACCACCCGCAAGGGCGAATGGAAGGACAGCTATCCTTACAGCCCTGTGAGCAGCTTCGCTCTGCATCCGATTTATATCCACCTTCAGGACCTCGGAATCAAAGAGACTGCAGCCTTCAAGAAGGAGCAGCAGGAGCTCAATGCATTGCCGGAAATCGACTATCCGCGCGTATTCAAGTCCAAAATGGCTCTCGTGCGCAAGGCTTTCACAGCCCGCGGACAGAAGGACCTGGAGAGTGCAGCCTGCAGGAAATTCATCAAGGAGAATGCCTACTGGCTGGACGAATACGCAGAGTTCTGCGCCAAGAGGGACGGCAACGAGCCTGAGTACCACAAGTGGATTCAGTTCCACCTGGACAAGCAGCTCAGCGCCCAGGTGAAATATGCACGCTCCAAGGGTATTTCCCTCAAGGGAGACCTGCCGATTGGCGTAAGCCAGGACAGCGCGGATGCATATTACCATCCGGAGCTCTTCAACCTGGATTCGAGCGCCGGCGCACCGCCTGATTATTTCTCACAGGACGGACAAAACTGGGGCTTCCCTACCTACAACTGGGATGAGATGGCTAAGGACGACTATGCCTGGTGGAAGAGCCGCCTGCGCAAGATGAGCCAGTATTTCGACGCCTTCCGCATCGACCATATTCTCGGATTCTTCCGCATCTGGGAGATTCCTGCCGAGCAGAAGAGCGGCCTTATGGGACACTTCAACCCTGCATTGCCTTACAGCGCAGACGAGATTTACTTTATGCGCCTGCCGCGAGAGGGCCTGTTCCACGAGGATCCGCGCCATCCTGGCTTCTGGCAGCCGCTCATCAAACCGGACACCTCACGTCTGGAGTGGTGGCAGAAGGACAGGTTCGACGCCCTGTACACCGACTTCTTCTACCACCGGCACGATGATTTCTGGCGCCGCAACGCAGAGCGCAAGCTCCCTGAGCTGCTGAGCGCAAGCGGAATGCTGGCCTGCGGCGAGGACCTCGGTATGGTGCCTGACTGCGTGCCGGGAGTGATGGACCATTGGAAGATTCTTTCTCTGGAGATGACTCAGATGGACAAGGGCCACGGCTGGCCTACCCTGAGCGTCTGCGCTACCTCAAGCCACGATATGTCCACCCTGCGCATGCAGAATGCAGAGGCAGGCAAGGGAGATATGGCACCGTGGGAGGTGAAACGAATCCTCTGGAACCACCTCAGCTCCCGCAGTATGCTCGCAATCTTCCCTCTTCAGGACTGGGTTGCCCTCGACGAGAATCTCCGCCGTAAGGACTTTATGGAGGAGAGAGTCAACCAGCCTGCAGACCCTCTCCACCACTGGCGTTACCGCTTCCACCTCCCGATTTCGGAGCTGACAAGCGAGAAAGCCTCCGAACTGAACGTGCAGATCGAAGGCCTTCTTAAAGACAGCGGACGTTTCGAGGCTTAATCCTTGCCGAGAGTTTCGCGCATCTGGGTATCAGCCTGGATGTTGCGCATCCGGTAATAATCCATAATTCCCAGGTTCCCGCTACGGAAGGCTTCGGCCATTGCGAGCGGAATCTGGGATTCTGCTTCAATAACCTGGGCGCGGGCTTCCTGAGCCTTTGCCTTCATCTCCTGCTCGAGGGCTACCGCCATTGCGCGGCGCTCCTCTGCGCGGGCCTGAGCGATGTTTTTGTCGGCCTCAGCCTGGTCTATCTGAAGCACTGCACCGATGTTTTTGCCAACATCGATATCCGCGATATCGATGGACAGAATCTCGAAGGCCGTACCTGCATCGAGACCCTTGCCGAGCACAACCTTGGAGATGCTGTCAGGATTTTCGAGCACTTCCTTATGGGAGGCGGCGGAGCCGATGGATGAGACTATACCCTCACCTACGCGGGCGAGAACCGTCTCTTCGCCTGCACCTCCGACGAGCTGCTTGATGTTGGCGCGCACGGTGACGCGGGCCTTGGCGATGAGCTGGATACCGTCCTTGGCAACCGCGGTCACAGGAGGAGTGTTGATTACCTTAGGGTTTACTGACATCTGCACAGCCTCAAACACATCGCGTCCTGCGAGGTCGATAGCTGCGGCCATCTGGAAGTCCAGAGGGATATTGGCCTTATTGGCCGAAATCAGGGCCATTACCACCTTACTGACATTTCCCTTTGCAAGATAATGCGCCTCCAGGTCGTTGGCTTTGAGTTTGAGGCCGGCCTTGGTGCCGGTGATGAGTGCCATTACGATGGTGTTCGGATTGACACGCCTCCATCTCATAAGCACAAGGTGGATAAGAGAGACACGAACTCCCGAAAGTATGGCCTGGAACCATATCGCTACCGGGAAAAACCAGAGGAGAATAATAAGTGCAACAACAAGGATTGCAATCCAGATAATCAATTGTGTGGTCATTGTTTAGTCTTTTATAGGTTTAACTATTACTTTATTGTCTTCTATTGCGGTGATGACGACCTGTGTGCCCGGGTCCAGCATTGTGTTGTCCTCGGACTTGGCTTCGCAGCTCAGCTTGCCGAAGCGCACAGTCCCCATAGGAGCAAGGCGGGTGAGTGTCCTGCCCTGGTCCCCAACGCTGAGAGCCTCCGGCTCGAGATTGGTCTTGGCATCGATTTCCGCGTTGAGCTCAAGCTTTTTGTACGATTTGCCGCGCAGCATCCAGACAAGCAGAATCACAACGATGACGGCCACGACTGCCGTTGTAATGGTTCCGGCCTTTGTGCCCATTACCATAAAGGCATAGACACAGCTGCCGATGAAGGAGGCAAGGCCGACTATGCCGGCAATGCCAATGCCCGGAGTGAGAAGAAACTCAATCAGAATGAAGAGTATTCCCACCATCACGAGCGAGATGATAACAAGAATGGGATTCATATTTGAGTTTTTGTTTAGTTTTCTATGTAGTGTATCTTCAGCGGAGCTCCCATACTCTTACGGGTGAAGAGGTAGGCCCCTTCAACTCCGGCAAACTCCTGGTCCTTTTCTTCGTCAAGCAGATGGCGCACGCTTCCGGCTTCAAGTATTTGCATCTCCACCTTCTTCTTTTCGGCCTGCGTCTGCTCAAGACGGGCGGCAAGTTCGAGCTGGAGGTCGCCGTCGGCCTGCTCCAACTGTGTTGTCAATTCCGATTCGAGTCCGACAAGCTCCTTGTAGCGGGCATTAAGCTCGGCCGATTGCTGACGGGACTTCTGCTCCGCTGTTTCAAGGGTCTTGACTATTTGCTTTGGAGCCAGCTGTTCGAGGGTCGCGAGCTGCACAGGGCTAGGGTTGCTTATGGTCTCCAGCACCACACCGCGCTCTACCACATATACCTGCACGCTGTCGGTGCCTTCCGCCATCCCTCTGGTCGAGGCGAAGATGTTGTATCTGCCGTCCTCGCTCTCCACGAACAGAAAGTCGTCTCCTGCGGAGCTGTAAGGGAAGCCGAGGTTGCGCGGCTCGCCCCATTCGCCGAGCACATCGTCCCAGTCGCAGTAGAAGAGGTCATATCCTCCGAAACCTTCAAGTGTGCAGGAGGAGAAATACATCCTGTCGCCGAAGGTCATAGGGTAAACCATCGAAATGGAGGCATCGCGGCTCAGATAGATTTCCTCCTCGTCTCCCGGATAATACATAGGAGGAGCGCCATCCACTTCGTGCCAGCTTTTGTCCGGCAGCGGGTAGTACAGGAAGAAATCGTCCATACTGAAGGTCTCGCGAGCCACTACGGACAAGCGCGGAACCTTCGCGGTGTTGCGCAGGGCATATCTGCAATGGCGCACCGCCTCGGCGAGCTGTGCTTTGAGGTCCTGGTCAGAACTTATCTGTGATGCGGCTTCGAAGCACTCCAGCGCATCTTTGTAGCGGTAGGCATTCTGATAGTCGTAAGCCGTGATGATGAGGCTGTCCATACGCGCGAGGGCACGTTCGATGCTGTCTTCACGCGCAAGGCGAAGGCTGTCCGCCCTGAGCTGGGCACGCAGGATGCTGTCCTGCATCATTCGCACGCGCAAAAGACTGTCTGCCTTGAGTTTAACGTTGAGAAGGCTGTCCTGACGGGCCTGAAGGATACTGTCCTGAAGCCTGCGCACACGCAAGAGGCTGTCCTCAACAGGTGCCTTCGGCCGGATGACAAGAGAGCTGTCATTTGCGAGCCTGAGCCAGAGGGAGTCCAGATTCTGCGCTTCGGCACGCACAGAAGCCATCGCCAGGGTGGCGAGGATTATGAGCAGTATTTTCTTGTGTTTACCCATCACAGTCAAGCTATTTCGCAAATTTAATAAAATAGATGCATTAGTCCCTTTCTTTGTTGCTATTTTTTCGTAAATTTGCAGGCTTATTGGCGAATTGCACTGAAATAGTAAATTTTAAACTTATAAAACAAATGCAAAGTAAAGGCGCAATCAGACTCGTGACGATCCTGCTCGTCCTTGCCTGCCTCTGGCAGCTCTCCTTCACTGTCGCTACTGCAGTAGGACAGAAGAAGGCTGACAAGTATGCGGAGGCTAAGGTGGAGGCATTCGACCTAACAAAGGTTGCTGCGGAGGACCAGGCATACGCGCTTGACTCCATCAGGAAGCACGAGAGCAGATGGTACATCGATTCCATCTCATCACAAAAATTCTATTCAGGTTTCACTTACAAGGATGTAAAGGCTAAGGAGCTCAATCTCGGTCTGGACCTCAAGGGAGGTATGAACGTGATGCTCCAGGTGCAGCTCGAGGACCTCGTGAAGGCACTTGCCGGCGAGCAGACTCCTGAGTTCGAGCAGGCTATCGCCCTCGCAAAGCAGAGGTCAGTAAGCAGCCGCGCGGACTTCATCACCCTCTTCGCAGATGCGTGGAAGGAAGTTTCCGGAGGCCAGAGACTTGCACAGGTATTCGGTACATACGAGATGCGTGACCGCATCAAGCCCGAGAGCACCGATGACGAGGTCATCAGCGTTATCAGGGAGGATGCCGAAGCTGCTGTTGCCAACTCCTTCAATGTCCTCAGGAACCGTATCGACCGTTTCGGCGTAGCTTCCCCTTCTATCCAGAAGATCGGAAATACCGGCCGTATCCTCGTCGAGCTTCCTGGTGTAAAGGAGCCTGAGCGTGTCCGCAAGCTGCTCCAGGGAACCGCTTCCCTCGAGTTCTGGACAACATACGAGAACAGCGAAATATTCCCTTACCTCGCTGAGGCCAACAGCGCTCTTGCAGAGCTTGCAAGCGTTGAGGATGCTCCTGCTGCCGAGGTTAAGGATGCCGTAGAGGCAGAGCTTGCCGCCCAGAACAGCAATGTTTCCGAGGCTGACCGCAAGGCAAATCCTCTCTTCTCAGTTCTCAGTCCGGTAGGCCCTCAGGGTCGCGGAGCCTGCATCGGTCTTGCCAATGCAGTGGATACCGCAAAGGTTAACGCCCTGCTAAAGGCTACCAAGGATATCTTCCCTGCAGAGTTCCGTCCTATGTGGTCCGTCAAGCCATCCGAGTATGCTCAGGCTGACAATATCTACGAGCTCGTTGCCATCAAGGCTTCATCCCGTGACGGCAAGGCTCCTCTCGACGGAAGCTCAGTGACCGATGCCCGCGTTTCTTATGACAACCAGCGCGGAGGTTCCCCTTCAGTTTCAATGACAATGAATGCAGAGGGTGCAAACATCTGGGCACGCCTCACCAAAGAGAATATCGGCAAGCAGATTGCAATTGTTCTCGACGGTACAGTTTATTCATATCCTGTTGTAAACGGAGAGATTACCGGAGGTAACTCACAGATTACCGGAAACTTCGACATCGAAGAGGCTACCGACCTTACCAATGTGCTCAAGTCAGGTAAGCTCCCTGCACCTGCAACTATCGTTCAGGAGCAGGTTGTAGGACCTTCACTCGGTGCCGAGTCCATCCGCTCAGGACTCATCTCCTTCATCATCGCATTCATCCTCGTGCTCCTCTATATGATATTCTTCTATCGTGGAGCAGGTTTGGCTGCCGATCTCGCCCTCATTACCAACGTTGTACTCCTCTTCGGTACACTTGCTGCCTTCGGAGCAACCCTTACCCTGCCTGGTATTGCGGGTCTTATCCTGACCCTGGGTATGGCGGTGGATGCCAACGTGATTATTTACGAGCGCATCAAGGAAGAGCTTAAGGCCGGCAAGGGTCTGAGCAAGGCTATCCACGACGGTTACCAGAACGCATACTCAGCAATCATCGACGGTCAGGTTACTACCCTGCTTACCGGTATCGTGCTTGCTATCTTCGGTTCAGGTCCAATCCAGGGCTTCGCTACCACCCTCATCATCGGTATCATCACTTCCGTTCTTACCTCTATCTTCGTTACCCGTCTGGTATTTGACGACCGCGTAAGCAAAGGCAAGAACATCACCTTCGAGACCAAGATGACCGCAGGTTTCCTCAAGAACACCAAGGCAAACTTCCTCGGAGCACGCAAGTGGTCTTACATCGTTTCAGGTGTACTTATCGTTATTTCCCTCGGTTCCATCTTCATCAAGGGCTTTACCTATGGTGTTGACTTCACCGGTGGACGTACCTATGTTGTAAGATTCGACAAGCCTGTTGTTGCAGAGGATGTCCGCGAGGCTACCCTCGCAGTCTTCAACGAGGCTGCCGCAGCTGATGAAACCATCAAGAATTCTTCAGTTGAGGTTAAGCAGTTCGGTGGTGACAGCCAGATGAAGATTACAACTTCCTACAAGTACGAAAATGAGTCTTCAGAGGTTGACCAGGAGATTGAGGGAATGCTTTACACAGCCCTCAAGGGATTCTTCGCTGAGGACATCACAATTGACGAGTTTACATCTACACTCGACAACCCTAACGGTATCATCAGTTCCGACAAGGTTGGAGCAACGATTGCAAACGATATCAAGCGCAACGCCATTATCTCTGTGATCCTTGCACTCCTCGTGATTTTCGCCTACATCGCTTGGCGTTTCAAGGGCTGGGCCTGGGGTCTCGGCGGTGTCGTTTCACTTGCACACACTGCGATTATCATCATCGGATTCTTCTCTCTGTTTACCGGAATCCTTCCGTTCAACCTCGATGTTGACCAGACCTTTATCGCTGCTATCCTGACCATCATCGGTTACGCTATCAACGATAACGTGGTGATTTTCGACCGAATCCGCGAGAACCTGCTGCTGCATCCTAACGACAATTTCGAGGATACAGTCAACAAGTCCCTCAACGCTACCTTGACACGTACGGTGAACACCTCCGTATCTACCCTCCTCCCTATGCTTGCAATCGCAATCTTCGGCGGTGAGTCTATACGCGGTCTGTCCGTCGCACTCTGCCTGGGTATCGTTATCGGTACTTATGCTTCAATTATGATCGGTACTCCGATTATGGTTGATGCAGCCCGTGCTTCAATGAAGAAGAAGGCTGCCAAGAAGTAGTCTTGACATACACACAGACACAACCGGGACTCGCAAGGGTTCCGGTTGTTGTTTTTGTACAGGAGAGAGGGCTGCACCTTCCACGGTGAGCAGGTCTGCAGGGCGGTCTGGCAGGGGTGTGCGTGGAAGGTGCCAAGTGGCCGGATGAATTTATAACGTATTGGTTATCAGCGCTTTAAAATTTTCGTATGAGGTAAAACACCCCATACGAAAATTTTAATTGCTTAATTATTAGCCACTTACAAATTCACTTACCTGTCCGATTTTTGGGGTTCTTCTCCCTGATAAATGGAATAAGAAAAAGCAGGGTCTCTAACCCTGCTTCCTTAATACTATACCCACGTCATCCCGGAGACGCTTTTGGGGCGGATTATTCCACCATACGGGCGCCGTCGGAGATGACAACGTCGTAAATCTTAGGGGCGTGACCGAACTTCGCGGTAAACTGCTCTGTAGCAGCCTTCACGAAATCATCATAGAGTTCCTTCTTGACGAGGTTGATGGTGCAACCGCCGAAGCCGCCACCCATCACGCGCGATCCGCTCACATCCATCTTGCGGGCAAGCTTGTTGAGGAAATCAAGCTCATCGCAGCTCACCTCATACAGACGGCTGAGACCGAAGTGGGTCTGGTACATCATCTCACCTGCAGTCTCGTAGTCGTTTCTCTCAAGAGCATCGCACACATCCAGAACGCGCTGCACCTCACCGATAACATACTCCGCACGCAGGAAATCCTCCTCAGGAATCTCCTCACGGACCTCTTCCAGCCAAAGCCTCTTGGCATCGGAGAGGAACTCAACCTCTGGATGATTTTTGCGGATAGCGGCAGCAGCGTTCTCACAGGAAGCCCTGCGCTTGTTGTAAGCGGATGAAGCCAGTTCGTGCTTTACGCAGGAATCCACGAGCACAAGCCTGTAACCGGCCTTCTCAGGGTCAAACGGGAAATATTTGTACTCCAGAGTCTTGCAGTTCAGACGGATCAGGCAGCCGGCCTTGCCGAAGCAGGAAGCGAACTGGTCCATAATACCGCAGTTCACTCCGCAGTAGTTATGCTCGGTGCTCTGGCCTATCTTTGCAAGCTCAAAGCGGTCGAAACCATTGCCGTTGATAGTATCGATGGCATAGGCAAAGCAGCTCTCGAGTGCTGCGGAGCTGGAAAGACCTGCTCCGAGAGGAACGTCACCGGCAAATACGGTGTCGAAGCCCTGCACCTTGCCGCCACGCTTGAGTGTCTCGCGGCAGACGCCGAAAATGTAGCAAGCCCAAGCCTTGGCGGGCTTATCTTCCTCATTGAGTCCGAACTCGCACATCTCGTTGTAATCGAGGGAATAGGCGCGTACCTTGTCTGTTCCGTTAGGTGCAATCTGGGCCATCAGCCCCTTGTCGATAGCTCCCGGGAAAACATAACCCCCATTGTAGTCGGTATGCTCACCGATAAGGTTGATGCGGCCTGCGCTGGCATAGAGATGACCTCCCTGCCCGAAAAGTTCTTTGAACTTGTCCTGAATTCTCTGTTTCATGTTTTTAATTATTGGTTTCAAATCTTTTTGTCAATGCCACAAAATCCTCGACCCCGAGCGCTTCGGCCCTGAGGTTGAACACTTCGTCCGTCGTGTCCATATCTTCGCGCAGGAGCGGTTTAAGGGCGTTTCTGAGCGTCTTGCGCCTCTGGTTGAAGGCTGTCTTCACTACCTGCTTGAACAAAGCCTCGTCGCAGCCCAAGTCAATCCTGCCGTTTCGCACTAGGCGAATCACTGCGGATTTTACCTTCGGAGGAGGGCAGAAGGCTCCCGGACCCACCTGCACGACATATTCTATGTCATACCAGGCCTGAAGCAGTACAGAAAGTATGCCGTAAGTCTTGCTGCCCGGCCCTTCGGCGATACGGTCAGCAACCTCCTTCTGAATCATACATACCACTTCCGGCACGCGGTCCTTATATTCCAGAATCTTGAAGAAAATCTGCGATGAGATATTGTATGGGAAATTGCCTATGACGCGATAGTTTCCGGGGAAGACCTTGCGCATATCCAGGCGCAGGTAGTCGGCTTCCATCAGCTTTCCTGCCATCCCGGAGAAATGGTTCATCAGATAGACTACCGACTCGCCGTCCAGCTCTACGAGCTTCAGGTCGATGTCGGGTCTTTCAATGAGATATTGCGTGAGAACGCCCATTCCCGGGCCTATTTCGAGCACATCCCTCACCTCGCTGACCGAAAGCGCGTCCACAATCCTTCGTGCAACGCTCAAATCGGTAAGGAAATGCTGTCCGAGGGCTTTTTTGGCTCTTACTTCCATAGCCTATACATTGAAGAGGAAGTGCATTATGTCGCCATCCTGCACCACATAGTCCTTTCCTTCCACGCCCAGCTTTCCGGCGGCACGGCAGGCAGCCTCCGTCTTGAGGTTCACGAAATCCTCATATTTGATAACCTCTGCGCGGATGAAGCCCTTTTCGAAATCGGTATGGATAACACCTGCGGCCTTCGGCGCTTTATCTCCTTTGTGAATGGTCCAAGCCCTGCACTCGTCGCTGCCGGCTGTGAAGAAGGTCTGAAGGCCGAGGAGGTGGTAGGCGCCCTGGATGAGCCTTACGACTCCGGACTCCTGCAGGCCCATTTCCTCAAGGAACATCTGCCTGTCGTCGTAGTCCTCCATCTCGGCGATATCGGCCTCCGTACGGGCGGAAATCACGAGTATCTCAGCGCCTTCGTCCTTCACCGCCTCCCTGACGGCATCCACATATGCATTGCCGCTGACTGCGGAAGCATCGTCCACGTTGCAGACATACATTACAGGCTTATTGGTCAAAAGAAATAAATCGCGCGCAAGGGCTGCCTCCTCATCGTTGAGGAATTTGACGCTGCGGCAGGACTTGCCCTGAAGCAGGGCCTCGCGGTAGCGGGTCAGAAGGGCCGCGAGCTTGGCAGCCTCCTTGTCTCCCGCCTTGCCTGCCTTCTCGCACTTGCCGAGACGGGCCTCAACGGTCTCCAGGTCCTTGATTTGAAGCTCGGTATCCACAACTTCCTTGTCCCTCACCGGGTCAACTGAGCCGTCCACGTGGACTATGTTGCCGTCATCGAAGCAACGCAGCACGTGCAGAATGGCGTCGCATTCGCGAATATTGGCAAGGAACTGGTTCCCAAGTCCTTCGCCGTGGCTTGCGCCCTTTACGAGACCGGCGATATCTACGATATCCACCGTGGCAGGGATGGTGCGCTGAGGCTTGCAGATGTCGCTGAGCACCTCAAGTCGCTTATCTGGGACATTGGTCGAACCGAGATTCGGTTCTATGGTGCAGAAGGGGAAATTGGCGCTCTGCGCCTTGCCCGAACTGATACAATTGAAAAGTGTGGACTTGCCGACATTAGGCAATCCGACTATACCGCATTTAAGAGACATATATTTATTACTAAAGCATACAAATTTAAGGAAAATTCCTCATTTTTGCGGTATGAAAAGGACTATGATACTTCTCTTCTCAGCCGTAGCGGTTTTTTGGAATGTCGAAAACTATTTCGACCCCCGCTCAGCTTCCGCCCCTCAGTACTGGACCAGGTCCAGGATGATGACCAAGGCGCGCGCCATTTCCAAGGTGGTGCTTTCGCTTGCAGACTCGACAGGAACGCCTCCGGACTATGTTGCACTTGCCGAGGTGGACAATGACAATGTGCTCAAGCAACTTGTCTATCAGACAGCCCTCAGCAGCTACGGCTACCGCTATGTGCATTTCGATTCCAGGGACCACCGTGGCATCGATTGCGCTCTTCTCTACAGAGGAAAGGCCCCGCGCAGCCGGGCTGTGCCTCTGGTGATAGACTCGGACACACTTGCTACCCGTGACATTCTGGTTTGTGAGTTTGATTCTCTGACTCTTTTTGTCTGTCACCTGCCATCAAAGCGTGGCGGCTCAATTGAAGCTGAGCGTCGCCGCGAGTGCGGGATGCGTGCAATCGACTCCCTGTCCCGCCTTGTCAGCGGGCCTCTGGTGGTGATGGGGGATTTCAATGATACCCACAGCGCACAATCGGACTCGCTGATGGGAAGCCTTCGCGAAATCGAGCCCCAGGGCTTTGCGGGTACCATCAAGTTCGAAGGCCGCTGGGAGCAGATTGACCGCTGCCTTGTGCGGGATATGGACTGTGTTCTGCAGGTATGCAATCTCGACATCCTTACCACCGCCGACAAGAGTTACGGTGGGGTCAAGCCCCTGCGCACCTTCTCCGGTCCGCGCTACCTCGGGGGTGTCAGCGACCACTATCCGATTGTGATACACTGCAAGGCAGAATAGCACAAACATTCCGGCAGTCGGGTGAAATCCCCCCCCCTACCCTTTCATCACCAGATTGGAGATGAAGATGGCGATGATGACCACCGGGATAATCCAGCGGACCATAAAGTAAATCGGACGGGGTATTTCCTGAAGCACATCTGCCTTCTTGAGCTTCCAGCCCACAAACACAGCGTAAAGCAGACTTCCGAAAGTCATCAGGAAATCCGAAGTAAGCCTGTCGCAGAAATCGAAAAGCCAAGTGGACATACAGCAAAGCGAGCCGAAAATCCAGCAGAATGCAAAGACAATCGCTGTTGCCTTGCCTCGCGGCATTTTCTTGTGGTCCACAAAATAGGCCACTCCAGCCTCCAGCATAGACACCGAAGAAGTCAGAGCGGCAAACAGCACAGCCGTAAAAAACAGTATAGCAACTCCCGCACTCAAAGCCGGAAAATCCCTTCCCATAGTGGAGAATATGTAAGGCAGTGTCTCGAAAATCAGTCCCGGACCGGCTCCCGGTTCAATCCCTGCAGCAAAAACCGCAGGCATAATCGCAAAGCCCGCGATAAGTGCGAACATCAGGTCGAAAATCACCGTATATACGCCTGTAGAAACCAGATTCTCCTCCTTCTTCATATAGGAGGCATAAGTCAGAATGGTACCCACTCCCAGCGACAGCGAAAAGAAAGCCTGCCCCATAGCGGAAAGCATCACGTGCCCATTCACTTTGCTCCAATCAGGTTTCACCAGATAATCCACTCCTGCCTTTGCTCCCGGCATTGACAGCGAATAGAACACAATCGCCACCATCAGCACAAAAAGAATGGGTGTGGTAATCTTGGTGAACTTCTCTATCCCTTTGCGTACTCCCAGAGTGACCACTCCGAAATTCAGCACAAGAAAACCCGTAAGCCAGGCAATTCCAGCCCACTTGTTGCCAACCAGAGCCCCGAAAACAGCCCCGTGAGCCTCCTGAGTCGCACTCGCATCAGTAAAGGACAGCGTCAGCGACTTGAAAAGATAAGCCAGCGACCAGCCTCCGACCACACTGTAGAAGGAAAGAATAATGATGGGGGTAATGACAGTCAGCAACCCCACCCATTTCCAAGCGCTTCCAGGGGCAAGTTTTTCGAATGCCCCGAAGGTGCTCAGCTGGGTACTCTTTCCTATGTATGCCTCACTGATGAAAATCGGCACACAGATAAAGATGGCAGACAGCAGATATACCAGAATAAAGGCCGCACCACCATTCTGGCCGACCATATAGGGAAACCTCCAGATGTTGCCCAGGCCAATGGCAGACCCGGCCATCGCAAGTATGGCCGTTGTCCTGTTGGCAAATGATTCTCTTGCCATTTGTTACCTTCTGTTTTTATACACTACAAACTCAAATTCAAATCCTGTCTGCTCGTCCTTGTGCGTTTCTGACTTCGAAACAATCGCCCACTGCTGCTCATCTATCCGAGGGAAAAACACATCCGCCTCTTCAACTACCGTGTGGATGTGGGTCACATAGAGGTAATCCATCTCAGGCATAGCCGCCTTATAGACCGAAGCTCCGCCCATCACGAAGCATTTCTGCGCTCCGGTCTGCTCCGCCGCTTTGTAGGCCTCATCGAAACTGTTGACGCAAAGCACCTCTTCGATAGGGTCCCCACCGAGATTGAGGACAATGTTGATCCTTCCCTTCAGCGGTCTGAAAGGCAGGGAGAAATAGGTAGTCCTCCCCATAATCACGGGATATCCCGCGGTCTGGGCCTTGAAGTACTTCAGGTCTTCGGAAATATGCCAGGGAAGGCCTCCCTTCACTCCTATTCCGTAATTGTCAGCGACGGCAACGATGAGACATTTCTCCATAAGTTAAACTGCTACTGGTGCTTTGATGGCAGGCCAAGGGTCATAGCCCTCGAGGGTGAAGTCTTCGTATTTGAAATCGAAAATACTCTTCACCTCCGGGTTGATGTTCATTACCGGCAGCGGCCTGGGCTCACGCGAAAGCTGCTCACGGACCTGCTCAAAATGGTTGAGATAAATATGGGTATCGCCCGTGGTGTGGATGAATTCTCCCGGCTCCAGGCCGCATACCTGGGCGAGCATCATAGTCAGAAGGGCGTAGGATGCGATATTGAAAGGCACTCCGAGGAAGGTGTCCGCGCTGCGCTGGTACAGCTGGCAGCTGAGGCGACCGTCCGCAACATAGAACTGGAACAGGCAGTGGCAAGGAGGCAGGGCCATCTTGTCCACTTCGCCGGGATTCCACGCGCATACCAGCATACGGCGTGAGTCCGGATGGTTCTTGATTTGGTCCACCACCTGCGCGAGCTGGTCCACGCTGCCACCGTCCGGGGTAGGGAAACTGCGCCATTGGTGTCCATAGACAGGACCGAGGTCACCATTCTCGTCGGCCCATTCGTCCCAGATAGATACTCCGTGCTCTTTGAGATACTTGATATTGGTGTCTCCGCTGATGAACCACAGAAGCTCGTAGATAATGGATTTGAGATGAACTTTCTTGGTTGTCAGAAGCGGAAATCCCTTGCTCAGGTCGAAACGCATCTGGTAGCCGAACACGCTCTTGGTGCCGACTCCGGTGCGGTCCGTCTTGACCGTACCGTCTTCCATTATGTGGCGGAGAAGGTCTAGATACTGTTGCATCCGAATGCAAAGATTATTGCCTGCTCGAAGGTTTCCCCAGGGTTAAGGCGGGTTGAAGGGAAATCAGGGTGATTGGGGCTGTCAGGGAAATGCTGGCATTCGAGGGCGACTCCGCCGTAGTCTTCATAGACGGCTCCGTCCTTGCCCTCAGGACAGCCTGCGAGCCAGTTGCCTGTGTAAACCTGTATGCCGGGCTGGGTGGTATAGACCGTAAGGCTGCGCCCGCTCTTTGCAGAAACAAGCTGCGCGGCTTCCTGGAGCTGTCCTTCCTGCCATCCGTCTATAATCCAGCAGGCGTCATATCCCTTGCCGTAATTTAGGGCCGGGAAGTCCTCCTTGATGTCGCGACCGAGCTTCTTGCTCTTGAGGAAGTCCATAGGAGTACCCGCAACAGGCTCGGCCTCTCCCAGAGGGATGAGGGTGTCGTCGGTCGGCAGATAGAGCGAAGCATTGAGCTTGAGGGAGTGGTCGAGCACACTGCCGCTGCCGTGGCCGTCAAGATTGAAATAGGCGTGGTTGGTGAGGTTCACTACCGTCGGGGCGTCGCACTGGGCGGTGAAGGTGAGCCTGAGCTCGTTCTCTTCGCTCCACTCGTAGCGGGCTACTACTTTGAGATTGCCGGGATATCCCATTTCCCCGTCTTCGGAGAAATACATAAACTCGACCGCGTCACCATCCCTGCGGGATTCCCAAATCCTGTTCTGGAAGCCTTCCGGGCCTCCGTGAAGATGGTTCGGGCCGTTGTTGACCGGCAGGGAATAAACCTTTCCGTCAAGCTCCAGATGGCCGCGGGCGATGCGGTTGGCATAGCGTCCGGGGCATTTGCCGGCGCAAGGGCCGTCCGCCATCCAGCTGGCGTCATCCTTGTAGCCGAGTACAACATCTTCGAGTTTGCCATCCTTATCGGGAACGATAATGGAGGTGATGCAGGCGCCAAGACTGCTCAGAGTCACGCTTGCGCCTTTCTTATTGGTCAGGGTGTATTTGGTGATATCCATAATTGGGCCCAAGTTACTAAAAAATAGTGTTAACTTTGTCCTTATGACCAAAAAACCTTTGCTTGCCCTTTTGATTTTGCTTGCCTGCGCATCTCCAGTGCGGGCGCAGTTCTATGTGGCGGGCAACGAAGGGGCAAAGGTCAGGTGGCGCACTATCTCCACGCCAGACTACCGTTTCGTGTACCCGGAAGGCTGCGACTCGCTCGCCCGCGCCTATGCGCTTGAGTGGGAGAGGGTGCGCGGGGCGGTGGGCTTCAGCAGCGGGCTGCTGCCCAACGAAGCTTACCGCCGCCCTATGCCAGTGATTCTGCACCCGTATCTGGGCTATTCGAACGGAAGCGTGGTGTGGACTCCGCGCCGAATGGAGATGTACACGGGGCCGGAGATGTATTCGCCCGACCCGGTGCCTTGGATGACTATGCTTGCTCTGCACGAAGGGCGCCACGTGTCGCAGATGCAGTATGTGGGCAAGGGCTGGATGCGGGCTCTGGGCTATGTGAGTGGCGAACTGCCTGCGGGACTGTCACTGTTCTTTACGGAACCGTCCTTCCTTGAAGGGGATGCGGTTGCGGCTGAAACGGGCCTTACCCTGTCCGGACGTGGGCGCACTGCCGATTTTCTGGAGTACTACCGGGCTGCGGCGGATGAAGGACAACTGAGAAGCTACGCGCGCTGGCGCTACGGCTCGCAGAAGCTCTATACGCCGGATTATTACAAAGTGGGGTACCTTACTATGGCGGGCCTGCGCACTTGGGGAGGACGGCCGGATATCGTGAAGGACCATCTTCGCGAGGCGAGCGGATGGGGCTTCGATTCTTTCGATTTCAACCGGCGCGTGAGGCGGGAGACCGGCCGCAGCCTTAGCGCCAATTTCGACAGGACCCTGCAGCAAAGCGCCGCCATCTGGAAGGAGGATGCGGACTCGCGCGCACCGTTTATGTGCAGCGAGCAGCTCACTTATGAGGAGGACCATTTCGTTGAATATAAAGGCCTTGCTGCCGAGGATGGGCAGATTTACGCCATCCGCTCCGGCCAGGCCCGGCACCGCGAGCTCGTGCGTCTGGATACGGAAAGCCGCGAGCTGGAAGTGCTTTCGGACTGCGCGGCGGCCTCGCGTCTTTCGCTGTGCGAGGGCAAGATACTGTGGACCGAAGCCCTTCCGGACCTGCGCTGGGAGATGCAGTCCACCTCCGCCCTGCGCTGCTTTGACGGCCGCAGAAACCGCACTTTGGTGGGCGGAGGAAGGCTGTTCAACCCTTGCGTTGGCGCCGATTCGCTGATTGCCGTTTGCGCAAGCCCGCACGACGGCTCTCAAGCGGTTGAGCTGTATTCCCCGAAGGGAGAACTGATTGAGCGCATCATCGCGCCTTCCGGCCTGCAGCCGTACGAGTGCTGCTTTGCGGGAGGGGAACTATATGCCGCCGCACTGTCGGCTGAAGGCGAAGGGATATATCGCGTGGACGGCTTCGTGCCCGTGCTGGAGCCTTCCCCGGTGAAGATCAACCACCTTTCGTCCCGGGGGGAGCGGCTGCTTTTTGTCAGTGACCGCAGCGGAGTGAATGAGCTTTACAGTCTAGATACCAAGGACGGATGCGTGCTGCAGCTGAGCAACCTGCGGGGAGGAGGCACGGACTTCGTGTTTATGGACGGGTACCTATACTACACTGTGCTCTCTACGCGCGGGCGGATGATTTGCCGCACTCCTGAGGCTGTGCTGCCTGTGCGCAAGGTGGACTTCCGGCAGCGCTGCCGCTATCCCCTCGCGGACAGCCTCTCAACCCTTGAGCAGGGCGCGTGGGCGGAAACAGCGGACCCGGTGGTTATCGAAGGTCCGAAGCACTACTCCAAGGGATCGCACGCACTGAAAATCCACTCCTGGCTGCCTTTCTATATCGATGCGGATGATGTGGTGTCTATGAGCCTTTCTTCCGTTACCCTGCCGGCTCTGCTGGGAGCGAGCGTTATGTTCCATAACGACCTCAACACGCTCTACGGCTCGGCGGGCTTAAATCTTGCCGAGGGCTTTGCGGGGCATTTTACCTACAGCGGGCTGTATCCCAAGTTCGAAGTGCGGTTCGCCAGCGGCCTGGGTAGCCGCACACCTTATGCTAGCGTGAAGACCTATGTACCGTTGAATTTCACTTCCGACGGATGGCGCAGGGCGGTGATTCCTTCGGCAACGCTGAGCTACAGCTCCGGAGAGTGCGTGATGTCGGCTGGGGTTCGGGCCTATGCGGTGCAGAGCATTCCGGCGTCCTGCATTTATCCAAAATGGGGAATAGGCGCCGAGGCTGGGGTGAGGAGCGGCTCATATCTCTACGGCCTTCTCTACGGCTATCTGCCGGGCTTCTACGAAACTCACGGCTTCTCGGCGCAGCTCTACTACGAGGCGGTCAGCAGTTCCGCTTCAGCCCAGGTGAGCTATGCTATGCCGGTGCTTCCGGTGGATTGGGATGCGCTCAGTCCGCTGGTGTATGTGAAGAATTTCGAGCTGATTCCTTTCTGGGGGTTCAACCACAGCCAGGGCCTGCCGTTTATCCCGCTTAATTACCATACGGTGGGAGCTTCTTTTGCCGCCGTGCTGGGCAATTTCTGGCTGGTCCCTTACGATATCCATCTGGGGCTGAGGTATTCTTACCGTATCAATATGCAGAACCCGCACAGCCTGTCGCTGGTGTTGAGTGTGGATATCTAGCCGTACAGCTGATGTACTAACTTTCCGGGTCGTTAATGCAAATGTTGCAGTATTGTGAGTATATTTGTGACTCCAATAATGCAGTATTATGAAAAAAGCTATTGTTTTGATTTTGGCCGCTTGCCTTTTCGGCACGACAGCACTGGCACAAAGCGCCTCCCTTCCGCTTGAGAAAGAAAATGAGTTTGCATCTTTTGACGAAGACGTCGTCGAATACGAAATCTGGGAGGGAATGCCATACAGGCAAATCAAAAAGATTTACGACTTCCACGACTGGCAGAAAGCCGACAATGACCCGTACAGCCCTTGGGGTGCCGGAATCTGCTCCTTTGTGATTCCGGGGCTCGGACAGATAATCAATGGTGAAGTGGGCATCGGACTGGCTTATATGGGAGGCATTGTCCTTGCAGATATGTCGGCTATCACTTGTTTTTCCCTCGCATTTATTACCGACGACTATAATCTCATGGCAGCTTTCTCTGCTGGAGCTCTTGCATCTCTGGCTGCTGCCGGAGTATTGGAAATCTGCTCTATTTTCGGAGCATACCGAATGGCCGCAAGAAAGAATCTCCTTTTCCAGGACCTGCACTCTACGGCTGTATCCTTCACTCCTGGATTCACTATGATTCCAAACGGTGACGGACGCAGTTTCACCCCGGGTCTCTCGCTCAGGGTTAACTTCTAAGGGCAAAAGAGCAATTTAACCCCTATCTTTTTGCTCTGCATTGGCGTTGCAGCCGCTTTCGTACAGGAGAGTTATCCACGGTCCGCCTCACCATCTCTTCCACCTGGTCCAGCAGCCTTTCGGCATCTCCTTCAGTGATTAATCCATCTTGGTAAAATTATTTTTAGCGGAATCTATCAAAAATTAGGCGATTCCGCTAATGTTACAGGACTTCGTGTTGCGTGAAGCGCAATTTGGAGTCCGATTGAGCTAACCCCTGCCGCGGTAGGATGCCCGATGGACACCTTATATATTGGGGAAAAAGGAAGATGCAGATTGGCGCATCAAGTCATGTTCAAGTCCCGGATTCCCGGGATTTGGCGTATAAAGGAGCCCGTAAAGACGGCTGGTGTACCTGGTTTCACCCTGTGGGAGAGCCTCGGATCGGTGGCGGTGTGGCCAAAGGTCACGCCGCAGCCGGTCCGAGAGCGCGGGGCTTTCAGACCATTGAGGTGACCGATA
>JBJEBK010000044.1:0-7266 GCA_051869975.1 Candidatus Cryptobacteroides sp. | reverse complement strand
CCGACACGATACTCCACGCATTTCCCTGTCTGTCAGATGGAAAAACATACGGAAGAGCAGGCAGGTGTTGCTCTCCAGGACCCATGGCCGCCCATGGCCATGTGAATGGGTGGTGCGTAGCACCGGGATGGAGCGAAGCGGAAGGTCTCGGAGAGCACACCTGACTGCGAGGTGACTAAATGTGGGGTAGGGTGGGATTTTCCCGATGTAACAGATAAGGAACGAAAAGTGCGCGGGACACCGTTTTTGCTCCCGATGTGACAGATGGGGAAAACAGGAGTGTCAGATGGAAAACCTAGCGGAAGAGCAGGCAGGTATGTGCCAGCAGTTATTCCACCCCAATCGCGTGACCGCAGTGGAGGGCGGCGGGGTCGAGCGAGCCGCCGTCGAGCACGAGCCGGCCGTTGATGAACACCTTCTCGATGCCGAAAGAGTGACCGCAATCCTCCGCTCCCGCGAGCAGGGCCTTCTCGTCAAACACGGTAAGGTCCGCGAACGCGCCCTCGGTGACATATCCCCTATCCTTAAGACGGAAGCGGTCGGCGACGGCTCCGCTCATCTTGCGCACGGTAGCACTCATCGTATCTCCCCTGCCCTGCAGCGAATGCTTGAGGAACTTCGGGAAGCAGTCATATATCGCCGGGTTCTGCACGCCGTGGTCCTCAACCCACGCATCCGTCATATAGAGGCAGTAAGGGTCCTTCGAAAGGTCGGATACAATCTGCGGAGTGCTGTACGGTCCCATATTGACCCTGCCGGCGAACCCGCTCTTCTCGCAGAGGTCCAGGTACATATCGAGGTCCTTCTTCCCTTCCTGCACGGCCAGGTCGTGAACGCTCTTGCCTTCATATTGCTCATAACCCTCGCCGATGTAGGCTATCTGGATATCGCGGAAATCGAAGCCTAGCAGCATTATGGTCGCTCTTATCAGCACGCCGAGCTTGAAGCGTACCCAAGGGCTGCGCTTCTGCTCCTTGCTCAGCGAACGGAACCAGGCCGGCAGCACCACGGTAATGGTCGAAACTCCGAGGAGCTCGTCATATATGTCGAAACCTGCATCCACCCCGCTGTCCCTCAGGCCATGGAGTATGCTGACCAGCTCGTCCTTGCATTTGAAGGACTTGCGTCCTACAAATATCGCGTGCGAGTACTCGAGCTTGACGCGGGTGCCGCGGGTAATCTCGACCAGCTCGTCGAGCGCGCGCAGCAGATGGGGCCTGCCGAGCAGCGGATAGTCCATCGAAACGGCCGAGCAGGCACGCGGATGGACGGTCAGCGGGCGGTCATATTTCTCGCAGAGGGCGACCACGCTGCGCAGTTCTTCGGTAGGGGCATATATCCCCGGCTCATACATAAGTCCAAGCGAGACTCCTGCTGCACCCTCTTTGAGCGAGGTTTCGAGGATGTCCAGCATACGCTCCTGCTCCTCAGCAGTGAGGGGCCTGTTCTCATAGCCCGCAACACTTGCCCTTGCAGAGCAGTGCCCCACGAGGGTGGCAATATTGCACGGCGAATGTCCATCGACAGCCTGCAGGAAGCCGGCGGCGGAAGGATATTCACCGAGGGTATCGCGGTAGCCGAACAGGCCGCCGCCGACCTTGGAGATATGGGGCGAATCAGGCTCGAAGCCTATTGCCGAGAGGCCGCAATTGCCTGTGACAAAGGAGCATATACCCTGCCGTATGAAGGGCTCAAAATACTTCTGCGGGTCGTTCTTGATGGCGAACCAGTCGTTGTGGGAGTGGGCGTCGATAAAGCCAGGGGCGAGCGAGAGGCCGCCGAGGTCGATTACCTTGTCATCAGGACCCGCTTCGATGCCGGGTGCTACTTTTTGGATCCGTTCTCCGCTGATGAGAACATCTGCGACGGATGGCTCTGCGAGCGTGCCGTCATAAATCTTTGCGTTTTTGAGCAGTATCATTGTCTTGCCGCCAGCGCGGTGGTTAGGAATCAGTACGGCAGCGAAGTTATGGATATTCCGGGAAATATCAAAACGCACACATTTTTCCTTCCGCATGTGGCACTTCAGGAAAACACCGATTGTTCCAATTTTCAAAGAAGATGTTCCTCAATTCAAACCGGAATGTCGGACTCAAACCGTACCTTGCAGGTTGATTCACAAGTCTAACCAAAAAATATTTATAATGCGCAAACTAAACAACTACATCGCCCCGCAGATTCAGGAATTCGGCTTCTCGCCGGAGAGCATCATATGCGAGAGCACCCAGTTCGGCTTCAAGTCCGAAGGGGGCGTCATCATAGGAGACCCTAACGCTGCGGATTATGGCTACGGTGCCGTTGACAACGGTGAGTATTGATTCCAACGAAGTTTCATTATGAAAAAGAATTATATCCTTGCAGCTCTGGCAGTGCTCGCAGTTTCCTGCCAGATCAACCCTGACCTTGAGCAGGAAGTTCCTCAGGGTGTGACCATTTACCTCAACGGTGAAAAACCTGAGCCGGAGGCCCAGTCAAAGACCTATTACGACACCGATGCAGGCACGGTGCTCTGGAGTCAGACCGGAGAGAAACTGGCGGTTGCCATTTCCGACTCCGACAATATGGAGCCGGATAAGTATTCCGGCGTCTCAATGCCTTCAGTTGCCGGCTTTATGAGTTCCAATGAGGCGATTGTGTCCGAAGATGGCAAAGCAGCCACCTTCTCAATCACCTTTGACTCGAAAACGAGCATCCCGTCCGGCGGAACCTACCGTTTCCATACTGTCTATCCCGAAAGCGCAAGCTTTTGCCTCGGCAATTGGTCTATATGGGACTGGGGGGTATGGGTCGGTACCAGACAAGATGGAATAGGACAGTTCCCTCCGGTCGGAAGCTTTGATCCGGCTGCCGATGTGATGCTCGGAATCTCCAAAGAGGCCTGCACCGAAATCAGCGACGGGATGAATCTCGATATGGTATTCGAAAGGCTCGTGACCCACGGCAAGATTACCCTCACCAATCTGCAGGTCGGCACCGTAGTTTCAAAGGCTGTAATCACGGCCCCACAGGGGTGCACAATGTCCGGGATTTACTATATCAATGTGATGAATAAGGATCTGGGGGACGACAAGGCAAACTACAACTATGTGATTCTCAACTACTACCCTGCGCCGGTTGACGGCAAGGAGACCAAGGCGGCTGCGATCGGAAGGGAAGTGGGCAGCGACGGAACCTTTGATTTGTGGTTCTGCACCAAGCCGACCGAACTCTCCCAGGGTGACGAGTTGAAAGTTTCCCTTTATACTGCCACAGGCATAATTGAAAGAACCATTACAGCCAGAGAAAGCGGCATCAAGTTCGAGAAGAACAAGCTTTCGACCTTGAAAATCAATATGTCGGAGCAGACCCTGAACACATATTTCTTCGAGCTTCGCAATACTGCTGACGGACCGGCAGTGGACAAAATCGAACTTCCGAGAACCGGAGGCAAGACGACTTTCTACATCAGGACCAATGCCGGCCAATTCTTCAATTGCAACATTGAGTCAGCCGAGAATGTGTATTCGCTCAATTGTGCGGGCACTTCCGAACTTGAGGATGGCACAACCCTGTTTGAAATGGAGCTTGTTCACAAGCCTAACCATTCCATCTCAACTACGGTGGGGGGCAGCATACCTGTTTCCTTCAGCTGCTACGGCTCCGAATATCTCAGCGGCAGCATTGCCTATACTCAGGCTTACGGTGAGGGCGCGATTGTGAACAGCACCGATGACTGGACCGCCGACCCTGTGCAGTTCGGCAGCCTGCTCTGGTATCCGGTGAATGTGGGATTTGACAGAAGCCATCCTTACGGAAAATATTTCCAGTACAGAAGGTATGCGGGACAATATCCGTATTGCGACGATAATAGTACGAATTATGCGGTAGCGGCATATAACAATTATACTGAAGAAAATGACAGATTTGAGCGGCTCAATTGCATGCCGGATGATGACACCTTCTATGGAAGCCAATATTGGTGGGAATTTCTAGCAAGTCCGCGATCAACCCATATCGTGGAATATTGGCCTGATGAAACGACGGAGGAAAGCAAGACCAAAGGCATAGGCAATCCTTGCCCTGAAGGCTGGAGACTTCCTACCCGCGATGAGTGCACTGAGTTCCTTGCCAATAATATCGGATGGAAGGTACAGAAAACAGTGTCAAGCCACTGTGGCGCCAGCTTTGCAGGCGATGCTTATGTATGGGAATTCTGGAACAAAGATATGGATGAATATATGGAATTCCCTATCGCCGGATACATCAACGGTACTTATACAATAGAAAACTCAGTCGGTAATATCGAAGGTTACAGAGCGATAACTGAGGCCGAATTCCAGGCTCTTGACAATGCTTCGCTCAAGCGATACGGCAACCCGGTCGGGTATGATTACAGCTACTATTGGGTATCGGATCCGTATAATGGAGAGACCAGCGCCATTGAGTTCAATTCAAGAGGCTATTCCAACGATGTGCAATTGGTCAACCGCGCCTGGCCTGGTTGGGGCTGCTCCGTGCGCTGCGTAAAACCGGTGGAATAATCTGTCCTGTCCGGAAAACATATTTCAGGATAGTGAAAATGTAAGTAGTTGATACTTAGTGTTTTAGCTAATTTCGTATGGGTGAAAACCACCCATACGAAATTTGTTCATATTCTGTATATCAAGCAGTTACAATTTCACCTCTCCAAGCAATCCCAGTAGAACTATAGCAGAACTGGAGAGGCCGCTTTCAAACTGACAATCCGCGCTTATTTTTCGCTACGGAACTGCACAGGAGTCTTGCCTGTAGCCTTTTTGAACAGGGTGCTGAAGTAGGTAGGGTCGTCTATGCCGCAGCGGTGAGCTATATCCCAGACCGGGAGGTCTGTGGTCAGAAGAAGGTTCTTGGCGGTGTAGAGGCGCAGGGACTGCACGAGCTCGGAAGTGGTCCCTCCGGTGATGGCTTTGACCTTGCGGTTGAGGTGGGTGCGGGAAATGCACATCTTCGAGGCAATATCTTCAAAATCCACTTTCCCCCTCTGCATCGCATCCCTGATATGCCCTTCGAGCACTTCCATAAAGGCTTCATCCTTGCTTGCAGGAAGGGTCTGCAGCTGCGCGGCCGGGTCGGGTTCCGCGGGCTGCGAGTCGGATTCAGACTTTGAGGCAGCGGCTTCTTCGTCCGGAGCTGGAGGCAGGGAGCCGCGGCGGCGCGAACGCACTAACGCCAGGACCGCTCCGCCCGCCAGAAGCAGCGCGAGCAGCACCACGAGACCTATTGTCCGCCTTCTGTACAAATCGCGGTCGGCCTGGAGCGCATCGCTGCGGTAGCGCGCATTCATCTCGTTGAGGCCGCGGTTCATCTCGCTGTCATAGAGGGAGTCGCGCAGGCTGCTGTAGAGCATCAGCTGCCTTGCGGATTCGGCCGGGTCGGCATCCATCAGGGCCTTGCTCAGCCCGAGCCGCGCCTTGCTCTGCCCGTAGGCGTCACCCTTCTGCGAGAAGATGTCGAGCGCCTGGCGGAAATATTCCGCTGCAAGCGACATATCTTCCGCTGCGAGACATATCTCACCCATAAGGTTGCAGCTGATTGCAAGGGACTGGAGGTTGCCGGAGGCCTGCAGCACAGGGATGGCTTCCTCAAGGCAGGCCTGCGCCTGAAGGGTTTCGCCCGAGGCGAGATATGCCGCTGCCATCTGGGAGAGCCGTATCGCCGCCTTGTCCGGCCGCCCGAGCGCCGAGTCTATGTCATAAGCGCGCTGCGAATACTTGAGACTCAGCTCGTTACGGCCCATATCCATATAGATTTCCGAGGCCATACCGCAGCGCACAGCGAGCTTCACAGAGTCGCCGGACTGCTCGCAGAGGCGTATGGCTTCGAGGATATATTGCTCCCCTTCGGCGCTCTGGCGGGAGGCAAGGCATATGCCTGCGAGTGTGTTGAGGGCATAGGAAATGCGGCCGATGTCGTTGTGCTCGCGCCCCAGCTCGAGCGTACGCTGGGCATATTGCAGCGCCTGCGGATAATCCGCCTGGCGGAAGCAGATGATGGACAGCAGGTTGGCGCAGTCGGCTTCCAGCAGAGGGTCGCCTGCCTTGTGGCAGAGTTTCATAGACTTCCGCCCATAATGCATTGCCTTCTTGTAGTCCTGCAGGTCATAGTACCATTCGCCGGCCCAGTACCAGGTGAGGGCGCGCACCGAATCGGGCCTGGCCTGCGCGGGAAGGCAGACGGGCTCGTCGATGAAGCCTTCGCGGGTGAGAAGGTCAAATATGTCGCCGGCGGTGGCAAGCTGCTCACTTGCGCTCTGCGAGTCAAAAGCGTGAAGCAGGGAATCTATGGCTGCGGCGCTCCGGTCGGATGCGGGTGCGGGCGCGGTGGCTGAGGGTGCGGGCGCGGTGGCTGAGGGTGCGGGCGCGATGGCTGCGGGTGGAGCGGCTGCGGGTGCGGGTGCGGCGCCCTGCCCCTTCGCGCTGATGGCGAGGGCGAGCAGGAGGCAAATAATGCTGTGCAGTCTTTTTCCCATAGATTATTGCGCAATAGTATGAAATTTTCGGTCAATCTGCAAGTATTGTCCTGCTGGGAGTGCAGCATTCGCAGGAAATTCATATTTTTGGGGCTGATTCAAATACTCAGTTAAAATGAAAGCCTTCTCGAAATTCATTGGCGTAGCTATGGCGATTGTCAGCCTGGCTTGCACTTCCTGTACTTCTGACGGAACCTCAGAACTTGCTTACTACACGATAGAGCCCAAGATTGCATTGCACTCATCCGGTGCTACCGATGTGTCTGCGATTGATGCAGCCTATGGTGACAGGAGCAGCAAGCAGTATGCTACCGAAAAGCAGGCCCGCAGTGAGTGGAATGCCATTATCAATGCCGTGGATGACAAAGCGGTTGTTATCGAGGGAGAGGATTCGTACTACAAATTCTCCCTTGTGCTCAAGGATGAGAAGGGCGACACATTTGTTACCGTGAAAGTCCTCGAGACCATTGACTGGGACTGCACCGGCCGTCACAACCCGTCGATTCATTAGTCCGGGGGCTTTTGGCGTCATTGTCGATTCCCGGGCACCGCTGATGTTTGCCAGAGAGCAATTTCCCCCCCCTATATTTACTATTTCCACCTTCCCGATGTAACAGATGAGGCAGGAAAAGTGCGTGGAAGGAGGAATTTCACCACCAGTGCCTTCGGGTATTTGACTAAGGGTAGCTTTGAGATATTCACTGCCAGCACCTTCGGGGAATGAGCTTCCGGAAATTCACCGCGCGGCGGGCGATTTTGCAAATGCCTTATAGTCAACA
>JBJEBK010000043.1:0-45272 GCA_051869975.1 Candidatus Cryptobacteroides sp. | reverse complement strand
GAGAAGATAAAGACCTGAACACTCTGTTTCGAGCCCTGAAGTACCAAATCCAGCACTGTGCTGTTGATGGCTATCAGGATAAAACCGTAAACCACCGTAGTAATTTTGGTGGCAAAGGTAGCAAGAGAGCCGTCGGAGTTGTATGAAGGCACAAAGATGGACGAGAAAATAATAACCGCATCAATAGCGAGCAGCATCCTTCCCGGAGATACATTCCGATATTTGTTCACTATCAGGGCAAGGATATCCGTTCCTCCGGTACTGCCTCCCTGGGACATTGTAAGACCTATACCGACTCCCACAAGTATTCCACCCATAATCACTGACATCAGCTTGCCGTTGTCAATGGCGAGAGCCTGGATGATTTCCACCGGAAGTATGTCCTGGAAGACATTGAGGCCTATTGAGGCCATCACGATGCCATAAACGGTCTTAAGTCCGAAATTGCGCCCGAGAGTAAGCAGGGCGGCAATGAGAAGGAGAATATTGACCACGAAATAGGTGTAACCCATCTTGATGACTCCACCGGAGGCATATTGCACAATGGATGCGATACCTGTCACACCTCCGCCGACAAGATGGTTGGACACGAGGAAGAGGCTCCACCCCAACACATAACACAGGATTCCGAGAGTTATGATCGAATACTCTTTGAGTCCTCTGAAAAACTTGTTCTGAAAAATTCCCATTACTCAGATTTCTTGTTAGTAGGGATTCCGGCTTTGATTTCCTCGAATCCCTCTCCATATACACTACTTGTAGGTGAAACGGACATAAATGCACGAGGGTCCGTTTTCTTGATTTCTTTCATAAGATTAGGAAGTTCCTTCTTGCTGATGAGAATCAGGAGTACGTTCTTGTCAGATTTGGTGTACCAGCCCTGAGCCTTGAGCACGGTAACTCCCCTTTCCAGGTCATTGATGATGTGGTCAGCTATCTTCTGATAGTGGTCGGAGAACACCATAAGCTGATAGGAGGACTTCTGTCCCGCAACTACGGTATCAAGTACGGAAGAGAAGAGCACTATTTCCACGACTCCGTATATCATATCCGCGAAGGTCTTTCCCGGAAGGAAGAGAATCAGCGCAATGATGAAGAAGTCCATAATGAGGAAGGCCCTGCTCAGGGATACCGGCCAGTATTTGTTTATCATAAGGGCTACGATGTCCGTACCTCCTGTACTGCCTCCGTAACGGATTACCATTCCTATTCCCACACCCTCAAGCACACCGGCAATCACCGGAATAAGCAGTGTTTCACGCACATAGAAGAACTGTCCCGGAAGGCAATGCAGAAACTCCATACCTCCGAGCAGCTGCATTGCAAGGGTGGAAACCACTATACTGTAGATAGTCTTGAAACCGAAGCCTATACCCATTGCCAGCACCGCAATGATTATGAGCACTGCATTGACAACAATATAGCTGTACTGAGCCTGGATAACTCCACCGGTTGCATACTGGAGCACAGTGCAGAGACCCATCATTCCGCCGGCCGACAGGCCGTTGGGAATCATAAACCCTTCCCAGGCAAAGGCAAAGATGAAACAAGCCACGGTCAGCCAGAACATATCGCGTATCTGACCCAAGACTTTCTTCCTGTTCATAACTTACTTTATGACTATATTGATAATTCTGCCTGGAACTACAATCACCTTCACTATGTTCTGCTCTCCCACATACTGTGCAGTCTTTGGCAGTGCCCGGACGGCAGCTTCGACCTCTGCAGGAGTAGCAGCCTTAGGCATTTCCACGGTGAAACGCATCTTGCCGTTGAACTGCACCGGGTAGGTCACATTGTCCTCCAATGTGTAGGCAGCAACATACTCAGGATAGCTTGCCTTGGTGCAGCTCTCAGTATGTCCGAGAGCCTCCCAGAGTTCTTCAGCCATATGAGGCGCAAAAGGACAGAGCAGCACTACAAGCGGCTCGAGTATTGCCCTCTTGTGGCAATCTCCGAGTTCTCCGAGTGCAATCATAAAGGCGGAAATGGTTGTATTGTAGCTGAAGTTCTCTATATCCTCCTGCTCTTTTGCAATGAGCTTGTGCAGAGCCTTCAGTTCGGCCTTTGCAGGCTGCTCTTCGGTCACACACCAGCCGTCACGGTCATAGAACAGCCTCCAGAACTTTTTGAGGAAGCGGTTCACGCCGTCTATTCCCTTGGTATCCCAAGGCTTGCTCTGTTCCACAGGACCGAGGAACATCTCATACAGACGCAGGGTATCGGCTCCGTAGGTATCGCAGATATCATCCGGATTCACCACATTGTACATTGACTTGGACATCTTCTCCACAGCCCAGCCGCAGATGTATTGGCCATCCTCAAGTATGAACTCGGCATCGGCATATTCCGGACGCCAGGCCCTGAAGGCCTCGAGGTCGAGCCTGTCGTTATGGACAATATTGATATCCACGTGAATCTCGGTAGTCTCGTACTGATTCCTCAGGCCATAGGAAACGAAGGTGTTGGTGCCTACAACGCGGTAAACGAAGTTTGAGCGTCCCTGAATCATTCCCTGGTTGATGAGCTTTTTGAAAGGCTCGTCACAGCATACATAACCCAGGTCATAGAGGAACTTGTTCCAGAAACGGGAGTAGATGAGGTGACCCGTAGCGTGCTCCGTACCGCCGACATAAAGGTCAACTGACTGCCAATACCCATTCGCTTCCCTGCTTACAAGAGCCTCGTCATTATGAGGGTCCATATAGCGCAGGTAGTATGCGGAAGAGCCGGCGAAACCAGGCATAGTGCTGGTCTCCAGCGGCCATCCCTTATAGGTCCAGTCCTTGGCCCTCGCAAGAGGCGGTTCTCCGTTGGATGAAGCGGTGAACGAGTCAATCTCAGGCAGGGTGAGAGGCAGGTCCTCCAAATCTACAGGAGTAGGAATGCCGTCCTTGTAGTAGATAGGGAAAGGCTCGCCCCAGTAGCGCTGACGGCTGAATATGGCATCGCGCAGGCGATAATTGGTCTTGCGCCTGCCAAGGCCGTGCGCCTCGGCATAATCCTTTGCTGCCTCGATGGCATCCTTCACATCCATACCGTTGAGGAAACCGCTGTTGCACATCTTGCCTTCCTTGGCATCGAAAGAGGACTCCGACACATCGCACCCCTCGATGATAGGCACGATAGGGAGATTGAATTTCTTTGCGAAAGCGTAGTCGCGGCTGTCGTGGGCAGGCACTGCCATAATGGCACCGGTTCCATAGCCTGCGAGAACATATTCACTTATCCATACAGGCACCTTCTCTCCGGTGAGAGGGTTGATGCCGTAAGAACCTGAAAATACACCGCTTACGCTCTTGGTTTCGGAGATGCGCTCCCTTTCGGTCTTTTTGCGCACTTCCTTTACATAAGCCTCGACTTCCTCCTTTTGGGCGGCGGAAGTGAGGGTGGACACGAGTTCGCTCTCAGGAGCAAGAACCATAAAGGTCACTCCGAAGATGGTATCAACGCGGGTGGTAAAGATGGTGACAGGGGTTGTCCTGCCGTCACATTCGACATTGAAGACAACCTCCGTTCCTTCAGACTTGCCTATCCAGTTGCGCTGCATTTCCTTCAGGGAATCACTCCAGTCAAGAGAATCGAGGCCGCTCAGCAGGCGTTCAGCGTAGGCGGATACACGCAGCTGCCACTGCTTCATCTTTTTCTGCTCCACAGAGAAACCGCCACGTACGCTCAGACCGTCCTTAACCTCATCATTGGCGAGGACGGTACCGAGGCCTTCGCACCAGTTGACGGAAGTTTCGCCCTGATATGCGATTCTCCAACGCATCAGGATGTCGGATTTCTCTTTTTCGGAGGCTGAGTTCCACTGCTCAGAGGTAACATCTTCATAACCTGTCGTCGAGAGTTTCTCTACAAGCTCGGCAATAGGACGGGCGCTGTTCTTCTGAGGGTCGTACCAACTGTCGAACATCTTGAGGAAGGCCCACTGGGTCCATTTGTAATAGGCAGGATCGCAGGTGCGCACTTCGCGGTCCCAATCGTAGGAGAAACCTATGCGGTCAAGCTGCTCGCGGTAGCGGGCGGTATTCTTGGAGGTTGTAACTTCAGGATGCTGGCCGGTCTGAATCGCATACTGCTCTGCAGGAAGTCCGAAGGCATCATAGCCCATAGGATGCAGGACATTGAAGCCTTTAAGGCGCTTGTAACGCGAATAAATGTCGCTCGCGATGTAGCCGAGCGGGTGTCCCACGTGAAGTCCCGCTCCCGAAGGATAGGGAAACATATCGAGGACATAGTATTTGGGCTTGGAGCCGTCTTCCGTGACTTTGTAAGTTCCTTCAGCGGCCCATTTCTTCTGCCACTTGCTTTCTATTTCTTTGAAATTGTATTCCATATTATTCTACAACAAGAATGCACGCATCTTTTGGACTGAAACTGAGTTTGCGGACCTCTCCGAGAGCCACGAAGGCATCACTGAGATTGTCGCTGCGGCGAAGGGCTATGGAAGTCCTGCCGTTGGCATATTCGAGGCGGGTAACCTTCTGGCCTGCCTTCTCGGCCTGCTTTGCAAGCCTGTCGGCATTGGATTTCTGTTTGAATGTTCCTATGAGAATATAATACCCGCTCTCCACCGTGTTGAGCAGTTTCACATCATTGTAGGATACGCTTACCTTAAGGAAACCGGTTTTCTGTCCTATGTTGCTGATGATAGCTTCTTCTATTGCTTCAGGTTTCACCTCAGGCTTTGCAGGAAGCGGTTTTGGGGCCGGCTTTGCCGCAGGTTCCGGTTCATCAGCGGCGGCATGAGCAATATCTTCCGGCTCGCAGCAAGAAGGCTCTTCTGCCTTGAAGCAGCTGTCCTTTACAGCAAGAGTGCTGTCTTCAACTGCACAGCAACTGTCCTTTACGGCAAGGATGATACTGTCGCCAGCAGCGCAGCAGCTGTCCTTTACGGCGAGAGTGCTGTCTTCAGTTGCGCAGCAGCCGCAGCAGGAAGTGGTGTCGGCACAAACAAGAGTATCAGGCAGAGCGCAGCAGGCGCTGGTAGTATCTTTGGAAAGTTGGGCGGAGGTTGGACGTCCGGCGAGAGCGCGGAAGAAATCACAACTGCTGACGCATAGCGCCAGAAGGACGATTGCAACTGGTCCTGAAATCTTTTTCATATGGTATTTTCTCTATTTTTAATCTATCCCACAAATTTAAGAAGAAACAAGGACAAAAGAAAATGAATATATTTGCAGCAGATATGAAGAAAACCATAAGCTTGGGGGCCATGGATCCGATAGAGATCTACGGTGCCGGAAACAAAATCATAGAAGAATTCTGCTCATACTTCCCTACTGTCAAGGCGGTAGTAAGAGGCAGCGAGGTTGCAATAGAAGGAAAATCCTCTGATCTTGAAGAATTCACCCAGAAGTTCGCAGAACTGGTGGACCGCAGGCATCACAAGATGAACCTGACGGTCTATGATGTGGAAGAACTGTTCAGCGGTGTAACTCCATCCGAGAACCTCAGGACGGGAGCGCAGTCGGTAATTGTGTACAACACCGAAGGCAAAGCCATACGCGCACGCAATGCCAAGCAGCAGGAAATGGTCAGGGCCTACTTCGACAACGACCTGATTTTCGCCCTCGGTCCTGCCGGAACCGGCAAGACCTACATAGCCATAGCCCTGGCTGTCAGAGCCCTGAAAAACAGGGAAATACGCCGCATTATCCTGACCCGTCCCGCAGTCGAGGCGGGCGAAAGGCTGGGCTTCCTGCCGGGAGACCTGAAGGACAAGCTTGACCCGTATCTGCAACCTCTCTACGATGCCCTCGGGGATATGATACCGGCCCGCAAACTGCAGGAGTTCATGCAGGACGGAACGATTCAGATTGCTCCGCTCGCCTATATGCGAGGCCGCACGCTCGACAGGGCCTGCGTAATCCTGGATGAAGCTCAGAACACCAATCTCGGGCAGCTCAAGATGTTCCTTACCCGTATGGGCTGCGATGCGAAATTCATAGTAACCGGTGATGCATCTCAGGTTGACCTCCCCAACAAGGAGGACAGCGGTCTGCTGAAAGGCGTGAACAAGCTGAAAAACATAAAGGGTGTCGCCACCGTCGTCTTCGGAAATGAAGACATAGTGCGACACCCTCTGGTGAGCAAAATCGTAAAGGCCTTTACTGAGCCTGAGCAGCCTTAGCTATCTCATTGTACTTGTCGTACTTGGCCTTGTAGTAAGGGTCCTCGTTGTAGTTCTTGTCGTAGCAGAAGCGGTAGCATGCGTTCTTGAGGTATTCGCAGATAGCGACCTTGATACCCTCATCCTTGGTGATGTCGAAGGCCTTCTCGAACGGCTCGATGCAGTTCTTAAGGCTGGTCTCGAACTCGGCTACGAGAGCTTCATACTTCTTGTCATCAAGCTCAGCGCTTGCCTGATCCTGAAGTTCAACGGCCTTGTTGTACCAGTACTGACCGATTCCGATATAACCGAACTCATAAGCAGGATTGATTTCTGAGCACTTCTCGTAAGCTGCGATAGCATCCTCAGCCCTTCCGAGCTGGAGATTGACATTGCCCTCAACATAGTAAAGGGATGCATTGTCAGGCTCGTTTGCCTTTGCGGCAGCGATGAGTTCGAAAAGACGGTCGGTATTCTCTCCTGAATTGAGATAATAGTTGATAAGACCGATCAGCACACCCTGGCTCTGAGGGAACTTGAGGAAAGCCTCTTCAAGATACTGCTGGCAGAGTGCCTTGTCTCCGGCCTTGTCGGCGATGTCGGCGAGCTTTGCATAAGCATCACCCTCTTCTCCATAGTAACCGAGAGCAACGCTCTGCTCGAAGTAGCCTTTTGCCCTGTCTGTCTGACCCAGCATATAAGCGGTAAGACCGGCATTGTAAACGGATGAGGTATCAACAGTTGCATAAGGCTCCTGAACTGAGGCCTCAACTGCCTTTCCGAAATAGTAGGAAGCCTTCTCGAGGTCACCGAAGGTGTAAGCATTGTATGCTTCCTCAACGAACTTGCCGTTCAAGGTCTGGAAAGCGACAGTAAGATCCTTCTTCTTTGAGCCCTTCTCATCGAAGGCCTGGGCGGTAGCATAAGCGTGCATAGCCTGCTCGAGAGCGTCAGAATAAATCGGCTCGGTCACTTCGATTATCTGGAGTACTCCGTTTGCTGCGTAGTAATAGTTCCTTGTCTCATAAACAGCCTTTGTCATCTGCTGTCCGCCAAGTTCCACCACTTCCTCGCGAATCGGCTTTTCCTCTCCAAGGACAATCTGGGCATCAGCCATAGTTGCACCGACCCAAGCGTTTCCTGCAGGAGCTGAATAAGCATCCATAAAGCTCTTTCCGAGCTTGATCCAGGTGGCAGGCTTGGTGTTTTTCTTTGGATTGAGAGTGTCAGCGGCTGCCTTCTCAACGGCTGCCTTTGCAGCCTTTGTGCTCTTGACCTGCTGCGCCTGCACCGGAAGTGCGAGGGTAGCGAGGAGGGCAATTGCTAAATAGAATCTTTTCATTTTGTTATACGGTTAACGTTATTATTGCTCTGTTGTTGTTTCAGGAGCTGCGGCTTCCGCTTCGGAGCTGTCTTCGTGAGCTACTACGGATACGGCTGCAATGCTGTCACCCTCTCTGAGGTTGATGAGCTTGACTCCCTGGGTAGCACGGCCGCAAACACGGATGTCGGCTACTGCCATCCTTATCGTCAGGCCGGACTTGGTGATAATCATAAGGTCATTGTCCTCGGTAACATTCTTGATGGTAACGAGCTTTCCGGTCTTTTCGGTTATGTCAATGGTGCGCACACCCTTTGCTCCACGGGCTGTCAGGCGGTATTCTCCGACCTCCGAGCGCTTTCCGAAGCCGTTCTCGGAAACTACAAGCACGGTGTGCTTATTCTTGTCTTCTGCGGTAGTGTCACAGCTAAGTGCACCAACAGCCTCATCACCTTCATCAAGAGTTATGCCACGGACACCCATAGAGCTTCTTCCGAGTTCCCTTGCATCGGTCTCGTTGAAGTGGGCGCAGCGTCCGTCACGGCCGGCAATCATAATCTCGTCATTGCCGGAAGTGAGAATGGCATCGAGCAGGGCGTCGCCTTCCTTGAAGCTGATGGCAATAAGTCCCTTGTTGCGGCTGCGGTAGTTGGCAAACTCCGAAAGACGGGTACGCTTGATTATACCCTTCTTGGTAACAAGCACTACATAGTGGCTGTTGGTGTATTCGGCACTTTCAATCTTGGCCGCATTGAGATAGGTCTTGATTTTGTCGTCCTGATCAATGGTCAGAATGTTCTGCACCGCACGGCCCTTGGAAGTTCTGGTTCCCTCAGGGATTTCATAAACCTTAAGGCGGTAGCACATTCCCTTCTCCGTGAAGAATAGCATAGTGCTGTGCATATTGGCAACATAGATGTGCTCTATGAAGTCCTCATCCCTGGTTGCGCTGGCTTTCTTGCCCACGCCCCCGCGTGACTGCACGTGGAATTCGGACAGGGAAGTACGCTTGATGTATCCGAGATGGGAAATGGTGATGACCACATCCTCGTCAGCATAGAAATCCTCAGGATTGAATTCGTCGGAGCCGAGGGTAATCTCGGTGCGGCGAGGGTCGCCATATTTCTCCTTGAGCTCCTGGGACTCCCTCTTCACGATGGCGAGCTGCTCCTCGACGCTGCCGAGGATTTTCTCGCATTCTGCGATGAAAGCCTGAAGCTTGTCGAATTCTTCCTGAAGCTTGTCCTTCTCGAGTCCGGTCAGCTGACGGATGCGCATATCCACGATTGCGCTGGCCTGAATCTCGTCAAAGCCGAAGCGCGCCATAAGCTCGGCCTTGGCCTCGTCAACCGTCGTGGATGCCTTGGTAATGGCAATAATTTCGTCAATGATATCTATTGCCTTGAGCAGGCCTTCGAGGATATGGGCTCTCTTCTGCGCCTTGTCCAGCTCGAACTTGGTGCGGCGTACGACCACCTCGTGGCGGAACTCCACAAAACACTGAATCATATCCTTGAGGGACAGAGTCCTCGGACGGCCCTTGACGAGAGCCACATTGTTGTATGCGAAGCTGGACTGCAGAGCAGTGTATTTGAAGAGGGTATTGAGCACAACATTGGCGTTGGCATCCCTCTTGAGCAGGAACTCGATGCGTATTCCTTCACGGTTGGTGAGCTCCCTGATGTCGGAAATGCCTTCGATTTTCTTGTCGCGTATCATCTCTCCGATACGGGCAATCATCTCGGCCTTGTTGACCATATAAGGAACCTCGGTAACCACAATCATCTGACGGCCCTTGTCGTCCTCTTCGATTTCCGTCTTGGCACGGACTACAACCTTGCCGCGTCCGGTGGTGAAGGCATCCACGATTCCCTGACGGCCCATCACTATGCCTCCCGTCGGGAAGTCAGGTCCCTTGATGTACTGCATCAGGCCCTCGACGTCTATGTCCGGATTGTCGATATAGGCGCAGATGGCGTCGCAGCACTCTCCGAGATTGTGCGGAGCCATACTGGTGGCCATACCTACAGCGATACCTGACGAACCGTTGAGCAGGAGCAGAGGAGCCTTGGTCGGGAGAACCGTCGGCTCAAGTATGGTGTCGTCAAAATTGAGTGTAAAGTCAACCGTATCCTTGTCGAGGTCCGAAAGCACCTCGTCTGCGAGGCGGGCAAGCTTGGCCTCGGTATAACGCATTGCGGCAACCGGGTCGCCGTCCATACTACCGAAGTTTCCCTGTCCGCTTACCAGAGGGTATCTCTGGTTCCAGTCCTGTGCAAGACGGGCCATAGCGTCGTAAACGCTGCTGTCGCCGTGCGGGTGGAACTTACCGAGCACCTCTCCTACGATTCTGGCAGATTTCTTGGTCTGTCCGCCATACGAAAGTCCAAGTCCGTCCATTCCGAAAAGCACTCGCCTCTGGACCGGCTTCAGACCATCTCTGGCATCAGGGAGCGCACGGGATACGATGACCGACATCGAATAATCGATGTAGGCTGAACGCATCTCATGGTCGATTTCGACAGGCTCGATGATGCCGTGCTGAATCTCTTCTGTATCCATTTTTTCCATCTAATAACACATATTGTCTAAAGTGTACAAATTTAGCAAAAAAAGTTGGCGTAGGCAACAATATTATTGTTAAATTTGCGTATGCAGACACAGGTTTCACAAGAGGTACTCAGAATACTGGCCTACGCCAAGGAGGAAGCAATGAGGACTGGAGACTATTCCATTTCCCCGGACCATATCCTTCTCGGGATACTCCGCCACTCAGACAACGACGCTTGCCGCATACTGGAAGCGCTCGGGGTGGACCTGGAGGAGATGAAGAACTGCGTGGAGGGCAGCATATTCCGGCCAAAGCACATATCCTGGGGAGAGGCCGACACCATCAATTTCTCACGCAGCGCCCAGAACACCCTCAACCTCTGCATAGTGGAAGCGACCATTGCCGCTTCCGACAGGATAATAGCAACCCATCTTCTGCTCGCGATTAGCAGTTCTTCCGGCAGCGCATCCATCAAATACCTCAAATCCGTAGGGCTGGACCACAGCGTCATATCGGCTTATGCCAAAAAGGCCGGCCTGCTCTGCGCCAGGAAGGTGGACTTGAGCGAGACCGGCACCGGCCATCCGGTAAGCATTCTGAAGATTATTTCTTCTCCGGATAAGATTGCGAGCTAAAACATCAATAATTATGTGGCAAAGAGTACAGACACTTTATTTTGCAATCATCGTCGCGCTGCTTGCAGCACTTGCACTGGGCAATGTGGCAACCATCATCGTTCCGGGTTCGGAGCCGGAGAATGTAGCATATATGGCCAAGATGCCTTATGCGGTGCTCATCATCCTTGCCCTGCTGGCAAATCTGGTCGCCCTTTTCTGCTGGGGTCACAGGCCTCTTCAGATAAGGCTTGCGGGAGGAGCAGGCGTTGTGCTGCTAGCGCTGCAGATCTGGCTTGCGGTGGATTATTTCACCACTGACCCGCAGATGGTCTTCCGTTGGACAATCATCTTCCCCCTCATCTCGCTGATATTCGAGATTCTTGCCATCAGAGGCATCTATGCAGATGAACTTCTGGTGCACAGCGCTTCACGCCTCCGCGAGAGCAAAAGGGGCAAAAAGAAATAAATAACACTAAAGAAATGAGAATTCCAGAATCAGAACTTATCATCAATGGAGACGGCTCCGCCTTCCATATCCACATCCGTCCCGACCAGCTTGCCGACCGAGTGATTCTCGTCGGTGACCCCGAAAGAGTTGCAATGTTCAAGCCTCTGCTCGACAGCATCGAGGCTTGTGGACAGTCACGCGAATTCGCCTGGGTTACAGGCCAGTACAAGGGAGCGCGCATCACGGTGCTTTCACACGGCATCGGGCCTGACAACATAGACATAGTGATGACAGAGCTTGACGCACTCGCCAATGTGGACTTCACAGCCCGCGAGGTCAAGCCTGAGCACAAGACCCTGAGCATCATACGCCTGGGAACCTGCGGTGCCATACAGCCGGAAATTCCTCTGGGCTCCTTCATACTCTCCCACTACTCGGTGGGCTTCGACGGTTTGATGAACTGGTACGCAAACTGCGAGAAAATCACGAATCTGGAGATGGAGAAGAGCTTTATGGAGCATATGAACTGGCCTTCACGCATCAACACCCCGTATTTTGTCCACGCTTCACAGAAGATGATAGACCTTATGGCGGATTCGACCGTACGAGGAATGACCATTGCGGCTCCGGGCTTCTACGGTCCGCAGGGACGCGTGGTCAGGCAGCAGCTCGCAATGCCTGATATGCTCGAAAGAATAGAAAGCTGGCGCTTCGGCGACTGGAAAATCACCAATTTCGAGATGGAAGGCTCAGCGCTGGCCGGAATGGCGGCCCAACTCGGCCACGAAGCCGTTACTGTTTGCTGTGCCATCGCACACCGCTATCTCAAGGATGCCAATACAGACTATAAGCCACGCGTAGCGCAGCTTATCAATCTGGTATTGGACAAAATGGCAAGTCTGAAAGACTAGTCGCCCGCTTCTTTGAGACGCTCGGCGTTCTCGGCAATCTGAAGCTGATCGATAACCTCCTGGATATCTCCATTCATGAAGACCGGGAGGTTATACATACTCCAGTTGATGCGGTGGTCCGTAACTCGTCCCTGAGGATAGTTGTAGGTACGGATTTTGGCTGAACGGTCGCCTGTGGAGACCATAGTCTTTCTCTTTGAAGCAATCTCGTCAAGATATTTCTGATGCTCGAGATTGTACAGACGGGTGCGGAGTTCTTCGAATGCCCTGTCTTTGTTTTTCAGCTGTGAACGCTCCTCCTGACACTGGACCACAAGTCCGGAAGGGATGTGCGTAAGGCGAACTGCCGAATAGGTGGTGTTGACTCCCTGTCCGCCAGGGCCGGATGCACAGAAGAGGTCGAGCCTGATGTCACTCCAGTTGAGTTCCACATCAAACTCTCCCGCCTCAGGGAATACAGCAACGGATGCTGCGGAAGTCTGGATACGGCCCTGAGTCTCGGTCTGAGGCACACGCTGTACGCGATGAACTCCGGATTCGTATTTCATAACCCCATATACTCCGTCGGTGTTTGAACTGAGTTTGAAGACTATCTGCTTGAAGCCGCCGGAAGTTCCCGGAGTCTGGTCCGTCACCTCGAGTTTCCAGCCCTTTGATTCGGCAAAATGCTGATACATACGGAAAAGGTCTCCCGCAAAAATCGCAGCCTCGTCTCCGCCGGCACCTCCGCGGATTTCGACAATGGCATTCTTCGAATCATCCGGGTCGGCAGGAATCAGAAGGAGCTTGATATTTTCCTCCATCTGAGGAATCTTGGGCTCCAGCTCGGCAATCTCATCCTTGGCCATCTCCCTGAGGTCCTCGTCCTTTTCGTTTGCGAGAATATCCTTTGCGGATGCTATATTGTCAAGTGTCTTCTTGTACTCGAGTCCGGCCTTGATAATAGGTTCAAGCTCCTTGTAATCCTTGTTGAGCTGGACATATTTCTTCATATCGGACATAGCCTCCGGGCTGGAGAGCTGCTCCTGAAGATTTTTGAACTTGTCCTGCAGTGAAAGTACCTTTTCTAGTAATGTAGTTGCCATAGGGCCGCAAAGTTAGCAATAAAAAATCAAATGCTGAAATTGTGATAGTGAGGACCGAAACGACCGAAGGCTTCCCTGTCGAGCATCTCGCGGTCATCCGGATGGGCAATGGAAATCAGCAGCTTTGCCCTTTCCTGAAGACTTCTGCCATAGAGGTCCACAGCTCCGTATTCGGTCACTATCCAATGTGCATCTGCACGAGGGGTTACAACGCCTCCGGCAGTATTGAGCGCGGATACTATCTTGTTCTTGCCCTTGTTGGTACGGGAAGCGAAAGCGGTAATGGATTTGCCGCCCTCTGACATGGTGGCACCCTTGACGAAGTCAAGCTGTCCTCCGGTTCCGCTGAAAATCCTTGTTCCGATGGAATCAGCGCAGATCTGTCCTGTGATATCCACCTCGGTAGCGGAATTGATGGCCTTCATATGAGGATTCTGACTGATAATCCAAGGGTCGTTGGTGTATTTGATATCCTTCATCAGCACATCCGGATTATGGTCTATGAAATCATAGACATCCTGGCTTCCCAGAAGGAAAGAAGATACGATTTTGCCTGTATCGATTTTCTTGGCAGCACCGTTGATGACCCCTGCCTTGATGAGCCTCAGCAGCCCGTCTGCAAACATTTCCGTATGCAGGCCGAGGTTTTTGTGGCCTGAGAGCTGGGCTGCGAGGGCGTTGGGCAGGGCGCCGATTCCCATCTGAAGGCAGTCTCCGTCGTCCACAAGTGCTGCGCAGTTCTTCCCTATCAGGACCTCCGTCGGGGTAGGTTCTGCAAAGGCAGCTGTTACCAGCGGAGTATCGTCCTGCACGAGATAGTCGAACTCGTCCAGGCTTACCAGATTGCCGTAGGCGAAGGGAACGTGGGGATTGACTACTCCTATCACCACCTCTGCCGTCTCTATTGCGGCAATCGAGCAGTCCACCGAGGTGCCGAGGCTGACATATCCGTTCTCGTCCGGAAGGGAAATATTGACCAGAGCGGCTCCAAGCTTAATCACTCCCCTGCGGTAGAGGGCCTGGCTCTCGCCCAGATGGACTGGCAGGTAGTCCGCATAACCTGCGTTGACATTTGCCCTGACATTGGGTCCCACGAAGAAGCCCTGCTCGAAGAAAATGCCTTCGTAACGGGCTTCGCTGTAAGGAGCCGGTCCTTCGGTATGGAAATGGTGGAAATGCAAATCAGTCACATCACCGGCATCAGCCCGGCGGCACAGAGCCTGAATCAGACAGTGCGGCACGCTTGCCACACTGCTCAGATGCACGTGACAATGGGACGGGATATGGCTGACTGCCTCATCAGCACTGACAAAACGTATATCCTTCATTTGGGAATTATTTCTATATTTGCGCACAAAAATAAGAATAAATAAAGATGCATACAAGGGAAGAAAAGCTCGAGACCTTCGGTCAGCTGCTCGATTTGATGGACAAACTGAGGGAAAAATGCCCGTGGAACGCTACCCAGACTATGGAGTCCATACGCCCGATGACCGAGGAGGAAGTATATGAACTGAGCGACGCCGTCATCAAGGGGGATATGGGCGCAACCGCAAAAGAAATCGGCGACCTGCTCTACCATATGGTATTCTACGCCCGTATTGCCGAGGAGCAGGGAGATTTCGACATCGCTGACTGTATGCAGAAAATTATTGACAAAATGGTCTTCCGCCACCCTCACGTCTTCGGACCCGAGGCAGGGACCCCTACCAGCGCAAAGGAAATTGCCGACACCTGGGAGCTGGTCAAAGCCAAAGAAAAGGGAGGCAACAAAACTGTAATGGAGGGCATTCCCGACTCAATGCCTGCCCTGCTTAAGGCTATGTCGATGCAGGAAAAGGCAAGGGGCTGCGGTTTCGACTGGGAAGAGCCCCGACAGGTCTTCGACAAAGTAAAAGAGGAACTAGGTGAAGTCGAGCAGGCTTTGGACGAAAATGATGCCGACCAGATTGAGGCTGAATTCGGAGACCTGATATTTTCGGTCATCAACGCTGCACGCCTGCACGGGGTGGACCCGGAGAAGGCTCTCGGCCGTACCTGCACCAAATTCCGCAACCGGTTCACCTATCTTGAGTCCAAAACTCTGAAGGTTGGACGGAAACTTACCGATATGAGCCTCGCCGAGATGGATGAAATCTGGGACGAAGCCAAGGCTCTGGGCCTTTAATCCTGAATAAAGAAAGAGAAATGCACCCTCCCGTAAACACGCTCCTTGAAGAAGCGCGGATGGGAGCTGAAATCGTGGTCCCCGCCGTGCTCAAGTATGAACCAGCAGTCCGGGTGGAGAATACCGGCTTCAAACACTTTGTCAGGGATGGTCTCAAGCCCTTCCAGGGCATAAGGAGGGTCAGCGAATACTATATCGAACTTCTCGCGGCAGATGCCGAGGAAATCGAAAACATTCTCGTGAACGGCTGTGACATTGCTCAGCCCAAGACGGGCAGCTTCGCTGCGGATAAACTGGGCACTGTCGCGGTTCATTTCCACAGACCACACACGGCCCACTCCCCTGGAGCCGAACTCGAAAGCAATGGACCCCGTACCTCCGAAAAGATCGAGAACCTTCAGGTCCTCAAAATCCCAATTGTTGTCGATGACATTGAACAGGGCCTCCTTGGCATAGTCCGTGGTGGGTCTTGCCGGGTAGCCGTAGGGCGGATTGATAGTCTTGCCCTTAAGAGCGCCTCCGATTATCCTCATAGCGGTCGGAACTGCTCTACAGCCTTGAAGTAACGGTACAGGGAGATTTCCTGCTCCGCGCTGAGCGGCATACGCGTGCAGACGGTAGAAACCTCAGGATTCAGCTGCAGCGACTTCATTGCCAGGAAAAGATAATACTGCGCGGCAGCGAAGTCAGGGGCCTGATAGGTATTTGCCAGAAGCAGGGTCTTGCCTTGGGCTATTGCCAGATGGAGCACACCGCTTCGCCAGGTCATCAGAATCTTGTTGTAGTCAGGACAACTCTGCAGGTCACGGAGTATGTAGTAGAGTTCAGGCATTTCCTTATCCTCAGGGTCCGACTCAAGCTCAATCACCTCACAGTCGGGGGACACTCCCCAGACCAGCCAGGCCGAATACTGAGGCAGCAGAAGTGAATGAATCTGCTCATTGCCGTCCATAACAACGACTTGTGCGAGATATTCTCCCGCACAATCGTCTTTATAGAAGCCTGAAGGCACCAGAGTGCACTTCGTTGTCAACAATGTCTTAGCCACTACTCCCAGTTGCCGGCGTTATTGTTAGGGGCGGTCACGCTGCCGACCTGAAGTCCTTCGTACCTGTTCTTGTTCTGGCACTCGGAGTCAAGGTTGATGCGGAGCTGGTTGTCCAATCCCTTGAGAAGTGCCCTGTAAGGCATTCTGGCCTCGAAGAGAGGAACCTTCACTCCGGAAACGGTCTTCACTACAGCATCCATTTCGAGAGGCATACCGCCTGAGAACGGGATAGTAGCAAGAGAATCGATGCAGAAATCAGTACGGTGAGCAAATAGAGTGTCGCGTACCGGGATCTTGGTGTCCACGGAGAATACGAGATTCTTGTCCCCCTTCTCATAAAGGCTTGCAAGGTACTGGTTCATCTGGGCTCCGCGCAGCCAAGGCATCTTTGCCTTGATTGCCTTGGTGTGAGCCATAGCGAGGGAGTCATCCTTGGAACCCACCTGGCGCTTCACAACGATGGAACCGGTGTTGTAGAAGAGAATGAGGGAGTCCATGTCATCGGTGTACTTGCCATTGACACTCTTGTACGCATCCTGAAGTTCGCGCACGTCCTTCAGACGGGCGATTCCGACCTGCTCACGGGCCCTCTGCTCCTTTTGGAAGTTGACAGGCTGCATAATACTGTCAACAAGCACGTAAGCGAGTGCGATGATTGCGAGAGGCAGCACGAGCCAAGTCAGGAGCCTCATAAGAACTGTGTTCTGCTTAGTAGTCATTTCTCAATATGTTTTATTTCTTTTTTCGTGTTCGAAAGACAGGCAAAGTTAGTGAAATGATTCAATAAATACAATGTTTTTGCTAAATTTGTGGCCGTGACAAAGAGTAGTGAATTATTGGAACTGGGCCGGCGGATTGACTCCTGCGGGAGTTTTGTAGTCGTGACCCACACCCACCCCGACGGAGATGCGCTGGGCAGCAGCAGCGCCCTTTGCAGATACCTCCGCCAGCTTGGGAAAGAGAAGGTCTCTGTGATACGTGAGGATGCACCGCAGACCATAGCCTTTATAGCTGAAGGAGACCCTCTTCTTCAGGGTGATGCTGCGCTTGAGGCAATTGCAGATGCACAGATGATTCTGTGCACCGATTTCAACGGCCTCTCCAGAGCCGGAGATTACGGGAAGGCAATAAGTGAAAGCAAAGCCTACAAAGTGCTGTTCGACCACCATCTGAACCCGCAAATGCAGGAATTCGACCTGGTATTCAGCACTCCCGAGATTTCATCTGCCTGCGAAGTGGTTTATTCCGTTCTGAAGCATATGCCCCGCAAAGCCGATTTCGCTTCCGGGATAGGGGATTGCCTGATGGCCGGAATGACCACCGACACCAACAATTTTGCGAATTCGGTATTTCCCGGCACCCTTGCGATGGCGTCCGAACTGATAAGCGCCGGCGTGGACAGGGATGCGATAGTTGCAAAGCTGTACAACCGCTACCGCAAGAACAGGGTGCTGGCCATAAGCCATATCCTTTCGGAACATATGCAGCTGCGCGAAGACGGGCTTGCAGTACTTACCGTAAGCAAGGAACTTTGGCACAGATTTGGTTTGGAGGAGGGCGAACTTGAAGGGATGGTCAACATTCCGCTTACCATAGATGAAGTAAAAGTATGCATATACCTTAGGGAATCGGCAGATGAACCGGTTATCCGCGTATCGATAAGGTCCAAGAAAGGCTGGTCGGCCAATAGAATCGCGGGAACCTGGTTTAACGGAGGAGGACACGAACAGGCCTCCGGCGGGAAGCTCCGCATTCCTGAAGACATAGCTTCGATGGACGAAGTCGGAACCCTTATTGAGAAAATTAAGATATGAGAAAAAGATACATATTGCTTGCGGCAGCAGTGCTCTGCCTTGGCGGCTGTGCTACCGACACGGCTGTGAATTACGGAGAAATCACCAAAAACAGTTTCGATGCCTGGGTTGAAAAATACAGGCAGGACAGCTGGCAAGAGACCGGACTCGGCTCCTGGGTTGTGGAATGGGACAAGGGAGATGTGGGAGGCGCACCTGTCAAGACCTATGAGGAATATCCTTATGTCAGGCTGGACTACACCATTTCGGAACTTGACGGCACTGTGGGCAGCACTTCTGACGAGAATCTTGCGAAGCAGCTCGGCACCTACAACAAAAGGACATATTACGGTCCCGTAATGACTTCACGCGAGCCTTCGGTAATGTATGCCGGAGTGGAAGAGGTCCTCAATCAGATGGGAGTGGGCGGTCATTGCAAGGTCATTATCCCGGGCTGGCTCCTTACCGGCAGCCGTTACGACAGACGAGAGGACTATATCAACGCTATGAGCGAGTCCAAATCTGCAAAGATTTATGAATTTACCGTAAGGGAACTGGTTGAAGATACTTCCGGATGGGAGTTGGGCAAGTTGAAGGAGAAGATGGGAAGCGACTGGGAGAGGGCCGATTCCCTCGCCGAAGGCGTATATTATGTACAGGACCGTCCTTCAGACAAGCCTGACACCACCTTCTCAAGCGGCAGCAGTGTCTATATCAATTATATCTGCCGCCGCATCGACGGCACCGGAATCGACACCAACCTCGCGGATTCCGCAAAGGTCTTCGGTCATTACAGCAGTTCAAGCTCCTATGGACCCGTTCTGGTCAACTGGGCTGACACTGCAACCGAGATTACCATTACCTCCAACAAGAGCAATGTGGTTTCCGGATTTGCGATGGGCATCTTCAATATGAAGCCGCACGAGAAGGGCCGCGTCTTTATGACATCAGACTATGCCTACGGCTCATCCGGATCAGGCACCAATATTCCAAGTTTCTGTCCTATATATTTCGAGTTGGAGTTTGTAGATGAGCCAGAAGACGAATAGCGGAGCGGCACCAACCGAACTCGGGACAGAGAAAATCAGCAGACTGCTGGCAAAATATGCGATTCCGGGCATCATAGCGATGACCGCGTCTTCGCTGTACAATATGGTGGACAGCATTTTCATAGGCCATATTGAAGGTGTCGGAGCACTTGCCATCTCGGCCCTGGGAGTCACTTTCCCTCTGATGAACCTGAGCACAGCCTTCGGAACTCTCGTAGGAGTAGGTTCGTCCACTATGATTTCTGTCCTTCTTGGACAAAGGAACTACGAAAACGCAAACAAAGTACTGCGCAACACAGTCACACTCAACACCATCATAGGCTTGTTGTTTATGGCTGTCGTTCTTGCCTTTCTCGAGCCTGTACTGAGGTTCTTCGGAGCCTCGGATGCCACCCTGCCGTATGCGATGGAGTACACCACCATCATACTCATCGGCAATGTGATTACGCATCTGTACTTCGGTCTCAATACCCTTATCAGGGCTTCCGGAAATCCCAAGACTGCTATGGGTCTGACCATTTTCACGGTGACTTCCAATGCCATACTCGACCCGGTGTTCATTTTCGGACTGGGTCTGGGAATCAAGGGAGCAGCCATTGCGACAGTATTATGCCAGCTTATGGCCCTGTGCTACACTATTTGGTTCTTCTCCCGCAAAAACAATTTGCTGCACTTCGGGAAGAAGGTGTTCGAGCTGGAATGGGATATTGCAAAATCTTCGCTGAGCATAGGAATGGGACCGTTCCTGATGAATGCTGCAGCCTGCATAGTCAATCTGTTTATCAACCAGCAGCTTTCCAAGTATGGCGGAGACCTTTCCATAGGAGCCTACGGACTTGCCAACAGGCTGACTTTCATCTTTCTGATGATCAATATGGGTCTGAACCAGGGTATGCAGCCTATTGCAGGCTACAATTTCGGAGCCCGACAGTACTCGAGGGTGAAGGAAGTGTTCTGGTCCACTACCAAATGGATGACTCTGGTCACCCTGCTGTGTTTCATAGTTTCAGAGTTTCTGCCGGAACCCGCCATCAGGATTTTTACCGATGACCCGGAACTAGTCAGCAGGTCCGTTGACGGAATCAGGCTGATGAATATGGCCATACTTGTTGTCGGATTCGGAATGTCCTCAGGCAACCTGTTCCAGTGCCTCGGAATGGTGAAAACCAGCATTTTCCTGTCCCTGACAAGACAGCTGCTGTTCCTGGTTCCGCTACTGTACATTCTGCCGCTGTTCTTCGGTGAAAGCGGAGTATGGTACAGTTTCCCCATATCAGATGTAGTATCAACCTTCGTTGCCGCCTATTTCGTGGGCAGACTGTTCCGCAAATTCGGCAAGATGAAGGACGGAGACGACCCTAGCATACTTGGAGGCGCAATCAAATAGAATTATGGAAGAGAAGAAAACCCTTATCACTGTCGGAAGGCAGTTCGGCAGCAACGGCCTTGCAGTTGCAAAAGAACTCGGAAAGATTCTTGGCATTCCTGTCTATGACGGAGAACTGCTCGAAGAAGCAGCCCGCAAAAGCGGACTGGCAGCGCATCTGTTCAACAGCAGCGACGAAAAGCGCCGCTATTGGAATTTCGGCGGAGGTCTTGATGATGCTTTCATCTTCAAGTACCAGAGCGATGCCATCAGGGCTTTGGCAGCTGAAGGTTCGGCTATATTTGTAGGAAGGTGCTCGAACTATGTGCTCCGCGATATGGACTGCACGGATATTTTCATCTGCGCGCCTTACGAATTGCGCGTCAAAGAGGTGGCAGAGCGCGAAGGCATCAGCGAAGCTGAAGCCGAACGCAAGGTCAGCCGCATCGACAGGGAAAGGGCCGACTATTACAATTTCTTTACCCTCAACAAATGGGGCGCCGCTGCAGAATACGATCTCTGCATCGACGCCTCCGTTCTCGGCATCCGCGGCACCGCAGAACTCATCTGCGGGTTCCTCGGGCGCAAACAAGCTATTTCGCATCCATAGCCTGGCAGGCGGTGATGGCGACCATCTTGTAGATGTCGTCCACCGAGCAGCCGCGGCTGAGGTCATTGACAGGGCGGGCTATTCCCTGGAGAATAGGTCCGATAGCATCCGCATTTCCAAGCCTCTGGACAAGTTTGTATGCAATATTTCCTACCTCAAGGTTAGGGAAGACGAGTACGTTTGCCTTGCCGGCAATCTCCGAGCCCGGGCATTTCTTCTCGCCCACTGAAGGCACGAGAGCGGCATCAGCCTGGAGTTCTCCGTCAATCTTGAGCTGAGGGTCGAGCTGCCTTGCAAGAGCCGTAGCCTCGACAACCTTATCTACGACCTCGTGCTTGGCACTTCCCTTGGTAGAGAAAGAGAGCATTGCCACGCGTGGATCCGCAAAGCCGGCAACACTCTTGGCGGTCTGAGCAGTGCAAACTGCAATCTGTGCAAGCTGGTTTGCATCAGGAGCCGGGGTAACCGCAACATCTCCGACAACCAGAACTCCGTCCTCACCGAACTGAGGGGTCTGGGTAATCATAAGCATAGCACCGCTCACGCAGGTAATGCCGGGAGCGCACTTGATAATCTGAAGTGCAGGACGAAGGGTATCTCCGGTAGTGGACAGTGCACCGCTGATCTGTCCGTCAGCATCTCCGCTCTTGATGATAAGGCAGCCGAAATACAGAGGATTGGTCTTCACCAGTTTCTCTGCCTGCTCCAGGGTCATACCCTTGTTCTTGCGCAGTTCGTAGAGAAGATTGATATAATCCGGTGTCTTCTCAGAAGTAGCCGGGTCGATAATGGTAGCCTTTTCTATATGCTTGAGGCCTAGCTTTGCTGCAAGCGCAAGAATCTCTTCACGGTTTCCGATAAGGATGATGTCTGCGAGTTCATCTGCTAGGGCAAGGTCAGCAGCCTTGATGGTGCGCTCCTCGAGTGACTCCGGGAGCACGATGCGCTGCCTGTTGGACTTGGCGCGCGCGATAATCTGGTCAATAAGTGCCATATATGTGTTAGTGTTAACTGTTCTGTACGAGGTGCATAGTGTCGCGGGCAATCATCAGTTCCTCATCGGTAGGAATGACTGCAACCTTGATTGACGAATCCGGGGTGGAAATCATCACCTCCTCTCCCCTCTTGACATTCGCCTCATCGTCAATCCTGACTCCGAGCCAGCCGAACATTTCGCTAACGCGCTTGCGTAGCCAAGGATTGTTCTCCGCTACGCCTGCGGTAAAGACAATGAGGTCGGCTCCGCCCATCTCTGCCATATAGCCCGCAACAAGCTTGGTAATGTCGAGAACAAGCTTGTCCATTATGAGCTTGCAGCGCTCATCGCCTTCCTGCTCTGCGATATCCACGACATCACGCATATCGGAGCTTCTGCCGGAAAGGCCGAGGAAGCCGGACTTCTTGTTCATAAGGTCGGTCATCTGGTCGGGAGTAAGGCCTTCCTTTTTCATAAGATAAGGCACGATGCTGGCGTCTATATTGCCGCAGCGGGTGCCCATAATCATTCCTTCAAGAGGGGTGAATCCCATTGAAGTATCGATACACTTGCCGTTCTTTACGGCAGTTACGGAGCTTCCGTTGCCAATGTGGCAGGTAATGATACGGCTGTTTTCCAGCTCCAGGCCGGCAAACTTGGCTCCGCGCTGGCTTACATACATATGGGAGGTGCCGTGGGCTCCGTAACGGCGCACGCGATATTTCTCATAGTATTCGTACGGAAGGGCGTACATATAGGAAGCCGGAGCCATAGTCTGGTGGAAGGCGGTATCGAAGACTACTGCCTGAGGCACATCAGGGAGCACTTTCTGCATTGCGCGTATTCCCAGAATGTGGGCAGGATTATGGAGCGGGGCGAAATCGCAGCAGATTCCGATTTTCTCCATCACGTCCTCATCGACGAGAACGGAATGCTGGAAGAAATCCGCGCCCTGCACGATACGGTGCCCGACAGCGTCGATTTCCTTGAAATCGCTGATTACCCCAACCTCAGGGTCGGTAAGGATACCGAGCACAAGCTGCATACCGAGGGTATGGTCAGGTACCGGCTGCATCCTCACGACAGGCTGCTTACCTGTAGGCTTATGGGTGAGTTTGCTGTCCGGGAGGGCTATTTTTTCGAGATTACCTTTTGCGAGAAGGATATAGTCTTCGTCGCTGCGCATATCAAGCAACTGATACTTGATAGACGAACTTCCACAATTGATGACAAGAATTTTCATAACGGTGGCAAATTTAGTAAAAAAAGCCGTACCTTCGCACATTACTTGGACTGACTATGGAAAGCAATCTTTCAATCTCAGTTTCCATCCCATTCACTTGCGGAGTAGCTCTTGCAGCACTGCTGGCAGGAGCGGGAGTCAGTGCGTGGGCGGCAGGGGGCGCGAGCTGCGCGCTGTGCGCCGTGCTGCTGCCCGTTTGTGCGGGGGCGCGCAAACGGGATCGGCTGCTTCTGTCCCTGCTTCTCGCCTCGACCGGCGCATTCTGCTACTTCAGCGCGCAGCTCGGCTCTCCTGCCGCCCGAGACAGCTTTCCATTGATGGAAAGGCTCCTGGAAGGACTGAGAGCATTCATAGACTCCATTCCTTTCAAAAATGAGAATACAGGCTCCGTGCTGAAAGCCCTGATGACCGGAGACAGGAGTGCTCTTCCTAAGGAAATATTGCAGAGTTTCCGCAAGGCGGGAGCGTCCCACCTTCTGGCACTTTCGGGCCTGCATCTGGGCGTGCTTGCAGGCTTTCTCAATGCAGGTCTTATGATACTCGGAAGGTCAAAGACAGCCGAAGTGCTGCGCTACAGCATAGTAATTGCTGCAAGCGCTTTCTATACTCTGCTGTGCGGTGCATCCCCTTCGCTGGTAAGGGCCCTGATATTCATCATATTCGCATCACTGACCAAGCTTCTGCCCCACCGGCATCCCCCAAAGGGCGGAATCCTTTGCAGCGCACTCACCATACAACTCGCCTTGGATCCGCTGTGCATCACTTCTGCTGCCTTCCAGATGTCGTATCTCGCTGTGACTGGGATTGTCTTCATCCAGCCGGTTCTGGAGAGCTGGTATCCCGAAGACGGAAAGTTCAGCAAGTTTGACCCGCTAAGGAAGATATGGAAGATGCTCTCTCTGGGCATCAGTTGCCAGGCCACCACAGCCCCGCTTGCCTGGCTTCGTTTCCGAAGCCTGCCGGGCTATTTCCTGCTCACAAACCTTATGGCTATGCCCCTGTGCGAGGCCCTGATGGTGGCCGGGGCACTTACCCTGGGGCTATGCGCAATGAAGGCCCCGGTTGCCATTTCGGGAGCCTTCATATACTTATCTGACCAGCTCTGCGACCTTATGCTGAAAGTGCTTGGGATTATTGCCTCTCTATAAAGATTTGACGCAGCGCAGCTGGGCAGCAAAATCGGTCGGACTCGGGTTGTCCCAGATATTGATGCGCGGAGCAGCAACATAGATATAGTAACAAACCGGAGTGCCTGCGTTGTCAGCCCAGAAGAAAGCGTAATCATTGAATGCCGTGAAGGAGTAAGTGTCGTCCACGATTGTTGCATAGCCGAAAGGGAAAGCGAAGAAACGCTTCGAATTGGTCACATTGACATCCGGCCAGAACTCCCATAAACGCTCTCCGTTGTAATATGCATCGCACATCAAATCACCTGCCTGCTCTCCTAATGCATTCCACTCATCAACGCTTGGAAGATGCCAGCCGGCAGGGCAGGCAGTCTTGGCTTCCTCCCATGTATAGAAGCCGCCGAAAACATCCTCAGCGGCCTGAGCCTCCATATACGGACGGCCGAAGGTGTAATTGCCTTCTCCGTCTTTCTCAAAATATGCAAGATTGTCGGAAAGCCATTTCCTGTCGCCTATGGTGGTATAATGGTAGCGTTTGCCGTCGCGGGTATCATACTGCTGGACAAGACCGGACTTGTCAGCACCTGTAATGGACTTTTCGCTGACAACGGTGGTGGTAAGAGTGACAGTCTTGGTATAGTAGCCAGTTGCGGAAGCCTTGGCTGTAAGCGTGAACTCACCAACAATGTCCGGGATTACAAGATGGTAGGTTGATACAGTATCTGTCTGACTGTCTTCCGAGTTGGAATAGGTATAGATGATTTCCAGAGAAGCGTCACTTTCATCTTCAGGGAAAGAAATGCCCTCGCTTACGAAATCAAATTCATCTCCCGGATTTACAAAGGCAGGAAGTTCCCCAACCGTAAAAGTACCGGAAAGGGATTTGTATGTAGTTGTGGAATCATCTTCCTTTTTGCAGGCGGTTGCGATTGCGAACACAGCAAGTGCCGTAAAGAGAATTTTTGATAATTTCATCTGTATCATTCGTTATATCTTGCAAATATGGCGAAATTAGTGGAAATTTCCCGTAATTTTGTGCAAATACTTTGCCACAGAGATGAAGAAGATATACTTTATTGTATTGGCGGCCCTTTGCATTGCCGCCTGTCAGGATACGCGATACTACCGCATAGGCGGCTATGCCCAGGGTGGAACCTGGCAGGTGAAGTACCGCGGAGCAAGTCTGAGGCCTGAAAAGGTGCAGGCCGGTGTGGATTCGCTGCTCAGTGAAATCGACTTCACACTTTCCGGCTACAACAAGGCCTCGCTGCTGAGCAGACTTAACGCCGGAGACAGCGTGGTGCTTAGCCGTAGATTCTTTGAGTTGTACGGGCATTCATACCGGATGTGGGAAGCTTCGCAGGGGGCCTTCGATGTGGCCAGCGGACCGCTGTTCGACATATGGGGTTTCGGGTTCACTTCCGAGCAGCTTCCTTCCGGGGAGGAAATATCGGAATGTCTATGCAATTGCGGCACAGCAAGGCTGATAAGCCCTTCCGAACTGGAGCCCAAGGTCGGAAGCAGAATCTGCTCAAGGGATTTGCTCAAGGACAAGGACTCCGAAGTGCTGCCGAAACTGAATTTCAACGCCATTGCCCAGGGCTATTCCTGCGATGTGGTTGCGGAGTACCTGCGCTCTCTTGGAGTGAGCGATATGCTGGTGGATATAGGGGAAATATACTGCTGCGGACTTAATCCGTCCGGAAAGGGCTGGAGCATAGGCATAGACAACCCAGTTGACGGCAACAATACTCCGGGCGCAGACATAAAGGACATCTGGATTTCTGACGGAGGCAGTTACGGAGTGGTAACCTCAGGCAATTACCGCAAATTCTATGTACGCGACGGGAAGAAGTATTCCCACACCATCGACCCGCGCAGCGGCTATCCTGTTACCCACAATCTGCTTTCTGCTACTGTGATTGCTCCGAGCGCCTGGGAAGCCGATGCTCTGGCGACCTGGTTTATGGTCATAGGTTTCGACCTGGCACGCAGCTATCTTGATTCTCATCCGGAGCTTCACGCCTGCCTTATCACTTCCGACTCCCTCTGGAAAAACTTCTGACATAAAAAATTAAGGATGGTCGCGGGACCATCCTTAATTTGTATTGCGATGTGAAACCGATTACTCGGCAGCCTCGATAATCACGGCACGGTTGAGCTCGATTGTGGTGAACTTGTTGCTCTTGCAATCGCTGGTCTCAACTACGAAGTTCTCAGCATCAAGACCGTACTTGCCGGTGAGGAGCTTAACGATGTAGTTTGCACGCTGCTTTGCAAGCTGCTTGTTGCGGCGAACTGAACCGGTGTTCTTGTCAGAGTATCCGGAAACGGTGAACTTCATGTTCTTGCCCTGTGAAACCATAGTCTTCACGATGCGGTCGAAGTGCTCGAGCTCCTTGACTGAAAGGGTAGCCTGACCAATCTCGAAGAATACGCAAGCAGGGGTGTTCATAAGATTCTTTACGATAGCCTCGTTGGCAGCAGCTGCACCGTCGAGTTCCTCTTTGAGAGCAGCATTCTCCTTCTGGGCAGCTTCCTTGGCAGCAACCTCTTCGGCGGCCTTAGCCTCAGCCTTCTCGGTTGCAGCCTGTGCTGCAGCCTTTGCAGCCTCAGCCTCTGCTACTGCGAGTGCGAGAGGAGCAACAACATCTTCCTTGGTCTGCCAGCCCTGAGCTCCGATACCGTAGTAAACGGATACAAGAGCCTGTCCAACCATACACTTTCCGTAAGTACCATTTCCGAATGTTGCCTCATTGTAAAGAGTTGCACGGAGTTCAGGAGTGATGGTCCAGTGCTCGTTGAGACGGATTGGGAACATCATACCTGCGCCCAGACCGTATCCGCGAAGCTTGCCCTTTAGGTCAGCGTGGATATAAGGCATTACTGAAACCACGCGCTCAGGATTGTAACCTGCAAATGTGGTTGACCAGTCCCAAAGGAGATCTCCTCCTGCAATCCAGTAAGAAGTCCTAGGATTAGAATCACAAGTGATACCTGCAACGTCGAAGCGTGCTCCGAATTCTGGAGTGAACATCTTTCCGAAGCTGATCTGTACTGCAGGTCCGATACCGAACGGGCCGGAGAAGCTTTCGATGTAACCGTTAGCGCCGGCACCGATACCTACGAACCAGTTGCTCGTAAATGAGTTGGTAACATACTGCTCATTCTCCTTGGCATTTGCCACGCCGGCAACGAGAAGGGCAGAAGCGATGAGTAATGCTTTAATCTTCATAAGTTTATAAATTTTTTGTTCTCTACTTTCGTTCAAAGACTATTACATAGTCGCTACAAAGATAGGACTTTTTCGGGAACTATCAAATAATTTCGTACTCTGTTTTCAAAATCCAACCCTGTCTTCCGTCACTGATTTCTATTTTTGCCCAATCTCCGACTTCATCCGTAACCACAGCACTGCTGCCTTCGTGCAGGATAAAGAGCTCGGTGCCTGAGGACCGGTCCGGAGCACTGCGTGCAACGGAAACCGGAACGGTAACCACAAGCCTGTCTGCATCAAGGCTTTGAGCGCGGGACGAAAGGGAAAAACCAAATGCACCTGCGCAGAGCATCAGCATCAGAATCCCGACAAAGAAACCGGTAATTTTGGCAGGTCCGTCCGCAAGAAGAAAAAGCAGAAGCATAGCAAGGAACAGCGCAAGCAGCACCAGCGCAAGCACAGCCCAGGCATCGGAACTCTTCCAGGCACGCACGGAGCGCATCCATCTTGTAAGGAAGAACTCCGGCACTGATTCTATCCTGTCCTGGGTAAAACTGCGGGCATACTCCAGGTTGTGGCGGGCGTCCTTGTAGGAAGGGTCGAGTTTCAAAGCCCTTTCATACCAGAGAATAGAATGGTCGAGGTCGCCGTCCTTAAAGCAGGCGCAACCGAGATTGTAGCACAGCTCCGCAGAAATATATCCATCAGATGCTATGCTCTCCCAAGAGGCTCGGGCCCCTGTCCAATTGCCTTCAGCATAGGCTTTGATACCGTCTTGCCAAAGCGAATCGGCATCGGCAGCACTGGACTTCAACCCGGGAGCAAGCATAAGCAGGGCTATGACAGCGCCAGCTGCGACTTTTCTGTTGTGTTTATTCTTTCTCATCGCATCATCCAAAGAAGTAATCAGGCGAAGTGCAGAACCATAGCTGCTCTTCAAAGCATCACTGCCCGAATCAGGAGAGTAACGGGCATATTCGCAGGTTACAAGAAGTGCAGCGAATTCGTCCGCATCGGCTTTGGTAGCGCCCTCTTCAACCAGGCGGGCGCAAATCGTATCCTTATCCTGCTCGGAAGCGTCCATACCGAGTTTGTCCGCAACGAAGCCGAGCAGTGCCTTATGGAGCTGTTCGAAGCTCTCGGCGCCGGAAAGTCGCTTGCGTGCCATCTTGGATGCACCGCGCCTGCGCTCCCCTGCTACATCTGCACGCCTTGCCGCAGCACCTCTGCTCACAAGGAAAATCACCAGAGCGAGGACAAGCAGCAGCGCCATAATAACGAAGAACAGAGGCGAAAGCACAAAGAACTGTCCGGCCCGGTGAAGGGACGCCTTGCCTGTGAAGATATATCTGATATCACTTCCAAGGTCTTTGACATCCCTTGCAGAAACTCCGACAAAACCTCCCTGCGCAGGTCCTGATTCCTGCACTCCGGAAGCCTTGCTGACACGCAAAGGCATAGCCTCTGCAGTCAGGGTAACATAGCGTGAGTCTTGCGTATCATAGTAGCTGAACTCTACCGGTCCTATGGTATAATCCCCGTGGTGGCGCGGGATAAATGGATATTCGAAAACCTTCGAGTCACCATTATCCGTCACTTTCGGGTCATATACCTCGAAATCCGCAGGGAACTTCACGGCCGGAGCATCAATTAGGGAAATATTGCCCTTGCCCCTGACTGTGAGCGTTAGGGAAGCCGCTTCGTGGGCAGCAAGCGAGTCGCAGCTCATAGAAGCGCTTATGCTGAACTTGCCCACGCCGCCGCAGAATGAAGCGGGCTGAGGCTGGGGCAGAGGCAGCACGTGGACCGTGACGGGCTTGGTGGACACCCTCTTGCGGACGGTGGAATATTCGTCCTGAAAAAAGCTGTCAAGAATGCTGCCGCCCCCGGATCGGTTGTTGCGCACGCGCACAAGACATACCAGCTCGGCAGGGTCGATTTCAAGATCCCCGGCCTGCTGAGGGATAATGCTGAACGAGCGGAGCACGGCAGCGTTGTAAATCTCGTCTCCTACCGTCTCACGCTGGAAATTCACATTGGAAGGGGCCTCAAGAGCCTGGCTCCAGAAGCCGTCAAAAGAAGGGAAACGCACATCCTCAAAGCCGGCAACCCCCACTCTCTCATAGAGTTTGACGGTCGCAGTTATGGGCTGGCCCACCACAGCCTCGCGGCTGCTTAAAGTCATTCTGAGAAATATGTCCTCGCTGGAAATCGAATAGGCATTGCTGCTGCTCGGGCGGGATGAGGCACTGGAGGCTCCGCCCTTCGCCACCTTGATGGTGAAAGGTTTGGAACTTAGGGTGCTCTTCTTCGTTTTGGCACTTGCTGCAGGAATGGTGAACTCACCTTCCTTGAGAGGCATCAGTATGTAGGTATAGCTGTGGGTAACGGTCTTGCTGGTCTTTCCGTTCACCATAGAAATCGAAGTGCTGCTTCCTGTCTGGGGTCCCCAGACAAGTTTGAAATCCGGAGGACAGTCCCACTGGAAAGACTCAGGTTTCTCATCATTTACGGTGAAAGTCAGGTTGAACTGCTCATCAAGCGCAACCGCCTTTGGCGCCTGCACACTGATGCTCCCCTGACCGGATACTGACTGCACCACAAGCAGCAGTGCGGTTATGACTGACAGTTTTTTCATCTTTACCAATTGTTTTCCTTGCGGCGGGTCTGGGCCTGCTGGGCCTTCGCCTTCTCGACCTTCTCCTGGGTTTCCTTTTCCTTTGCCTGAATGGCTTTCAGCATCTGCTGGGCCTGCTGAGGGGAAATCTGCTGCTCTGCAGGCGCCTCCTGAGGCTGCTGCTCATTTTGCTGATTGTCCTGCGGGTCGGGCTGCTGATCCGGCTGGTCCTGCTGCTGATTGTCATTCTGATTATCCTGATTGTCGCCCTGATTGCCTTGGTCTCCCTGCTGATTCTGCTGTTCTTCCAGCTTTTTCTTCGCATAGATATAGCTTTCCTTGGCTTCAAGGTCCCCCGGATTGAGCAGAAGCGCCTGTTTGAAAGCCTCAACCGCAGTCTGGTAGTCCTGCTGCTGAAGGGCAATATTTCCTTTGTTGAAATGCCACCTGTCGGCATACCCGGAATCAGGAAGCTGAGCCTCTACCTTTTCCAAAGCCTTTGCTGCATTATCGTAGTCCTTCTGAAGATAAAGGGAGGATGCCAGGTCGTAGGAAGAGATGAAAGAGGTCGAGTCTTTGACCAGACCCTTCCTGAAGTTGATTTCAGCTTCGTTGTAATTGCGGTTGCGAAGCATGCGGTTGCCGGAGCGCACCTCCTTCTTGTCCTCCTGCGCAAATAGCGGAAGAACGAGCAGAAGTGCCGCCAGGGCAGCTATGGTCTTCTTCAAATCCATCAGTTGAAAAGTTTGCGCGTGTTTCTTCGCTCTCCTACAAGCATTTCGAGCACGAGAAGTATGAGAGCGATAGCGAAGAAATACATATACTGTTCATCATATTCTTCGAATACGACAGAGGAGAACAGCTCTCCTTCCATCGCACGGATGTCATTGATAATAGGGTTCAGGCCGAATTCTTCGTTGCCTGCCTGGATATAGGCACCGCCGCCGGCATCGGCTACCTGCCTGAGGGTTTTCTCATCCAGGCGGCTGACCACTATGTTGCCGTCCTTGTCACGAAGCAATTCCCCGTCAACCGGGATAGGCTGACCGGCAGCCGAGCCCACACCTACGGTGTAGATGCGGATACCGGCCTGGGCTGCATCCCTTGCCGCAGCCACAGCATCATCCTCGTGGTTCTCACCGTCGGAGATAAGGATAATCACACGGCTCTTCTCGCTCTGGGCGCTGAAACTCTTCATTGCCGTATGGATAGCATCGCCAATTGCCGTTCCCTGAACAGGCACCGAGCCCGCATCTATGCTGGAAAGAAACATTTTGGCGGATACATAGTCCGTAGTCACAGGCAGCTGGACAAAGGAACTTCCGGCAAATATGATAAGCCCGATTCTGTCGTCGTGCAGTTTGTCCACGAGGGATGAAATGGCGAGCTTTGCCCTTTCAAGCCTGCACGGAGTGTAGTCCTGAGCCAGCATCGAGTTGGATACGTCGAGACATATCATAATCTCCGCCCCCTTGGTCTGGCGCTCGCTGAGTTTGGCTCCTATCTGAGGACGTGAAAGACCGATAACAAAGAAAAAGAATGCAAGGGTAAAGAGAATGATTCTGACCCAACCCTTGGCCCTGCTGTAGTGCGGCATAAGCTGAGCTACCATCTTAGGGTCGCCGAAGCGGCTGATACGGCGCTTGCGCATTGCCATAGCAATTGCATAAACTGCCGGAATCAGCGGCACGAGCAGCAGAAGCCAAAGAAACTTGTATGAAGCGAATATAATCATTACGGCATCCTCCTGAGCAAAATTCTCACAAGAAGTTCAGCAAGAAGGCAGAGCAGGGCTGCTATTGCGAACGGGCTGAACAGCTCCTTGTAAACAGGGAAACTGTCTATGCTGGTCTTGGACTTCTCCATTCTGTTGATTTCGGCATAGATTTCCTGAAGTTTGGTGTTGTCGGTGGCGCGGAAATAGCGGCCTCCTGTGGTCTCGGCAATGCTTTTGAGCAGAGGCTCGTCGATTTCCACCTGGATTTTTCTTTCCTCAATACCCCAAGGTGTAACGACCGGGTACGGGGCCATTCCGTTGGCTCCGACTCCTATGGTATAAACCCTTATGCCATAAGTCTTGGCTATCTGGGCGGCAGTCAGCGGAGCAACCTCTCCCCTGTTGTTCACACCGTCGGTAAGAAGGATAATCACGCGGCTTGGAGCATCCGAGCCCGACATCCTTGCAACCGCCGTTGCCAGACCGTTGCCTATGGCGGTACCGTCTTCGATAAGGTCGGTCTGAACCTCCTTCATCAGATTGATAAGGGTGGCACGGTCGGTAGTCAGAGGACACTGCGTATAGCTTTCGCCTGCAAACACCACTATTCCCATCCGGTCGGAAGGCCTCTGGGCTATGAACTCAATGGCAATATCCTTTGCCGCACTGATACGGTCAGGGGTAAAATCCCTTGCAAGCATACTGGTGGAAACATCCATAGCAAGCACTATGTCGATTCCTTCAGTATCAATCTTTTCCATCTGGCTGGAAGAGCGAGGACGGGCGATTGCCACAATAATAAGGCAAAGCGCGGCAAGCCTGAGGGCGAAAGGCAGATGGCGCACAACCGACAGGATTGAAGGCCCTGAGCTTAGCCACGGAGCGGCATTGCTCACCCTAAGGTGAGGCACGCGTCCGGCAATTTCCCTGTAAATATACAGAGCCAGAAGCAGTACAGGCACCACAAGGAGCCACAGAAGCGATGGATACTCAAAGAACATTGCCGGACTCCTCCTCTATGTCAGTTTGATAAGTGCTTGTGACAAAGCGGACTGCCAACGGCAGCGCCTCTGCATTCTCCTTGTTGTCCGCCACGTGTTTTGCGAATTTCACGAAATCCGCCCTCTCGAAGAGTTCCTTCAGGGACTCGAAAAGTTCGGGAGTAAGTGAAGTGCAGCCCTTGAGAGCATCAAAAAGCTCAGCTGTAGTCATCTCCGGGGCATCAATTCCGAAACGGGCATCAATATAGGTCTTAAGGGCATCGGTAATGCCTGAATAAAAGGCCTTCTGTCTTTCCGGAGCCCAGTTTTTGTCGCTGCGCCAGCGGTCGAGCTCACGAAGAGCCACGATATGCGGAGGATCCAGCTTCTGCTCAGCCACTTTCCTGCGGCGCAGGAGCCGCGGCAGGAAAATGACAGCAAGCACTATAAGTGCAATAAGGCCAAGCCCTGCGGCAACCCAAGGAAGCACCTCTGCGGCAGTAACGGGGTAATTCAACGGAGCCTTGAGGTCCTTAATCTGAAAAGTGGCGGTATCCACAGGCATAGTCTTCACATCCAGCACGGAAGGGGCAAATTCGAGAGTATCCACCTTGCCGTTCTGATGACGGGCCACATAAATCGGCGGGAGATGGTATTCACCTTCCTCGAAAGGCGCAAGCACCACACTGGCCTCAATGTTGACAATACCCTTTTTCAACTCTTTTGGAGTACTGACGGTATCGACCTGCCAATCCCTGACCAGAATCAGATTATCATTGCATATTTCTGCGAAGTCCATCATCGCAAGGCCGGTACCCGGCTTGACGTCATTCAGGGCGAAACCGTAGCTGAGCTGGTCAGCCACAAGCACGGAATCCCTTTTCTGGTGGTGCATGAGAAAGGCATCTCCCATCGGAATAACATCCAGCACCACGGCCAGGGCAAGTGTAAGTATATGCATCATCTGAACAATCCCATCAATGATTTGACATAATCTCCCTGCGTACAGACATCAACATAGGAGATATTGTAGCGTTTAAGCAGAGCCTGCTCCTTCTCATCCAGAACGGCCTGCCATCGGGCATAGCTTTCTCTTGTTCGGGAGCTGGAAGTATTGACCCACGCTCCGCGGCCCGTCTCGCTGTCCTTTATATGAACCAGGCCCACATCCGGGAGCGAGAGTTCCCTCGGGTCGTGGACTTTGATTACCGACAGCTCGTGACGGCCGGCAGCAACTTTTAGAGCTTCCTCCCAACGCGGGTTGCCATCCTCGTCGGCATCTATCATATCGCTGAGTACGAAGGCGTTGCATCTCTTCTTGATAGCATTTGTCAGATAGCGCAGGGCTCCGCCGATATCCGTTCCGTCGGACTGGGGCTCGAGTTCCAGCATTTCCCTGATGATATGCAGCAGATGGGTCCGTCCCTTTTTCGGAGGGATGAACTTCTCTACCCTGTCGGAGAAGAAGAGGGCTCCGACCTTGTCGTTATTGAGAACGGCACTGAAACTGAGTACGGCAGCGATTTCCGCAATGCGCTCACGCTTCGTGGTTTCGACCGTTCCGAACAGACCGCTGCGGCTGACGTCCACAAGAAGCATCACCGTAAGTTCACGCTCCTCTTCGAATACCTTCACATAAGGCTGGCGCAGGCGGGCGGTAACATTCCAGTCCATCTGGCGCACATCGTCACCCCACTGGTATTCGCGAACTTCGCTGAATGCCATTCCCCTTCCCTTGAAGGCGGAATGGTATTCTCCTGCGAATATCTGGTGCGAGAGGGAACGGGTTTTGATTTCAATCTTGCGTACCCGTTTCAGCAAATCCGTCGCAGCATCCTTATTGTTATGGGACAATGACTGCATTGATTACCTGCTCAATAATCTGGTCTGCTGTAAGATTTTCTGCTTCAGCCTCATAGCTCAGGCCGATACGGTGGCGGAGCACCTGCGGGCATACTGCACGCACATCCTCCGGAATCACATAGCCGCGGCGCTTGATGAAGGCATAGGCCTTGGCGGCAGAGCAGAGGCTGATGCTGGCACGCGGGGATGCGCCGTAGCTTATCATATTCTCCAATCCCTTGAGGCCGTATTCGGCAGGGGTGCGGGTAGCGTAAACGAGGTCAACTATATAGCGCTCAATCTTCTCGTCCATATAGACCTCGCGGACAATCTCGCGTGCACGGACTATGTCGTCAGGGCTCACCACAGGATTCGGCTGAGGGAACTCTCCGCTATTGTTCATCCTGATAATCAGGCGCTCTTCCTCCTTCTTCGGGTAGTCCACAAGAACCTTGAGCATAAACCGGTCCAGCTGGGCCTCAGGCAGAGGGTAGGTTCCTTCCTGCTCCACAGGGTTCTGGGTTGCCATTACGAGAAAAGGTTGCGGCAGGTCATAGGTCTTGTCTCCGAGTGTGACCTGACGCTCCTGCATCGCCTCCAGAAGTGCGGACTGCACCTTCGCCGGTGCACGGTTGATCTCATCCGCAAGTACGAAATTGGCGAAAACAGGTCCTTTATGTATTTCGAAACTTTCGTTTTTCTGACTGTATATCAGAGTACCTGTAACATCGGCAGGAAGAAGGTCAGGTGTGAACTGAATCCTGTTGAACTTGGCATTCACAGCCTTTGAAAGAGTGCTTATTGCGAGAGTCTTGGCGAGTCCCGGCATACCTTCAAGCAGTATGTGTCCATTTGCAAGAAGGGCAATCATAAGATTCTCCACAAGCTGTTTCTGGCCCACAATAACCTTTCCCATCTCAATGGAAAGAAGATCCACAAAGGCACTTTCCTTCTGAATCTTCTCGTTGAGTTCCTTAATGTTTACACTTTCCATTTTTATATCTAATTTTGCACACTATGCGTTATAAACTTACACTTTCCTATTCCGGTGCAGAGTTCTGCGGATGGCAGATTCAACCCGACGCACCAAGCGTGCAGGAGAATCTCCAAAAGGCGCTTTCAACCCTTATTGGAGAAACAATTACCGTAACAGGTGCCGGAAGGACGGACACAGGAGTCAATGCGCTCGGCTATGTAGCTCATTTCGACTGTTCTGCGGACATCGATTCCGCGGCACTAAGTTACAAAATCAATGCCATCCTGCCAAATGCAATTGTGGTTCACAGCATAGAACAGGCAGATCCCGATTTTCACGCAAGGTTCGACGCCAAGCGCAGGGAATACACTTACCACATCCACCGCACAAAAGACCCGTTCGCGCGCCAGTACTCGCACCTGTGCAGCTGGCCGGAACTGGATATGGACAAGATGAACCTGGCGGCGCAGAGCCTGCTCGGCACACACGACTTCTCCTGTTTCGAAAAAACCGGTACGGACAACAAAACTTCCATTTGCACCATATTCGAAGCAGTATGGGTGAAGGATGACGAAAACCACTGGAGCTTCCACATTGCGGCAGACAGGTTTTTGCGCAATATGGTAAGAGCCATAGTGGGTACCCTGATTGAAGTGGGAAGGGGCAAACGCAGTGCCGACAGTATGGAAGCGCTGCTCGCCTCGCACGACAGATGCGCAGCCGGAGAGAGTGTCCCCGGCCACGCCCTGTTTCTCAGCAAAATAGTATATTAGTTGTAGAGGTTGAAAGCTTCGTAAATTATGCTTCTCATTTCCGGATAAAGACTGAGCAATCTCTGTTGCAGGGTGTCACGCGAATGCACATCTGCCGACAGCACTGCAAAGATTTTGTCCCTGCCCAAGCCTCTTTCATCCAGATAGAGGAGAATTTCAGGTCTGAACCACCATTTGAGTCCATATGTGTAGGACCAGTCGGCATAGCGCTCGCGGTAGAGTATGTTCTGCATATAATAGCCCCACATCTCCCCCACTTCGCAGTAGCCGGCATAGTCTTCCGTACCTACTCCGTAAAGCATACCTCCGGAGCTGACCCAGGAAGTGAGTATGTGAAGGGCATAACGGTCCCAGTATTCGTTGCCGACCTTCATATAATGGCTGGTATGCGAGAGCTCGTGCATTGCATTGCTATATATTGACGCATAGTCATTCTGGTTATAAAGGCCGAGCACTATATCCGGCAGGAAAAATCTGACCAAAGGGGCGAATTCTCCGAGTATTTCGTCGATAAGTTCAAAATCCACTATGGCACCCTGCTGCATCATAAGCGTTGCGGACCCGTCAAGAAAACCGAACTGCCATATTCTCAAATTGGAAGGAGGGGCGGCAAGAGTAGAGCCTTTCTGCCTGCACAAATCGAAATAGTCGTAAGCGGCATTGTTGATAACCGACCTGCGGAAGAGATTGGTGTCGGTTTCGGGACTGATGGCAATGTTGTATCCTTCTGCCGAGTGCTTGCCGAGAGTGGAAATGGAGCCTTTCACGAATACGGCGTTGAAGCCTATGCTGAAGCCCTTGCGGTTGGTGAACTGAATACGGTAACGCGGGTCCGAAGTGAAACTCTTTTCCATTTCGTAGTATCCTTCCTCATCGGTATATGCTTTTGCAATGCGAACGAACACATTGCAGCACACCATAACTCCGGCTACTCCCACCGGATCCTCATCATAGTCTGAATCATAGACCGCAATCCTGCCCTTCGGATACTTTGGAGTCTCGGAATCACCCTTGGTTGCCGGAGGCAGCAGGTCGGAGTTGCCGGTAAGACGGAACGATTCCCTTTCCACTGCTGCCCAATCTATGCCGTCAGACTTGGTGCCGGAATCCTCATCGGCAAGATAACAATCGTGCAGCAGCTCGCAGCGTATTCCGTCGGGAGCGCTGAAGTCCACAGGAACCACGGCATACTGCCAGGTCAATTCGTCCTCCGGGATTTCAGGGTCGTGATACCAGTCGCCTTCCCGGACTATCTGATAGTCCAGAGGATGGTCGAGCATAGCGACTCCCATTGATTCGAGCAGAGACAGGTCTTCATCATTGCGCGGGAGCAGACGCACATAATGATTGGTCGCAGGAAGGCGTACAACATCTGCCTTTGTCGGATAGAGGGAACGAAGAGCCTTGGTCATATTCTCTACGGAATACGGGTCCTCCAGCTTTTCGCCGAGCTGAATCATGCCGTGCTCAAGGCCGGCACCGTCATCATAGTTGATTTTCTGGTCAGGTCCTGCAAAGGGAGCCTTTTCGCAAGCCGCCGCCACCAGCAGCAGCAAGACGCAAAAACGGATAGTCTTTTTCATGCCAACAAGGTAGCACAGACTATCCGTTTAAAAACCTAAACGTTTATTTATGTACGATTTTTTAGGATTTGAGCTGTTTTTTTAGGAAAAAGCACTAGAAGAACTTGATTTCCTTCTCTTCAATCGCACTCATAAGGGCATTTCCGACCCGGCTGACTCCATAACGGAAGTACCTGCTGTTCATCCATTCCTCTCCAAGTATTCTCAAACCTATGTTATAATACTGCAAAGCCTCCTCAGCTGTAGAGATTCCACCGGCTGCTTTGAAGCCCACTTTGCGTCCCGTGCAGGCGTAATAGTCGCGTATTGCTTCGCACATCACCTCAGCAGCCTCAGGGGTTGCATTGACTGGGACCTTGCCTGTAGAGGTTTTGATGAAATCGGCTCCTGCTTCCATTGCGAGCATAGAAGCCTTGCGTATGAGTTCTGCAGTCTTGAGGACACCTGTCTCAAGTATGACTTTGAGAATCACCTTATCACCGCATACTTTCTTGATTTCACGGATTTCCCTCGCAGCCTCTTCCTCATTTCCGTCAAGGAAAGAGTTGAGAGCAAGCACTATGTCGATTTCGTCGGCACCGTTTTCGATGGCGAGCTGCACCTCACGCACTTTGACTTCAAGGAAGCTTTGGGATGCGGGGAAGCAGCCGGCTACGCAAGTTACATGAAGTTCTTCGCTTACACGGTTGTCTCGAACTACCGATGCGAAGTTGGGATATACGCAAATTGAGGCCGGAAGCGGATAATCCGGATACTCAGAGTGCAATCTGGTTACTTTTTGGACCAAGCTTAGGACGCTTGACGGAGTGTCTTCGGGACGCAGTGTCGTCAGGTCCATGAAGGAGAAGCATCTCCTCAGTATTTCCTTTTCGTTCATAATGGGTGGTATCAATTTGAATGTTATTGTCTGTCGAGTCGATTGCCGGCAGTACGAGGACACTGTCTGCCGGAGGCACAAGGGTACTGTCTGCCGGAGGCGCTGTGATGGAAACGGTATCGAGTTGTATCACGAGTATGGTGTCCTTGGAGAAATCCACATTCCTGTAAGGCGGAAGTTTGTAGCGGCTTTTCATCTCATCCTCAACTGCCTGCAGGCGGTTGGCATAGGCGGTAAGCTTCCTGGAACTTTTGTCAAGAATGGCGGCAAAATCCGCAGGCTTTTTCATATAATGCCTTACGGACGCGTCATAGTCCAGGACATCATAGCCGTATTTTTCGAGAATCGGAGCATAGAACAAGGTCGTATCCGCTACTCTGCGCGCCTTCAGGTTGGAAGAAATCCACTGGTCGGCAAGCAGCATCTCGGCATAGATATCCGAAAACTTATCCTCCGGAATCACGCGCCCTGTGCGTCCGCAGCCAAGCGCCAGGACGAGAAGGAAAGTGGTTGCAAGGATTTTGCCGACAGAGTGTTTCATCTTACCTGAGTACCGCTCCGAAATTGTTCTGGAATGCCTTGAGTATATTGTCCATTACGCGCTCGATGTCCTGGTCGGTAAGGGTCTTGTCAAGATCCTGGAAGGTGAAGCTGAGTGCATACTGCTTCTTGCCGGAAGGAATCTTGTCGCCCCTGTAAACATCGAAGAGAGAGACGTTGCGCAGCAACTTCTTTGACTGCTTGATGGCAGTCATCCTGAGGTCGGCATAGTTTACGCCCTCATCGAGAAGCACTGCAAGGTCGCGTTTAACCTCCGGATACTTAGGGAGTTCCTTGAAGGCAACCTTATTTCTCTTGATGAGCTCGAATAGTACAGGCCAGCTGATTTCAGCCACATAGACAGGCTGCTTTACACCGAACTTGCGTGCAAGTGCAGGATTGACCGTACCCATAACTGCAAGCTGGGTACCCTTCCCCGGAAGTTTGTAGATGACTCCTTCGGAGAATATGTCTGACGGTGCGGCATCGGTCCAAAGCTGGTAGATGTCGGTACCGAAGCGCTTGAGAAGCAGTTCCAGATAGCCCTTGAGAAGGAAGAAATCGCTCTTGCAGGCTGCGTTCTTCCAGGACTTTTCGGAGGCTCCTGTGATGGCGAGGCAGAAGGCCTGATGTTCTTCATAGCCTTCAAGGGTCTCGCCTGATTTCTCCGGGAGCCTCTGATATACGGAGCCGTACTCGAATATCTTCATTGACGGGCACTGGCGGTTCACATTGTAGGCAACCACTTCAAGGGCGTTCAGTATCAGGGTCTGACGCATTACATTGAGGTCCTGGCTGAGCGGATTGACAATGCGAACAAGATGGTCCGCCGGGAAGGTCTTGAGACCTTCATAGTAGTCTCCCTTGGTAAGGGAATTGTTCATCGTCTCAACAAAACCGTTGGAAGCGAGGAAGTTGGATATGGATGTGCGTACCGCCTCAGGCTCCGGCTTCGGAGTGGCATTCACTGACATCTTCATATGCTTAGGCAGAGCTATGTTGTCGTAGCCGTAGATGCGGAGGATTTCCTCAACCACATCGCACTCGCGATAGACATCCACCATATAGCAAGGTACCTCGACCGTCCTCTTGGCTCCGTCCCGGGAGATGAAGTCATATGCGAGGCTTTCAAGAATGCCGTCAATTACATCGTAGCCCAGTTTCTGACCGATGAAAGCTTCGATACGGTCATAGTCAAGCTCGATGCGCTTGCGCTCTATCTTCTTAGGATAGCTCTCGACAATCGGGCCTACCACTTCACCGCCTGCGCACTCGCTCACAAGGCTGGCTGCGCGCTTGAGCGCATATATAGCGACTTCAGGGTCAGCACCGCGCTCGTAGCGGAAGGAGGCATCGGTCTGGAGCTGCTGGCTCTTGCTGGTCTTGCGTATGCTGCCAGGATCGAAATATGCGCTCTCTATGAAGAGGTTGACTGTAGCATCGCTTACGCCGCTGTCCTCTCCGCCGAAGACTCCGGCTATGCACATAGGGCCCTGGGCGTCAGCGATTACCATATCGGTACTGTGGAGTTTGTGCTCCGCTCCGTCAAGGGTGCGGATAGGCTCGCCCTCAGCAGCGCGGCGCACTATGACCTTTCCTCCCCTGACCTTGTCTGCATCGAAGGTATGGAGAGGCTGTCCGAGCTCGAAGAGCACATAGTTGGAAATATCAACTATATTGTTGATAGGACGGCTTCCGATGGCTGTCAGCCTGTCCTGCAGCCACTTCGGAGACGGGCCGACCTTGATGCCTTTCATAAGAAGGCCCGTGTAGCGCGGAGCTCCGCTCGGGTCCAGCACTTCAACAGGCATAGGCTCGCCCTCGCCTGCCGGGATGGCAGCAAATGATGCCTCGACATCCGGCCTTGTCAGTTCGCAAGGGATGCCGTTATGTCTAAGATATGCATAAAGGTCGCGGGCAACTCCCCAGTGGGAGGCGGCATCGACGCGGTTGGCGGTTATCTCATATTCGATTACTGCTGTGCTTTCAATGTGAAGAAACTCCTTGGCAGGCATACCTACAGGGGCATCGGCAGGAAGCACCATTATGCCGTCGTGACTGGTGCCCAGCCCGAGTTCATCCTCGGCACATATCATTCCGAAGCTCTCTACGCCGCGGATTTTGGATTTCTTGATTTTGAAATCACCAGGCAGCACTGCGCCGAGCTGAGCAAAGAGGACTTTCTGTCCTGCTGCCACATTCGGGGCACCGCATACTACCTGGACAGGCTCCGCGCCGCCGTCATTGACGGTGGTCACGTGGAGATGGTCAGAGTCCGGATGGGCCTCGCAGGTGAGAACCTCTGCCACGACCACATTCTTGAGGCCGCCCTCTATGACCTCAGTCTCCTCTACCGAGTCAACTTCTATTCCTATTGAAGTCATCGCGTCAGCAATCTGCTGAGCGGACAGGTCACATTTGATGTAATCTTTAAGCCAATTGTAACTGAGCTTCATATATCTGTATTTTATTTCAATTCTTCTTCATCGAAAAGGGTTGCCACGAATGCATCGCGGTCAAACTCCCGCAAATCTTCAATTCCTTCGCCTACACCAAGGTAGCGCACCGGTATGCCGAACTGGTCAACAAGTCCGACCACCACTCCGCCCCTGGCTGTGCCATCCATCTTTGTCAAGGCGATGGAGGTGATGTCGGTAGCGCGGGAGAATTCCTTTGCCTGCTGGAAGGCATTCTGTCCGGTACTTGCATCCAGCACGAGCAGCACCTCGTGAGGTGCCTCAGGCAGTACTTTCTTTACGGAATTGCGTATTTTGGTGAGCTCGTTCATCAGGTCCACCCTGTTGTGGAGCCTTCCGGCAGTATCGATAAGCACGGTGTCAACACCTTTTGCAACTGCCGATTTCACGGTATCATAAGCTACGGCTGCAGGGTCGGAGCCCATCTGCTGCTTGACTATTGCCACACCGGCCCTTTCGGCCCAAATGGTGAGCTGGTCCACGGCTGCTGCGCGGAATGTATCCGCTGCACCGAGCATTACACTCCGACCTTCACTGCGCAGTTTCCAGGCAAGTTTGCCTATGGTTGTGGTCTTGCCGACTCCATTGACGCCCACCACAAGAATCACTCGCGGACCTGAGTCGGGAACTGATGCAGGCTTGTCACAGGCTCCCATAAGGGAGGAAATTTCTTCCCTGAGCATAGCAAACAGCTCATCGCGGGACATATATTTATCCTTGGAAACCCTCTCTTCGAGGGCATCCACAACCTTGAGCGTGGTATCCACGCCCATATCGGACTCGACGAGTGCCTCCTCGATGGCATCGAGGGTATCATCATCCACGCGGCTCCTGCCGACTATCGCTCTTGAGAGCCTCTGAAAGAAACTGATTGCCATAGCCCACAAATATAAGCATTTTCTGCTAAAATGAAAACCGGTCCCCTATGCGGGAACCGGCTCAAATATAAAGTATCAAAGATTTACTTCTTCTCGAAGAACTCCTTTGCCTTGCTCTCCTCAACGAGCTGCTCTGTGAAAACATAAGCGCCGGTCTTAGGAGACTTTTCCATACGTATGCACTTGACCATGCTCTTAGCACCGGCCTTAGCTGCGAATGTTGCGACGGCTTTCTTTGCCATATTCTAAATCCTCCTGAAAATTACTTGATTTCACGATGAACGGTAACCCTCTTCAGGAAAGGATTATACTTCTTCCTTTCAAGACGCTCAGGGGTGTTCTTCTTGTTCTTTGTGGTGATGTAGCGGGACATTCCTGGAACGCCGCTCTCTTTCTGCTCTGTGCACTCGAGGATGACCTGCACCCTGTTTCCTTTAGATTTCTTTGCCATAATGATGAAATTTAAACAAGGTTAACATATCCTTTCTTCTGAGCCTCGCGAAGGGTGGCCTCGAGGCCGTTCTTCTCGATGATTCTCATACCCTTGCAAGATACCTTGAGGGTGATGAACCTCTGCTCCTCCTCACTCCAGAAACGCTTGTTCTTGAGGTTTACGGAGAAGTCACGCTTTGTGCGCAATTTTGAATGGGCAACGTTGTTGCCTTTCATTCTCTTTCTTCCGGTTACTTGACAAACCTTTGCCATAATTATTGTTTTTTATTTATTAATATTCAGTTAAACAAACTTGAGGAATCTTCCCCAACGGATGTTCTTAGGGAATTTCTTCCCTTCATCTGTTGAGAGCCAAATGACAACCGGCCTTCCGACTATGTGGTCTTCCGGAACAAATCCCCAATACCTTGAGTCCAGGGAATTGTGTCTGTTGTCTCCCATCATAAAGTAGTAATCCTGCTTGAAGGTGTAGGAGCCTGCCGCAAGAGCTTCTTCTACCGAAGAGTGCTCATATACTCTGATGATTCTCTCATACAGAGGTAGATTCTCGCGGGTCAGCTCGACTGTTGCACCCTTTTGAGGAATCCATAACGGTCCGAATTCATCCCTTGTCCAGGTGTAGTCAGGCGAGAACGGGAAGATTTCCCTGTAGTCGTTCTGCACCTTTTCGAGATTGCGTGATATCTGCATCCCCTCATAGACCGGCTGCTTGACCCCGTCCACCCATACGAGTCCGTCACGGACTTCGAGGGTATCTCCGGGGATGGCAACGCATCTTTTTACATAGTGGTCCACTTTGTCCGCAGGGCGGGCAATGACGGGACCGAGTGTGGAAATCACCTTTTTCTTGCCGTAGAAGCGGCAGAGACTGTAGTAGTCTTCTGACGGAGCCTTGCGCAGAACGGTGTCGCCATTCGGGAATCCGAATACCACGATGTCTCCCCTTCTCACATTCCTGAGTCCTTTGAGCCTTCTGTAATCATTCTGAATCAGGGTCGAATATGACTCTTTTCCGAAAATCACATTGTGCGTGAAAGGAACGGTCAGCGGAGTCTGAGGGACTCTCGGGCCATATGTCAATTTGCTGACGAAGAGATGGTCACCCGTGTAGAGTGTCTTCTCCATCGAGGATGAAGGAATCTTGAAAGCCTGGAAGAAGAAGATGTTGATGAAGGTAACTACAATCACCGCGAAGATGATGGCATCGAGCCATTCGTTGGCAGCTGAATGCTTCTCCCCTTCCTTGTATCTCTTTTTCCAAAAGTTCCAGTGGACCTTTTTGGTAATGAAGATGTCGAATATGACACCCAGACCGATGAGCCACCAGTAGTTTCCAAGCCAGATTACCCAAAGAATGTAGAGCAAAGCCCAGAATGTGAACTTTGTCCAACGGTTGCGGGTAAATTCCTTCAGGCTCACTGCTTTACTTGTTGCTTACTGACTTGATGATTGCCTCGAAAGCCTGAGGGTTGTTCATCGCGAGGTCAGCGAGGACCTTGCGGTTCAGACCGATGTTCTGCTTTGCGAGTGCACCCATAAACTGGGAATAAGTCATACCGTACTGACGTGCGGCGGCATTGATTCGCTGGATCCAGAGTGCGCGGAAGTTGCGCTTCTTGGCCCTACGGTCGCGATATGCGTAAGTAAGACCTTTCTCGTAGGTGTTCTTTGCTACTGTCCAGACACTCCTCCTTGCGAGGAAGTTACCGCGGGTTCTCTTGAGAATCTTCTTGCGGCGTGCCCTAGAGGCTACTGAGTTGACTGATCTTGGCATAATTCAATACTTTTTAGAGAACCAACATTTCCTTTACTCTCTTGATATCCGCAGACTCGATGATTGCGAAATGATCAAGATTCCTTTTCTGCTTCTTGGTCTTCTTGGTGAGGATGTGGCTGTGGTAAGCGTGCTTCCTCT
>JBJEBK010000042.1:2572-45429 GCA_051869975.1 Candidatus Cryptobacteroides sp. | reverse complement strand
GCTTGATGAGGCGGTAGTGGTTTTCGTACAGGCCGTCGGCAGAAGGGACGGTGCCGAATTCGACAGCGCAGGCAGCATATTCCCCGAGAGGGTCGCCGCTCTCCACAAGGGTCTCGCGCAGTTTGCCGTCATTGCTGAAGACCTTGCTCCAGCCAGGGTTGTCGAAGGAGCTGAATACATCCATCCATCCGTCATCCATTATAAATATGTTGTGCCACCCCTGTTCGCGGGTAAGTCTTTGAGGCTTGCCGAAACGCACGCCTTGCAGGAAGTTTTCTGCCTTGGTCCGGCGCTCTGTAGGGAGGGTAAGCCTGATGCGGAATAAATGGTTCTCCGCCGGGGATACTTCGGAGGAGGTGTAATATAGCCAGTCGTCCCGGTATGCCTTGAACCTGACATCTGCATAAGCGGTTGGGATACGGACTATATTGCCCTGCAAGTCGCTGAGGTAGAGATTCTTGAAGCCGTCGCGATTGTCGGTGGAATAGATGAACTGCTGCGGGCTTATGGCGTGAGTGGGCTCATAAGGCTCCACCCATTCAGGGTTTTCCTCCCTGAGCAGGGTGGACTGAAGTTCTCCGGTTGCTGCATTGAAGCTGACCAGTTTGCAATAGTGCTGGCTGCGGTCAACTACCTGCACGAGAATGGTGTTCGAGTCCTGCCAGCTGATATTGGTAAGATAGCGGTCATCTCCGTAAAGCTCGGGAGTACAGCTCATTGTCTGCGGATTACAGACAGCTGGTTCGGTAAGAGCATCGGCATCAAGGGTGATGCTGGCGCGCTTCGCGCTGTCCCATACGCAGATGTCAACCCGCTCTGAGTCCATCCCGTTCATAGGATAGCGAAGCTCTATAAGGCTGCCGGTGCGGGTGCTGATGTCCAGAAGGGGGAAGATATTGACCTTGCTCTCGTCTTTGCGGTAGTAGGCAAGGCGGCTGCCGTCTGCCGACGGAAATAATCCACCGTCAATGCCGAATTCGTTGCGGCTGACGCTGACTCCGTAGCTTACGGCATCGTGCGCGCGGGCAATCCAGACGGTGTCGGGAGCAGGCCGGGATGATTCACCGGACCCGGTGGTCGCGATTGCGAGGGCAGGTTGGGATGATTCACCGGACCCGGTGGTGGCGGTGGCAGCTGTGGATGAAGGCGCCGCAGTAGCAGTTGTCACCGCAGACGCTGTAGGCGCAGTGGCTACAGTCTCCGTATAATCAAGCATATAGACGCTGCCTGAAGTGACTCCGTAGCGCGGCTGCGGCTTCGTCTGCTGGGGAATACGTCGCGCACGCTCCGGATAAACTTTCGGATTGATATTGGCATCCTCCATACTCAGAGGCTTACCCTGCGGATTATGTTCCGGTCTCACTTTGAGTGGAGTCAAACGGGGATCGGCACCCCCGGACACCCCGGCGGGCACCGATGCGGTTGCTCCGGCGGGCACTTGTGCAGTGTCTTCGGCGGGCACCGATGCGGAAATAATTGTTGCAATTGCAACGATAGCAGTACAAATCTTCACCATAGATGCAAATATACACAAAACTCCCGTATTCCCCTCCCAACCATCTGCCTGACGGCTGTGAGAGCTATTTCAGGGGGTCATTTTTGCGCTTCCGGCCTCCCTGATGTGACGGATTAGGAGGGAAAAGTGTGTGGGAGGGAGATTTTGTTCCTGATGTGACACATTAGGAAAATGGTAATGTGGCGTAGAAGGCTGTGTATGGCACATTGGGGATTTCCCGATGTGACACATCAGGAATGAAATGTGTGTGTGAGGGTGTTTTTGCTCCCGATGTGACAGATGAGGAGGGGAATGGGCTTGTGAGGGTGTTTTTACTCCTGATGTGACACATTGGGAAAGCAATGTGAGGTCGTCAGGCTACGACCGGGAAATCTGGCCGGAGCCGAGGGAGATACGGTATTTGAGCATAGAACTGCCGTGGTAGAAGACCATTGCGATGGTGTTGTCGTCCACGAAATACAGGTTGACAAGACGGCGATCGGCTTTGGTGCGGCCAGTCGGCTCCGCCCAGACCAGGGTGTAGGTATTCTGTCGGATGTTGCGGACAATAATCATAGTGTAGCCGCGCATATCCACACTTGCCAGCTGATATGTGCCACTCTTGGACTTGGTCTTATTGCTCACAACTGCACCGTAGCAGGCACCATCAGCATCAGCACCAGCACCGGAAGAACGAGAGGCACCCGCAGCCCCGGCAAAAGCCACAACGGCACTGCAATCGGCAGGCAGCGAAGCCATCTTCACCTTCTTTGCGGAAGTCAAAGCCTTGGGATTGTTCTCCAACCACCACTCCACAACCATATCGGTCTTGTAAACCTCATCAGGAAGCACCACCAGACGCGGGTCAGAAGCCATCAGCGAATCAAGATACTTCGTAAGAGCATCCTCGTTCACTCTCATAGAAGCCGAACTTGTACCCTCGATTCTGAACCTCTCCCCCTGAGGCTCCAGAGCCTTGCCCTGGACACTCACAGCATCCATATGGCTCCCGTCAAAACTGGAAGCAAGCAGATTCCAGCTCAAAAAATCCGCCTCTTCCCGCAGAAAAGAAAACAGCACATAATCCGTCCCGGCTACATTGACAAAAGACACCGAATCCCTCAAAGCCTCAACCTTGAAAGGAGTTCCCACCTGCACGCAGCCGCGACGCAGTACTTTATAGGTATAAATCCTCGCTTCCTCTCCATAGAAATTCAGGCCAAGCAAGTAATTCTTGCCGGCCTGAGTGTATTCATAATGATATTGAAGGGTATCGCGCGGATCCACCTGCTTCCGACGCTGTGCAAAACCTGGCATGCACAACACAAGAAGACTCAGGACGACTAAAAACTTACGCAAGTGCCTTGAATTTATCGGAAGAAATCTTCTTAGGAGTAATCTTGATTTCGCTCTTAAGCTGCTCGATGACCTTCTTGTCCTCAACCTGCTCGGCAAGACGGTCAATCTGCTTCTGGTCCTGAAGCATACCCTTCACTGCCTCGGCAAGGATATCCTCAGGGACATCATTGATGCCGTAGATAGCGTACTGGTACTTCATATTGGCCTCAGCAGCTGCCTTAAGGTCGTCCATCTCAATCTTGAAATCGTACTTCTTCATAAGGAAACCGCGGACAAGCTGCCACTTGAAATCCTCGACAAAAGCCGGGAACTCCTTCTCCATCTGCTCCTCGGTAACCTTTCCGGCATTTGCCTGAAGCAGCCACCTCTTGAGGAAAGCCTCAGGAAGCTCGATTCCGGACTTGGCAACATAGAAAGCGCGGATATCCTTGGTGAGTCTCCATTCAGCCTCAGCCTTGTAGTTCTCCTTAAAGCGCTCTGCAGCCTCTTTCTCAAGTTCCTCGTCAGTCTTCTCGACCTTCTGGGCCTCATAGTACTTCTTCAGGTTCTCAGCCATCTCGGACTTCTCCTTGGCGGAAGTGGTGACAGTGTACTGGAACACCTCATCCTCCCCGGAAACCTCGACATTAACCTCAGGGGTAAGTGCAAGGTCGAAAACGAAGGTAAACTCTTCTCCGTCAACCCAGCTGACCTCCGGCTGTTTCTCGCTTGAAAGAGGCTCTCCGAGAATGTGGAGATGCTCCTCATCTATGAACTGCTGAAGTCCTTTTCCTATAGTCTCATTGACTGCGTCTGCAAGAATCTGCGGACCATAAACCCTCTTTACCAGGGAAGCCGGCACATTACCCTTGCGGAATCCTTTGAAATCTGCGTTGCGCCTGCACTCTGCAAGCCTCTTGCGGGATGCCTCGGCATAATCCTCCGGTGCAATCACCATTGTAAGCTCGATGGTGAGCTTGTCGCTGTTTGTCTTTGTAAGTTTCATATCTAAAAATTATCTGTTCTTTTTTCTTTCTGGATATTTGATTCTCTCGTGATTGATCTGAGAAATATAGGACTTCAGTACGCCCTTTATCGTTGCCAGTTCCTTGAGCGACAGGTCGGCTTCCTCCAGCTGGGCATCATCAATCTTGAACTGGACTATCTTCTCCACCAGACGGGAAACCGCCTCCGGACTGTGGTCCTTCAGGGTGCGGGACGCCGCCTCAAGGGAGTCGCAAATCATAAGTATGGCCTGCTCCTTGGTCTGAGGCTTCTTTCCAGGATAGCAGAATTCCGGCTTCATAGCAGGATCTCCTCCCTCCTTGAGGAACTTGTCATAGAAATAGGTCACGCAGTTGGTGCCGTGGTGGGAAAGAATGAAATCCGAAACCGGTGCCGGCAGCTTGTGCATACGCGCAAGTTCCATTCCGTCGGTAACGTGCTTGATAATCGCCTGCGCACTCTGCAGAGGTGTCAGACCCTCGTGGTACTTCGCCAGTTCCGAGCCTATGGACTCGTTTTCCACATAGCAGAGAGGATTCATTGTCTTGCCTATGTCGTGATACAGGGCACCGGCTTTCACCAGAGCCTCGTCTGCCCCGATTGCACGGGCGGCAGCAGAAGCGAGGTTCATCACCTGCAGCGAATGCTGGAAGGTGCCCGGTGCGTTCTGCTCAAGGTCCTTGAGCAGGAAATTGGACATATCCTCAAGCTCAAGCAAGCGCGAAGTCGAAACGAGATTGAACACCCTCTCCATAATGTAAACGAGAGGATAGCACAGGACCTCAAGCAGAGAGGCTCCGAAGAGCATCGCAAGAGTCCAGTAGGTATCATAGTTCACAATTCCTCCCATCTTCAGGGCAAGGAAGCCCAGCGCAAGCACCAGGAAATTCACCAGAGCGGCAAGGAACTGCTTCACACCCTTGGAGAAGAACCTGAACACATAGAGGGTAACCGTAGCCGAAGCCACAAAGAGCAGGAAAAGCGAAGCTCCTCCCTCCGCAAAAATCAGCATAGGGAAGAGGGAAACCAGATAGACAGGATATATCAGCCTCGTCCTGAAGAAGGAGGCCAGGAAAATGGCTCCTACCGGGAACGGGAAGAGGAAAATATAGTCCGGAGCGAAGCGGATAAGCAGCAGCTCCGACACAGCCATAAGGGTGAACACCGTGAGCAGGAACATATACCTGTTCCAGTCATTGAACACCGTAGGGTTGGAATAATAAATCGCAAAATAGAGGCAGACCAGAATCAGCAGCATTATCAGGGCATTGCCAAAAGTGGCAAGAACTGATTTGCCGGCAGAGGACTGCTTCATATATTCCACCTTGTAGGAATCCAGAATCTGGGCGATTTCCGCAGTAACCATCTCCCCTTGCGTCACGATAACCGTTCCGCTGGTGACATAGCCTGCAGTAGTGGCTATCTGGGTTCCTCCCTGTTCGTTCACCAGATTGGTAAGCTCCTCATCCAGATTGAGGTCAGGCATAACCAGATCAAAAACTCCGTAAGCCCTGAAAATCGAATCTACAGGATACTGCGGAAGTTCTGAAATGGTATTGAACAGCACCGCATTGCGGGCCTCCGGAAGGGAGAACACCTCGGTTGAGGGAACCTTCTCCGCCCTTTTTCCTTTCTGGATATAAATGGTCGGAGAAGAAGTGATTGCTTCCGAAACTATTCCCTTGTCATAAACCAGAGCAAGGGACGAAAGCAGTGCAGGCTGCAGTCCCGGCCACTGGGAGAGGTCCAAAGCCTTGGCCTTGCCGAGGTTCTCGGCAAAGATATTGGAAGAAAGGCGATAATACGGAATCAGGGATGCCGCCTTTTCGGCCTTTTCCCTTTCAAGCTGGGCCTCTGTTTTGAGAATAGGGAATGACATTGAAGCCGTCAGGGTTTCGTATTTCCATTCGGAACCCTGACGGTATTCATAAGCCCATTTCGCAGTCCCGGGCATCAAAGCAACGAGGGCTGCGAAAATTATGGCTAAGGGTATGATAACCTTTGTTTTCAAGCTATGCGTCGATATTGGCGTAGTGTGCGTTCTCTTCGATGAACTGCCTGCGTGGCGGTACATCATCGCCCATCAGCATTGAGAAAGTACGCTCGGCTTCAGCTGCATTGTCAATGGTAATCTGGCGCAGACGCCTGCGGCTAGGGTCCATAGTGGTGTCCCAAAGCTGAACATCGGACATTTCACCGAGACCCTTGTACCTCTGGACCGTATAACCCTTGTCGGAACCCTTTCCAAGGCGCTGTGCAGCCTCTTCACGCTGTTCCTCTGTCCAGCAGTAAACCTCTTCCTTGCCCTTCTTCACAAGATAGAGAGGAGGAGTTGCAAGATATACATAGCCGTTCTTGATGAGGTCGAACATATAGCGGAAGAAGAAGGTCAGGATAAGGCAGGCAATGTGGGAACCGTCCACATCGGCATCGGTCATAATGATGACCTTGTGGTAGCGCAACTTGCTGAGGTCCATATGCTTCTCTCCGGACTCGTCCTCCTGGGCAACGGTCACTCCGAGAGCGGTGTAGATATTCTGGATTTCCTGGCTGTCGAAAGCGCGGTCCACCGCTGCCTTCTCCACATTCAGAATCTTACCGCGAAGCGGCAGGATAGCCTGGGTCTTGCGGTCGCGGCCCTGCTTTGCGGTACCGCCTGCGGAATCTCCCTCGACAAGGAAGAGTTCGCACTTCTCAGGGTCCCTTTCGGAGCAGTCGGCCAGCTTGCCCGGCATTCCCGCACCTCCGAGATAAGTCTTGCGCTGCACCATCTCGCGGGCCCTGCGGGCTGCGCTGCGGGCTGTTGCGGCAAGAACTATCTTCTCGATGATAATCTTCGCAAGCTTGGGATTCTCCTCAAGGAATATATCGAGTGCGGCTGCGGTAGCCTGCGATACGGCTGATGTCACCTCAGGGTTCCCGAGCTTGGTCTTGGTCTGACCCTCGAACTGAGGCTCTGCCACCTTGACTGAAATCACAGCGGTAAGTCCCTCGCGGAAATCTTCAGGTGCGAGAGGGTCCTTGAGCTTTGCAAGGAGATTGTTCTTCTCCGCATAAGCCTTCAAAGACCTGGAAAGTCCCATCTTGAAGCCCTGAAGGTGGGTACCACCCTCAATGGTATTGATGTTGTTTACATACGAGTAAATCTTCTCACTGAAGCCGTTGTTGTACTGAAGAGCGATGTCGATAGGTATTATCTTGCTGGAAGTCACGCAGATAGGCTCCGGGATGAGGGTATTGGCACCGGCATCGAGATACTCGATGAACTGCTTGAGACCCTCCTCGGAGTAGAACTCCTCGCTGCGGTAGATCTGCTTTCCGGTAGGCTTCTTGTTGTCGTTCTCGTCGGTGACATATTCGTCCACAAGTTCACGCTCGTCGGTAAGGGTAATGTGTATGCCCTTGTTCAGATATGCAAGCTCTCGGAGACGCGCTGCAAGCGTATCGTACTTGTAAACCTGGGTCTGCTGGAAAATCTCGGCGTCCGGGTGGAAGGTAATGATGGTTCCGGTCTGGTTGGTTTCTCCGACCACTTCTACAGGAGTAACAGGCTTGCCCTTGGAATACTTCTGCACGAAGACCTTTCCCTCCCTGTGCACCTCGGCAACGAGCAGGTCCGAAAGCGCATTCACGCAGGATACACCCACACCGTGGAGTCCTCCGGAAACCTTGTAGCTGTTCTTGCTGAACTTGCCTCCGGCGTGGAGTACGGTCAGCACTACCTCAAGGGCGGAGCGGTGCTCCTTCTCGTGCATTCCTGTAGGAATACCGCGTCCGTTATCCTCGACCCTTATGGAATTGTCGGGAAGAATTCTCACATCAATGGTGTCACAGAAGCCCGCCATAGCCTCGTCTATACTGTTGTCCACAACTTCATAGACAAGATGGTGGAGTCCCCTCTCGTTCACATCTCCGATGTACATTGAAGGCCTTTTGCGCACTGCCTCAAGTCCTTCCAGCACCTGTATGCTATTGGCGGAATACTGTTCCTCCGCCTGCTTCATCTCTTCGTTCTCTATCATTGTTTTCTACTTGATTTCTAAAGCTTGCAAATATACAAAAAATTTAGCGTAAATCCATCCTCAGTCCGGCACTGAAATACACCCCGTTTCCTATTCCCCTTTCAACCACACCCGGAATCCTTTCAATCCGCTGATTGAGCAGGTTGTCTGCGCGCAGCCAGACAGAAAGCCAGTCGCTGGTTTTCATTTCGAAAGACAGCCCCAGATTGCAGAACGGGTCGATAGTGTAAACTTCGCTCACGCGCGCGGTAGCCATCTCGAAGGAAGCTCCCACGAAGAAGCGGCGGTGCCAGTTCCAGACAAGAGAAGCGTCGGAACTCAGCACAGGCAAATCGAGAGCTCTGACATTAATCATATCAGTCTTCCTGAAATGCAGCCCGAGGCTGAAGTCCACAGGATCGCTAGCGACGGCAGTCGAAGCGTCGATATAGTTAAGATTGTAATCCTCAAGCACATAGTATGCATTGCCCCACTTGTCTGCAGCCAGTATAGGGTCAAACCCTATCTTGGAGCGTCCGGCGACAAGGTTGTACTGGAAGAGGGAGCCTACGCTTCCGCCAAGGCCGGCGAAGGCATTGTAATACTCTCTGGTGCAGCATAGCCTCTCATCAAGGCCCGGGTCAATATACGACATATTGAAATGATGATTTGTCGCCTTGATTGATGAGTAAGAATTGATTCTGTCGCCTCCCTTCACTCCTACATACAGGTTGAGACGGTCCCTGAACAGGCGCACATCCACTCTCAGGTCTGGATAGAGATGCATAGCGTGCTCCAACGAACTGCTCAGATACGAAAGGACAGCGCCTACCCGGAAGTGGAACTTGCCCGCATCGAAACGGAACACAGGGTTTGTCTCAATGCTGTACAATGCGGTATCCCTGACTCCGAAAGCTCCTCTGTAACCGGTATTGAAGCCAAGCAGGAACTGCAGATTTTCATACTGAAGTGAAGGAGCAAGAGTTCCGTAGAGCAGAAACTCGCTTTCGGTAATAGGAATCGAACCTGCCGTCTCACGGGACAGATTGTAGGAAGCACAGACATCGTAGCTCATCCAGTTGGCGGCCATATCGGAAGAACTCAGCCTGACACTGCCTCCGAAGCGGTGAAACATCCCGCTCGTCAGGACAGTATCCCTAACCGCGATTCCGTTGTAATGGAAGTTAAACAGGAAATCGAAGGAATCCTGACGTAGACTGCCCCTGATGCCGGCAGTCTCGGTCAAATCGTACCCGCTGTACCTCTCGTAAGCACCGCTGTAGCCGGTCAGGTCCTGATAAAGGTCAAGCGTGAAACGCCTTCCGAGCCTTGGGGACACCACTGCCGTCAGCACCGGGTGGAAACCGTAGCCCGCCCCCGCGTTGAGATAAAGATACGGACGCTTCAGGACAGCGTCATCGGGAATCAGCATCACATTGTAGGGAGTGAAGTTGTATGAGCCCTTGTACGGCTTGTTGAACACCTCATAATCGAAATTGAGGTTGAAGCGGGTAAGCGAATCCGGAATGGTCGGCTTGAGTTCAAGTTTCTGTGCATCAGCCATTTCGGATACGAAGTCCTTTGTAACTTCAACGGTAGGGTCATAGTTCTGGGCCTTCGCCAAACCGAAGGCGAAGACCAGTGCCGATGCCGCAATCAATCTGCTGTATCTCATAAGAAGCAATTTCTAAAGTGATTGAAGTTTCCTTTCCACGGTCTCAAGGATGTCATCCTGCTCACCGTAAGGCACATAACCGTCGCGTATGCTCTGCAGGGTCATAACCGCCTGTTCGAGCATACCCCTTTCGGCAAATGAGTCGGCGAGTATGATGTAGGAGCGTGCAAGCCAGTATGACTGGTTTCCGCAGGCAGCCGAGAAGTCATAGACCTTATTCTCCACATCCTCGAAACGTCCGCGGTCGAACAGGTCCTGAATCAGGGCAAGCGTAGCTTCAGCACCCTCAGCAGTTGCCGGAGCCTCGGCAAGCAGAACGAAAAGCTTCATAGCCTCGTCACGGCGGCTGGTGGACATATAGGCCTTGGCCTTGTCGTAATTGGCTTCGCGTACGTAAGCCTCCTCTGTAGTCCTGCGCAGAATCTGCTCGGCAGCAGCGAGAGTCTCCTCCCACATCTTTCCGCGGTATGCGGAGCGGAGCATTCCCAGATAAGGGTCAAGCCCGCGTGCGGAGGCTGAAGCTGAGCTGCAGATCTGCTGATAGGCACCGTATGCATCGGCATAGCGTTCCATCTCGAAGGTCAGGGAAGCGTAAGACATCTGCGCAAATTCGGCAGAAGACCCTCCAAGGCCCTCGTCCAGAGCCCTGCGGTAGAGCTCGCAGGCCTTCTCCTTCTGCCCCAACTGCTTGTAGGAAGCAGCGAGGTAGTAGTAGGCATCAGCGGTATGCTCCCCGCTCGGGTACCTCTTGAGGTATTCTCCGAAGGAAGATATTGCACCGCTCCAATTGCCCGCAAGGTAAACCTGCTCGGCAGTGGTGTAATACAGCCGGCGGGTGTCAGCCGTGCTTCCAGTGCTGATATTGTTGGCCTCCACATACTCCAGATACTTCTCGGGAGTCTTGAGGGAAGTGTAAATCGACTGGATGGAAAGCAGCGCATCGCTTGCAAATTCGCTGCCCGGCATCTCGCTCACAACGGTCTTGTAGGCAGCAAGGGCATCCTGCATATTGCCGGCATTCCTGTAAACCATACCTTCACCGAGCATAGCCCTTGTCCTGAAGATGGCATTGGAAGAAGTATTGCGCAGCTTGTCGAATACGGTCAGGGCCTCGTCATACTGCCGGACATCCGCAAGGGCCCTGCCCAGCTCATACATTGCCTCGTCATAATAAGGGCTGCCAGGCTGGGCATCCATAACCATTGCAAGAGCCTGCACCCTGCGCTGTTTCTCCCCTGTAAGGGCATAGGCTACGCCGAGATGGTAGTAAGGATAGATATTGCCCGAATCCGGATATTCATCCAGGAGCTTGCGGTAGGAGGCCGCCGCGCTGCGGTAATCCCTGCGTATGAAATCGCAATCCGCACGGCGCGTCAGGGCGTCTTCCCTCGCCAGCTTGTCAGCACTCTTGATGTAGGTGTCGAACCACTTCGCGGCATCGGTGTAAGCCCCGGCCTTGAAGTAGCAATAGGCTATGTTGTAAGGAATAAGCTTCCCCTCCGGACGGTTCTGCAGGGCGGAAAGGTTGTACAGCTCCATATAGGTCTTGCGCGCATCGGTCCAGGACTCGATGCGGAAATAGGTATCCGCCAGCTGGTAACGCGCCAGCTGATAGAGAGGGTCGCTCTTCGAGCCGAGCCGGGCTGCATAGTAGGAAGCCGCCTTGAGATAGCGCACTGCCGAAGAATATGAGCCGCTCGAAAGCAGCTGGTGGGCGCGCAGGAAGTTGGCCTTCATATAGTTGCTGTACTGCCCCGCATCCAGTTCTTCAATCTTATCGTAAGCATCCACCGCTGCAGCATAGTCTCTTTTCGAAAGGGCGGACATCGCGAGGTAGCTGTATATCATCTCTCCCTTGCGGGTGGTGCTGTATTTGCGCAGATAATCAAGGAAAGCCGAATCATCGCCGTTCAGGTCGAAGGCAAGCATGGCGTAATTGAAATAAGCATCCTCCCTTATCGCATCGTCATAGCGCAGCACCGAGGCCTCCTTGAAGGCGTTCATTGCAGCAACCTTATTCTTAAGCTGGATGTAGGAATTGCCCATCTGGTAGGAAGCAATCTGGCCGAGCGAGTCGCTGCGGTTTTTCATCATTGAGAAATATTTCACCGCTCCGCTCCAGTCCTCGCCCGCATAGAGCACGGACGCCGCGTGGAACACATCCTCGTCCGTTGCGGTCGAAGCGTTCAGGTCCTCCCGTCCCAGGTATTCCCTGGCCTTGGCGGCATCGCCAAGTACGAGATAAGCCTCCGAGAGCAGGCGGGAAAGATGACCCTGTCTCTCCTGGGGCACATTGGCGAACAAAGCCTCGCCCTCCTCAACCACATACCTGTAGTCTTTGAGCATAAAATGGCAGTCCACAAGATAGAAGCGGCTGAGCTCTCCGAACTGCTCATCCTCCGCACTCCTTTCGAACCAGCTTGCCGCCGTCTTGAAATCCTTGCGGCCATAATAAATGCTGCCTATTCCGAAACCGGCGGGGGTGTCGTACTCGGAAGGATTGTCGAGAGCCTTGAGATAACAGCGCTCAGCGGCATCGTGTTCGTCCCTGTTGTAGTGGCAGAAGCCCTTCTTGAACCAGTACTCACCCCTGGCGCGGCGCGGCAGGCTCTTGGGTGACACCTTTTCGAACTCCTCTGCGGCACGGGTATAATTGCCCTCCGAGTACAGCAGCTTGCCGTATTCGTAATGGATGTCCGAATTGAGTATGGTCTTGGGATGCGCACCGTCCACATTCTCGACAAGACGGCCGCAGTCCTGGGTCTTGAGCTTTACGGCACAGAGCACGGCGTAATCCGCGCACAGGTCATCGCCGGACATCTGTTCGAAGAGCACACGGGCTCCGGCATACATTCCGTTATCATACAGTTCCTTCGCCTTGCCGAAAGACCCGTCCGGTCCGGCAGCAGAAGGAGCTGCGAAGGCCAGACCAAGCACAAGGGCTGCCGCAAGGGCGGAATACCTAAGTTTCAGCATATCTTTCAAAATAGTATTTACCAAGCCTACAAATTTACTGAAAAATACCCGTATATTTGTAGTCTTAGGACAAAAAATCTCAACAAATGAGCCAAGCCGAAAAGCCCCTCGTAATCTTCGAAGGAACAGACATCAAAGGAGGTGACGAAACCGTCATCTACGGCCTTCAGATGCGCATTTCCAAAGGAGATTTCGTCTATATCACCGGAAGGGTAGGCTCCGGAAAGACCTCCATCATACGTACCGTCACCGCCGAAAACGAACCGGGCTGCGGAAGGGCGGAAGTTTGCGGGTATGACCTGAGCAGAATCAAAAGGAAGGACATACCCCGCCTGCGCCGCCATCTGGGAGTCATCTTCCAGGACTTCCGTCTGCTTTCCGACCGCAGCGTGGAGGAGAATCTGGATTTCGTACTCAAGGCAACCGGATGGAAAAAGGCCAAGTCCAGGGAAGACCGCATCTCTGAAGTGCTTGATGCCGTCGGTATGGCCACCAAGCGCCACCGTATGCCCCACCAGCTCTCCGGAGGCGAGCAGCAGCGCGTAAGCATTGCAAGGGCCCTTCTCAACTCCCCTGAACTGATACTTGCGGATGAGCCTACCGGACATCTTGACAGGCAGACGGCAGACTCCATAATGGAGCTGTTCTGCCGCATCAACAGCGAGCAGGGTACTGCCGTAGTGGTAGTAACCCACGATGCTTCCCTGCTGGAGCGCTATCCGGGCAGGGTCTATGTCTGCGAAAACGAAAAGTGCCTTCTCAAATGACAAGAAAAGACCGCTTTGACGGCATCCTGCGCTACTTCCGCGAGAATGTCCCTATTGCCGAATCCGAACTGCATTTCGAAAACCCCTTCCAGCTTATTTGCGCTGTGATGCTTTCCGCCCAGTGCACAGACAAAAGGGTCAATATGGTTACCCCGCGCCTGTTCGGGCTCTATCCGGATGCCCGGAGTCTTGCGGCAGCCAGCCCGGAGGAGGTTTATCCGATAATCAGCTCAGTTTCCTATCCCAATTCCAAGGCCTCCCATCTGGTAGGGATGGCCGCTCAGCTGCTGGAACGCTTTGGGGGCGAAGTGCCTTCGGACATTGACGAGCTTATGAGTCTGCCGGGTGTGGGCCGCAAGACGGCAAATGTAGTTGCATCCATAATCTACGACAAGCCTGTCATTGCCGTGGACACCCACGTTTTCAGGGTATCCCGTCGCATCGGCCTCTCTTCCGGCAAAACCCCAAGGGAGGTGGAGCTGGACCTTGAAAGGCATATTCCCGAGCAGGACAGGCCCATTGCCCACCACTGGCTGATTCTGCACGGGCGCTATATATGCACAGCCCGCGCACCGAAATGCGCGGACTGTCCTCTTCAGAAATGGTGCAGGGAATATTCTAAGCCAGCTCTATAATCCTCGGCTCGTATTTCTTGTAATTGTAGGCAATATCCTTCTTCTGCTGTTCTGAAGCAAGAAGGTGAACCAGCGCGAGCACCTGCGCATCCAGAGGGTCTGCCGTCTTTACCAAGCTCAGCCGGCGGCTTTCGTCAGCGCGGCCGGTAAGCGGGTTAAGGATATGGCCCGAGCGCTCGGGAGTATTGCCGCAGACGGCAAGGCACTCGCCGCGCAACTCGATTTCCTCAAGTTCATCCTCTGTCCACGGATCCATAAGGGTAAACTTCCAACAGTCCGAATAAGGCTGCTTTCCTATTGCCATCACCAGGCTGCCACCAAAATCGGCAAAAGCGTCCTTAACCTTCGCGCTCTTGAGAAGAGCAGCAATTCTGCGAAGGGCATAACCCTTGGAGAAGCCGCCGAAATCCAAATCTTCGCGGCCACCCCGGGAAATATCGAAAAGACCTTTTGTACCGATAAGATACGACTCGCACATATTGAGCGCAAACTTGAAGTCATCTGAGGTCTGGATATCCACCTTGGAAGCATTCAGCACGGACACCTCGCTTTCCGGGTCGGAGCCATTGAAAATCCTGTCCAGACGGGCAAGCTCTTTTGTGATATCGCTCCACAGGGCATAGGCCTTTTTCTCGGGCACCCCGACGAAGCGCAGGTCCAGACGGCTCCCCAGCACATCCAGAGCCAGGCCTTTGAACATTGAAGTACTGCTGGTATATGAACTTTGACTTTTCATATTCTATTTCTTTAAGAAGAATCCCATTACCGACCCGACTGCACGGTCTTCAGTAGCGCCTGAGGTGTTGCTTTCGTAGGAATTGACCCTGTCGCCCTGCACCAGCATTGCAGTGGATCCGCCCCCGTCGAAATTGACTGCTCCCACGCAGCCCAGGCCCTTCATAATCTGGGCGGCCTCGACTATGCTGGCACCCTGACTGGCCTTGATGCGTCCGTCGCAGACAAAGAGAACAATCTTGCCGTCTTCGGTATAACCCACGCAGGTACGGTCCGGAGTCACGGTATCATCATTGAAAATGTCCGTCCATACACCTTCGTAATTGCGCACGAACACTCCGTCTTCCTTGGTAACATCCGGAATCACCTTGCCGTTTTTCACGAGCATAGGACCGGCGGCCATAGCGTAATATGGAGTAACGCTCACGCTAGGCCAGGGATAATCCTCGGCGCAGGCGCCATACAAGCTGCTGTTTCCCAGATTCATCCTCGGGTGCTCGTAGAAATATTCCACTCCGTCCATTCCCTTTCCTGCCCAGAGCGCGAAAGGCTTCTGATTGGCATCAACTCCGAAGGTGCCCTTCGGATTGCCCTCGGAAGTGGAAGGGGTCACTGTTCCCTTATCGACACAATAGTCACCGCTGGTGCCTGTGGACATATTGAAATAGCCGGCATTGGTAAGCACATATGCAGTTTCTCCTGCATCAAGGTTGTTCTGATAAAAGACGGACATCCTCTGAGCCTTTTCCACGAACTGCATACGGAACTCAACATTGCCCTTGGTCACATCAGCGATGGCATACCAGGCATTGAAGGCTCTGCCGTGCAGAGGGTCTGTTGTGCAATATACTTCAACATCCTCGTGAAGGCCCTCCACCTGCATTCTGGTCCAGTTGAAAGTAACTGCCGGGACTTCTTCGCCAAGACTCACTTCCACCTCATTGGAGTAGCTGACTCCCTTGGAGCACTCCACCCAGCAGCGGACCTTGTAGGTCTTGCCGTATTCCATAGCGGACACCGGGATGGCCTGGCGAAGTACCATAGAAGTAGCGTTCGGACCGTGAGCCCAGGCATCCTCGAGGGTAGGAGTATGGTCCGCACTCCAGCACAGTCCCCAACGGGTAATCTCATAATCCGAAGATTTCCTGAACTTGTAGTCCAGAGCAACGCTTGACGGGGTAACAACCACATCCTCAAGAAGCTCTGCGGAAGGCAGACGGCTCCAGTCGAAGATGTTGATTTCCTTGTAGATAATTGCGGAACTGAGTTTGTCTTCAGTGCCGCGCGCCTGCACGCCTATGTTGTAGCTCGTACCGGCGACAAGTCCGGATTCTATCAGATAGTACTGGGAGTCTGCCGGCAACTCCGCCACGATTCTGGCTGCAGCAGATCCTGAATTGACCCAAATCGCATAACCGAGTTCATCGCTGGCATTGTCCTGCCAGCTGATACTGACCTGTGTGGTCTGTCCGAGCTGCTCAATCACTACTTTGGTAGGATTCGGCTGAGGCTTCTGGTAAACCGGCCCACTCTCTTGTTGGGCACAACTGCAAAGCATCAAAGCTATTGCAAAAATGCTGACAATACTTTTCATACTCCGTATATTTTAAAGTCTCTTCGCACTGTAAGCATCCACCCTGGCCTTCCTTCCGTCCGGAAGTGTAACCTTGATGGCTTTCGGACCCATATTCACAAGTATGCAGGCTGTATCACCATCCACAGTCTCCCACTTGGCACCCATCACAACAGGATATGTTTCCGAGTCGAATACTGTAAAGTTAGGAATTTTTCCTTTCAAATCCAGCTCACAAATGAAGAGCCCGCCATAAAAAATGTCGTGATTTGCCGCTCTGAAGCGTCCGAGGTCAAGAAGGAACTTACGCTCAACTTCACACTTCCCGTCGAAAAGATACTCCGGCTGTATCCATCCCAGCTGGGCTCCCCAAAGCAGACTTCTGCCGTTGATGTAGAGAAAATGCCCATCCCACAGTTCAGGATGGTAGTAGTTCAGTCCGCTGTAAACCACCCTGTCCGAATAAATCAGAGGGAAAACCGGAAGCATCCTGACCGAAGCACTGTGCGGAGTGTTGACGATAAGATACATATCGAACAAATCCAGATAGCACTCGGCATTCTCTTCGGTGGTTATTGCCCTGTCCTGCCCGAAGACCTCGTTGCGGAGGTCCTTGAGCAGTTTGCGGTACTGCGCAGGCCACCAGGAGCCTGCTCCGGGAGCGTGGTTGTGTTCTGTCGAATAGCACGGTTCGCTTGCAGCAGCACCGACCTGGTCAATATAGACCCCGGCGGTGCCGTATTCATCCACAAGAGCCGAAACGGTTTCCTTCATAATCTGCCGCCAAATCGGCGAACCCGGACAGGTAACGGTATTGATTACCCTGGAAGTAGGATACAGCTCGGTATAGAGTGAGCCGTCCATCTTGCGGCAGCTCGCCTGAGCCCCGTTTCTGCTTTCATACCAATCGTTTGCAGGGTCCCAGAGCCTGCCGTTGATATATGGGGTCACATGCGCTCCGGCAGCCTGAACCTCGGCTACCATTTCTTTGAAGCCGGGCTTTGCAGGGAAATACTCCGGGTACATTGTATCATACTCGTGATGGTGCCAATGGTACCAGTGTATGCCCAATCCCCTGTCATAATAGGCCACCGCCTTGCGAAGACTCTCCAGCACCTCAGGGAACATATTCTTGGGCCTTATCCACACATCAGCATCCCTAATCCAGGGGACGATTTCCTTCTCTCTGAGAGGCTTTGAGGCCCATTCGCATTCCAGCACAAAAGGCCTGTACCATTGAAGCAGAGTCTCGTCCCAGCTCTTGTCGCTGAAGGCAAAGGTAGAAGTCCAGGGGAGAGTGAACTCTCCGTCTCTGGTCCACCCGAAGGACGAAGGCACCATCTCGGTAAAAACAAGCTGCTCCGCGGTGCCGTCTATGAAAAAATACTTTCCGCTTCCTTCCCTGTCGCGGGCCGCAAAATAGAGGCACCCCTGAGGGCTGTGGGTCATCACGAACTCCATTCCTCCGGTTACCGAAGGATAGCGGCTCTCAAGCCTTCCACCCACCGGAATCTCGAACTCCGCTCCGTACCCCATCGGAATGATGGCCTTCGAGCCTTCCGGGCGCGGAACCGTGACTATCGGGAACTGGGTACGGGTCACTGTCCACCCAAGGGGCAGACTCGCACTGAAAGACCATTGAGGGAGTCCGTCCTCCATATCCACTGACACCCGCACTGTCCAATCCCAGCTGCGCTCAATGTTTATGTTCCACAGGAACTCAGCCCTGCTGCCGTCAGCGGAAAGGGTGCAGCCGCGGTATTGCGCGAAATCCGGCATATACTCCGGGCATTCGCCCTGAGGGCCTGCGAGAGTCATCTTCCACATAGGAGCACTATCCCCGACAACCGCCTTTACATCAGGGTTATCGAGGATAGGTAATACGGACAGCAAGGCTGCTGTCAAAGCTGATATTATTGTCAATTGCATAGTCTAGCGTCTTCCGCCCTTCTTCTGCTGAGCTCTGAGCTGCTGCTCCTGCAGTTTCTGGGCTTCTTCGAGCCTCTGTTGCCATTTGCTCTTCGGAAGAGGTTTGCCTTTGCTTGCCTCAACCTTTGCAACCACAGCCTCCGGCTTGACGCACCATTTGCGGATTATGAAAATCTGAATGATGGAGATAATCTGCGAAATGAGGTAGTAGTAGCTCAAACCTGATGAAAGGTTGTTGCAGATGAAGAACATCATTATAGGCATCATCCAAACGCTCATAAACTGCATAGTCTTGGCACTCGGGTCGTCAGCTACGGTCTGCTGGCTCATCGTAATCTTGCTGTAGCCCCACATAACAATTGCCATAAGCAGGGCGAAGAGACTCAGGTGGTCTCCGAGCAGAGGCACATTGAAGCCGAAATCCACGATGGAATCGTAGGCACTTAGGTCCTCAGCCCAAAGGAAGCGCTGCTGGCGCAGCTGGATGGATGCCGGGAAGAAGCGGAACATCGCCCAAAGTATAGGGAAGGTCAGCAGAGTCGGCAGGCAGCCTCCCATTGGGCTCACGCCCGCTCTCTTGTAGAGATCCATAGTGGCCTGCTGCTTCTTCATTGCGTCATCCGGATTAGGATACTTCTTATTGAGTTCCTCCATATAAGGCTTCAGCGCATTCATCTTGGCTGATGAGGCGTAGGACTTATAGGTAAATGGAAGCACTACCATCTTGATGACCAGGGTCATTATGAGAATAATGAGTCCGAAGTTGGCGATATAGCGGTGCAGGAAGTCGAACATAGGAATGATGAAGTACCTTGTAAACCAGCCTACCAGCCAGCCTCCCAGAGGGATAATCTTCTCATACTTATGGTCAAAATGCTTCAGGGTGCGGAAATCGTTCGGTCCGAGATAGTATTCGATAGGAATGGTGACATCCCTGCCCGGGTTGATGTCCACGCGCATTGAAGCGTCGCAGCGCATCAGATTGTGGTCAGGGTCGTTCTCTCCCAGGAAATTCAGCGACAGGTTGCCGGAGGCGAACTGGCCCGGGGCGCGTACTATCATAGAGAAGAACTGCTGCTGGAATGCAAACCACTCCAGATTGCTTGAAATCTTCTTGGAGCCGCTGCGGCCTCCCTTTGCAAGTTCTTCATGCTTCTTGTCTCCTGTATAGTAGAAATCCAGCTTGGAGTACTGCGACTCGTTCTTGTAGCCCTTCTCCATACGCGGAATCACCGTATTGAAATCGATGTCCACAGTGCCCACATTGCGCGGAATACAGTTCATCCCGATGAACGAGAGTTCACTCTTGAGCTCGTAGGAACCCGGCTGCAGACGGTAGCTCTGCTCTATGTAGCCTCCCGAAGCGAAAGGCAGGCGCATCACTACACTGCTGTCCGTCTTCTCGGCAAGCTGGAACACGAAATCTCCCGTGGAGATGTATTCACCGGCATACACGTGCACATTGTAGGAATTGCCGCCCTCCTTGAAAAGGTAGAGATCGCTTCCTCCGTAGTTGCTGTATTCCTTGAGCCTTGCGCTGGTCGGCTGGGCGCCCTTGGTGCTGAAAGTAAGGGCAAGAACATCGTTTTCGAGGCAAACGGTCTCGCCTTCTGCATTGCGGGCATCATCCAGAGCCGCGTCCTTATATACCCTTGCAGGCTTGACTGCGGCTTCGGAAGTCTGCACTTCGCTTACACCTTCGAGCAAGGCAAGCTCCGCCTGACGCTGGGCTTCAACCAAGGCGAGAGAATCCTGCTGCGCCTGATAAATTGCATACTGTTTTTTGGATCTGTCTGCCTGATAAAATGTGAACCCGAACAGGAGCACACCCATCAGGACAAATCCGATAATCGAATTTTTGTCCATTATTACGATTCAGCCTCTTCCTTGCGGATCTGCTCCTCAAGCTGCCTGAGTTCTGCCTTCGCATTGTCAATTCTCTGCTGCATCTGGGCAACCAGAGCTGCAGAGCCTTTGGAATTGGAGAAGAATCCGATATTGTTTTCGTAAGTTGTGATATCCTGCTGGAGTGCATTGTACCTGCGGATGAGGTCATTCTTTCTGTTTACAGGTGCGGCTGCAGGAGGGAACGCGGCACGCATTGCGTCCTTGAATTCCTTAGCCACAGCTTCCTTTTCCTTGAAAGGAACGAAGCCGATGGCCTTCCAGCGCTCATTGAACTCTGCCTGGGCCTTGGCAGGACTGACGCCCTCTGAAGGCTGCCACTGCTTGATTTCAGCAATCAGAGCTCTCTTTGCCTTGAGATTCGCATAGAAATCATTTTCCGGCTTGGCATTCTTGTCCCTTTCGGCAAAGAATTCGTCGCAGGCGGCGCGGAAACGCTTCCAGAGCTGTTCAGACTTCTTGCGCGGAACTGCCCCGACCTCCTTCCACTGCTTCTGCAGGGAGATGAACTGGTCAGTAGCCTTCTTCCAGTCAGTGGAAGTCTTGAGCTGCTCGGCCTGGGCGATGAGAGCCTCCTTCTTGGCGATATTGGCATCCATACCGTTCTTGATGCCGAGGAAATATTCCCTCTTGGCTGCATAGAACTTGTCGCAAGCTGCGCGGAAACGCTCGTAAATCTTCTGATTGGCGCTCTTTGTGGCAAAACCTATGGTCTTCCATCTTGCCTGGATTTCCTCTATCTGCTTTGAAAGGGCATTCCACTCTCCGGCATCCCTGATATCCTCGCGGGCAGCGATAGCCTCAACCTCTTCGCAAAGTTTCTCCTTGGCTTCGAGGTTGGCCGCAAAGGACTCCTTGAGGGTCTCGAAATGAGCCTGATAAGCCTTGTTCACAACGGCTGTTGCCGCTTTGAAACGCTCCCAGATGGACTCCCTGTACTCCTTTGCGACAGGGCCGTATTCTTTCCATTGCTCGTGCAGCTTCTGAAGGGCGGCAAATGCACTTACTACATCCTCGCTCCGGGCAAGCTTCTCAGCCTCTTCGCAGAGCAGCTGCTTGGCTTCCAGGTTCTTTCGGAAATCAAGGTCACGCAGGTCGTGATTGATCTGCACCATATCGTAGAATTTCTCGACGAGGAACTGATAAGTGTCGTTGGTATCCCTGAAATCGCTTGCCGGCACAGGACCTATTTCCCTCCAGCGGGCCTGAAGTTCCCTGAGCGCAGGGAAAGCGGCCTGGATGTCATTGAGGTTTTCGACAAGGTCCTTGAGCTGGGCTATCACTTCCCTCTTCTTCACAAGGTTCTCGGCACGCTCAGCGTCCTGGGCCTTGTTGTACTCGGCCTTTTCCTTGCGGTAATCCGCATACACGGACTTGAATTCCTCCTCCTGGGACGCGAATTTGGACGATGCGTCTTCGCCCGCTTCCTCAGCTTCAGCTTTCATCTTGCCGAGAAGTCTGTAAAACGCAGATTTGATTGCGTCAACGTCCTTTCCACGCTCCATTCTGTCCTCAGATGCGCCTATCTGGCGAAGAGAGATGATGAGCTCTTCCAAAGTCTGATTCTCAAGTTCAATCATTAGTGTAAAATTTTTAATCTTACAAATATAGCAATTTTTGCAAGAGTGACAAATAAATGTTTATAGCATACTTGCCTCCAAATCATAGAGGTCGGCACCTGTGATGCGCACCTTTATGAAATTTCCGACAAGCACTGAGGCGTCCGTTCCTGCTGGCAGGGGAACTATGATTTCCCCGTCCACCTCCGGGCTTTCGAATTGGCTGCGGCATACCAGGCTGTCATCGGCTATGCTGTCAACCAGCACCTCCACTTCGCTCCCGACCCTGCTTTGGTTGAAGGCAAGCGATATTCCGCTCTGGCGGGACATCAGCTCATCCCAGCGGCGCTGCTTTTCCTCCTGAGGTATGGAATCCTTGAAGTGAAGGGCGCCATATGTCCCCTCCTCCTCGCTGTAGCAGAAGGCTCCCAGACGCTCGAACTTTGCCTGAGCGCAGAAGTCTAGCAGCTCTCCGAACTCCTTTTCGCCCTCTCCCGGATGGCCCACTATCATTGTGGTACGCAGCACAACTCCCGGAACTTCAGCGCGAAGGCGCGAAATGAGGGACCGGGTCCAGGCTCCGTCAACCTGACGGCGCATATTACTCAGGACCACATCGGAAATGTGCTGGAGCGGTATGTCCAGATACTTGCAGACCTTCGGATTGCTTGCCATCTGCTGCAGCACATCCTCAGGGAAGCCGTCAGGATACGAGTAGTGGATACGTATCCACTTGATCTGCTCTATCTGCGACAGCCGCTCTATGAGTTCTGCCAAAGCACGCCTGCGGTAAAGGTCAAGGCCGTAATAGGTGGTATCCTGGGCAATCAGCACCAGTTCTTTGACCCCCCTGGCTGCAAGCTGACGCGCCTCTTCAACCAATTCCTCCATAGGCACGGAACGGTGGCGTCCGCGAATATTCGGGATGGCGCAATAGGAGCAGTGCCTGTCGCAACCCTCGGCAATTTTGAGATATGCCGTAGCCGGGCCGCAGTCGGTAGGGATGCGGAACTTTTTCAGACTCTCGTCCGGGGTTACCTGAAGCCACTTGAATATAGGCTCGAAGTCACGCGCCCCGAACCAGGCATCCACCTCCGGGATAAGTTCGGGCATTTCCCTGGAGTAGCGCTGGCTCAGGCAGCCGAAGACGGCTATCTGCCCCACCAGGCCCTGCTTTTTGAGTTCGACCGCTTCCAAAATGGCATTGATGCTCTCCTGCTTGGCATCACCTATGAAGCCGCAGGTATTCACAAGCAGCACATCCACAGGCTCCGTGGAGTCCTCAGGCAAAACGACAAACCCGCCGCCCAGCTGGGCGACGAGATGTTCGGTATCCACTCTGTTTTTTGAACATCCGAGGGTTAATGTTCTAATTCTGCGCGTTTTGCTCTCCATCTTCAGTTTCGAAGTCAAGGGATGCATACTGCTCAAGTTCGGAGTACCAGCCCACTACCTTGCGCATATGGGACACGTGGAAACGGTCTGCATCATAGTTTGGCACCGCCTTGTCGAACAGGGCGACAAGCTCAGCCTCACCAGCCTTCGGCGAAGGTGCAGACTGACCGTCGAGAGTCTTCTGCAGTGCAGTGAAAACCTCGGCGAGCTTAAGCTCCTCCTCGTTGGTATAAATCGCGATATCGGCGAGAGTGGTTATGCGGCTGTGAGCGTCAAAAACCGTTCTCTTGCCTGTCTCAAGGGATTCTGCTATGACCCCGTTGCGGGCCTGTGCAATATAGCGGAAAAGGCCGTGCTGGCCTGTCACCGCAAGTATTCTTGCGAGATCTGTTTTCATAAATTCAATTTTTCTATCATTTTGTCCGCCTCGGCCTCAAGTGAAGCAAGGTCGGAATTGTTTTCGATAATATAGTCTGCCTGCAGCGGCTCGCTTTGAAGGGCATTGCGTCCTTCCGCTTTCGGGTTGCGCTGCAATCTGAGTTCATAATCGGCCTTCACCAGCACCGTTACATCAAAAAGGTCACGGAAAAGGGGCTTGGATGATGCCACCGCCGATTCGAAAATCACCGTAGGCGCTCCGCTTTCAAGGGCAAAGCGGTGGAAGTCCTCAATCACAAGAGGATGGACCAGAGACTCAAGTGCCTCGCGTTTTTCCGAATCTTCGAATATTATTGCCAAATCCTTGAAAGGAATGCCGAGTGTCTCCTCTATCTTTTCCTTCAGGCCGGGCACACATTCGTAGAGTGCCTTGGTTCTGGAATCGGAATCATAGACTGGGAAGCCCCTTTTGGAAAGAAAGGAGCAAAGTGCTGATTTTCCCGAGCCGATAAGGCCTGTCACAAGTACCGTCTTCATCTCGAGTATGTTTCAAAACATTCGCAAACCTCAGGCGAAACCCTCCAGTCCAGAAGGGTTGCAGGGAATCCGTCAGCCTTCACTACGCATCTGCCGCCCTTGGACTCTGCAAAATCTGCATAATCGACATAGAACTCGGCAATTGACTCGGAGGCATTGGAAACCGGGAAGATATATCTTGCGGTAAGCTCCACTGAAGACGGAAAGACTGCAAGCTGCTTGCCCTCAGGGACATTGCGCACTCCGACATTGACCCTGCTGCTCACCTCCACGAAACGCGTTGCCTCCAGATTGTAGGAAACGATTGAAGAGGATAGCCTCAGACCGGCAGGGACCTGAAGAGGCACCTTCTGCTGATGAATGCCGTGACTGTCGACATCCCTTGCGCTGATAAGCAAAGTCAGCACCTTGTCGATTGCGGCAACGGAAGCGGGGTCTCCGTAAACATCCACCGAATCAGGGACAATGCGAACTTCCTTTGCCATATACTGGTCCTTGTAGCGTATGGCAGTAACCGGGACCACCGGAACTCTCTTGTAGTCTTCTTCCTGGAAACGGACGGCATACCTGTCGGAAGTGAACCAGTTCACCTTCACGTTTTTGCCGAAAATCTCGTTTCCGTGGCTGAGCAGAGCATTGGAGGAAATCTCAAACAGCTCCCTTCCGGTCATTTTGAGTTCCTGCTCGTCCACGCTCAGCGGCACAGTCTTGTGGCGGCCTATCTGCAGGCCGAGAAGGGTGAATCCGGAGCCGGACACATTGGCCGTCACCTGGATGGACTCCATAGAAACATCGGAATAGCCCACCAGACTGCTGTGTATGGACACAGGCATACTGACCAGAACATCCGCCTGCTGGGACATGTTGCTGGTCAGCCAAATGATAACGGACGCGAGAAGCGCCAGACCGAAAGCTCCGTATTCTTTCACTATAGCCTACTTCTGTACATTGTCGGAAGGGTCACGTACAATGGAACCCTTGTCAACGCGGATCTTCACATCCCCGTCAATCTTGAGAAGGACTGTCTTCTCCTCGATTTCTCCGATAGTACCGTAGATTCCGCCGGCTGTGATTACCTTGTCACCCTTCTTGAGTTCGTTGCGGAACTTCTCCAGTTCCTTCTGCTGCTTGCGCTGCGGACGAATCATAAAGAAGTACATAATCACGAACATAAGGATGATCATGAGCCAGAAGCTCCAACCACCGCCTGACTGCTGGCCTGAAGCCGGTGCAGCGGCCTGCAAAAGTGTAATAAGTGTTGTCATTTCTATTGCTTGTTTGTATTGATTAGCTTGTCAAGCAGTCCGTTCACGAAGGACTTGCTCTCCGGAGTACTGTAGAACTTGGCTATTTCCACATACTCGTTCATTATGATTTTGGGGGAGATGCCCGGATTTGCGGCCGATTCGGCCATTCCGCATACAATAAGGGCAAGGTCAGTGGTGCAGATTCGGCTTATATCCCACTTCGGGGTAAGCTGTGCAACCGCCTCCACATCCTTGGCATAATCGAGTACGGCGCGGCGCACTATGCCCCTTACGAAATCCTGGTCCGAATCCTTGCCTGCCTCTTCCTGCATCTGGCTAAGATAAAGCTCTGGCAGCCTCCACTGCTTTCCTGTGGCAAGCGCCTGCACTTCGTGGCAGCAGGCGGTCAGGGCATAAGCCAGGTCGTCGTTCCACCAGATGGAAGCGGTCTCGAGGATTTCCTCAAGTTTGTCATTGTCCACCAGTTCGTTCTCGAACACCTTCACCCAAAGGGCCGCATCCTCGGCAGCCGAGCGCTCCGCACCGGCCATATAGGACGCGTAGTAGTCACTTGCCTTCACGCTGTCGTACAGGCTCCACAGGAAAGCGTCATACTGGTCCCACTGGAGTTTTTTCTTTGCGACAATTTTGGTGAAATCGGGGTCTTCGGACAAAATCGCAGCAATTGCGTTGTCCGCAAACTTCATATTCGGGTTCAGTTCTTCTTCGCTCGGGTGGAATTTCTTTCTGGCAGCCTCGATGCGTTCACGGGCGTGTGCGGTAAGAGCCGGAACCATTGCCAGCATAAAAAGATATAAGTCACGCGTTGACTGGCAGGAAGCCTCAAGCTGAGCCTGAGCCTCCGCGGGAGTCATCGCGGGATTTTCTGCGAGAGCGTACACGGTTTTGAAAGCCTTTATACGCAGTATTCTTCTGTTGAGCATCCTTATTATGTCAATTTTGCCCACAAAGATAATACGGATTAAAAAAATATTCTAATTTTGTAACAACAAAAAATCACATCAATTATGTACAGAAGGAATTTCAACGACTTTCAGGAAGATCACGGAGCAGAGGATATATACTCAAAGCCAGTCCGTGCCGGCAAAAGGACCTACTTCTTTGACGTTAAGGCTACGAAGGGAAGAAAGGATTTCTATCTGACCATTACCGAAAGCAAGAGACACAACAATCCTGACGGCAGTTTCACCTTTGACAAACACAAGATTTTCCTTTACAAAGAGGATTTCGAGAAGTTCAAGGAGGGCCTCGATGAGGTAGTCGAGTATATCAAGAACGACTGCTTCGGAGGGGAAATACCACAGCGGCCTGAGGAAGAAAACAAATAACCAACCCCAAATGATCGAATACAACACTTACAAGGCAGCCGCGGATTACGTGGCTGCTCTCATCTCGGGGAGAACCCCGGAGGTGGGAATAGTGCTGGGCAGCGGCCTCGGTTCGCTTGCAGACAGCATAGAAGACAAAATCTGCATCCATTACTCGGACATTCCGGGCTTCCCGGTAAGCACTGCTGTCGGCCACAAGGGCCAGTTCGTCTGCGGCAATCTCGGCGGCAAATGCGTTCTTGCAATGCAGGGCCGTTTCCACTACTATGAAGGGTACCCTATGGAAGTGGTGACGATGAGCATACGCGTAATGTACCTGCTCGGTGTAAGGACTCTTTTCGTTTCCAACGCTGCCGGAGGCATCAACCCTGACTTCAAGGTAGGCGACCTGGTTATTATCACCGACCATATCTCGCTCCAGCCAAACCCGCTGATTGGCAAGAATCTCGATGAATTCGGCCCGAGGTTCCCGGATATGACCCACAACTACGACAAGCAGCTGCGCAGAAAGGCCCACGAAATCGCAGCTGAGCACGGCATCACCCTCAAGGAAGGCGTATATTTCGGAGATACGGGTCCATCCTACGAAACCCCGGCGGAGTACAGATTCTACCGCCTTGCAGGAGGCGACCTGGTCGGAATGTCAACCATACCTGAAGTCATAGTCGCAAGACACTGCTCAATGCGCGTCTTCGGCATGTCTGTCGTGACAAATGAGGCTGCAGGCGACTTTGCCGAGGACTACGAAAACGACGCAATGGATGTTGTGAACGCAGCTGACGCGGCGGCAAAAAGGATGACCACCATTTTCAGGGAACTCATAGAAACTCTATAGCCTATGTTCGATACGCTGACACCATACAAAGAGGCCGCCCTATACATCAGGGACAGAATAGGAAGTCTTGACCCTCAGGTCGGAATTATCCTCGGCAGCGGTCTGGGCGCCCTTGCTGACAGCATAGAGGACCCGGTAGAGATTCATTACAGCGAAATCCCCCACTTCCCTGTCAGTACCGCAATAGGCCACAAGGGCCAGTTCGTCTATGGCACACTTGCCGGCAAGAAGGTGCTTGCAATGCAGGGCCGCTTCCATTATTATGAAGGTTGGACTATGCAGCAGGTGACCTTCCCTATCCGCGTGATGAAACTGCTGGGCATAGAGTATCTCTTCCTCTCCAATGCGGCGGGAGGCCTTAACCTGAGTTACAAAGTGGGAGATATTATGGTGCTTCGAGACCATATCTCGATGCTGCCAAACCCGCTGATAGGCAAGAACTTCGAAGAGTTCGGCCCGAGGTTTCCGGATATGACCCGCCCGTACGACAGCAAGTTGCGCCAGCTCGCCCACGACAAGGCTCAGGAGCTTGGCTTCAAGCTTCAGGAGGGAGTCTATATTGCCTGCACCGGACCGTCTTACGAAACGCCGGCGGAGTACAAGTTCTTCCGCCGTATCGGAGCTGATGCAGTAGGAATGAGCACCGTACCTGAGGTTGCGGTTGCAAGGCACTGCGGCATTCCTTGCTTTGCCGTTTCGGTAATCACCGACCTCGCCCACGACGATGTGCCGGAGGATTATGTCACCGATGGAGAGGCAATAGTAAAGGCAGCCGACCTCGCTGCAAGCAAGATGACTGCCTTGTTCTACAAGATGATTGAGGCCGTTATTTAGCGATTGCTACAGACCTCGTTTCTCTGATTACGGTAATCTTCACCTGTCCAGGATAAGTCATCTCATCCTGGATTCTTTGTGCTATGTCGGAGCTCAGACGTGCTGCCTGCTCATCGCTGACCTTGTCTGCACCGACAATCACGCGAAGCTCACGGCCAGCCTGGATAGCATAGGACTTGGTGACACCCTTGTAGGATGCAGCAAGGTCTTCCATACCCTTGAGACGCTTGATATAGCTCTCGATAACCTCGCGGCGTGCTCCCGGACGTGCTCCGGAAATTGCGTCTCCCACAAGGACCAGAGGCGAATAAATCGAAGTCATCTCCATTTCCTCGTGGTGGGAACCGATAGCATTCACAACCTCAGGGCGCTCCTTGTACTGCTCTGCGAGCTTGGCTCCGAGCAGTGCGTGCGGAAGCTCAGGGTCCTCCTCGCTGACCTTTCCTATATCGTGCAGAAGACCGGCCCTCTTGGCAATCTTCGGATTGAGCCCGAGTTCGGATGCCATAATGGAGCATATGTTGGCCACCTCACGGGAGTGCTGCAGCAGGTTCTGTCCATAGGAAGAACGGTATTTCATACGGCCGATGAGCTTGACCAGCTCTATGTTCATTCCGTGTATGCCGAGGTCGATACAGGTGCGCTTTCCGGTTTCGAGAATCTCATCCTCAAGCTGTTTGCTTACCTTTGCAACGACTTCCTCGATGCGGGCAGGATGGATACGGCCGTCGATTACGAGCTGATGCAGTGCCAGACGGGCAACTTCCCTTCTTACCGGATCGAAACCTGAAAGCAGAATGGCGTCCGGGGTGTCGTCAACCACAATTTCAACTCCGGTAGCGGCTTCAAGAGCGCGGATATTGCGGCCCTCGCGGCCGATGATGCGACCCTTCACCTCGTCACTCTCGATAGGGAAAGTAGTCACGGCATTCTCGATGGCGGTTTCAGTTGCCGTACGCTGTATAGTATTGATTACAATACGCTTGGCTTCCTTTGCCGCATTGAGACGGGCTTCATCCATAGTGTCGTTGATGTAAGCCTGGGCTTCGGAGCGGGCTTCAGCCTTAAGATTCTCCACAAGCATCTCAAGTGCCTGCTTTGCGCTCATTCCGGCCACGGTCTCAAGCTGTTTGTTGGCTTCAGCTGTAAGTGCTGCGCACTCGGCTTCCTTCTTTGCAAGCTGGTCCTTTTGGGCATTGAGCTGGCCTTTCTGGGAATCCAGTTCGTGCTGACGGCGCCCAAGCTCGGACTGAAGCTGGTTGAGCTGTGTTTCCTTGGATCGGATGTTGTTCTCCCTGTCGCGAAGCTGATTGTTTTTCTCATTCACCTTGCGCTCGTGTTCGCTCTTGAGTTGGAGAAAATGTTCCTTCGCTTCTATCATCTTTTTCTGTTTCGCAGTCTCGGCTTCGGCCACGGCCTTCTCAAGGAAGACATCCGCGCGGTCTTTGCTTATCAAGCGCGAAACGATTATGTAAATGGCAAGTGCGAGAACTGCGCCCGCAGCTGCTGCCAAAATGTAATAAATCACCATATATTATATAATGTTACAATGTGTGTTCTGCAAAAAAGACAGTACCTGCATCACGCAGATACTGCCTGAAAAGCACCGTTAGACCTTTGGCTGAAACCTGATTCAGCAAGATTTGGGCGCCTCGCGGTTCAGGCTTCCTGCCATACTGCAGGCTTGCCATCCGCGCTGAGAGCTGACCCGGTTCCGTAGAACTTGTTAGTTGGAGCATCGGTACTAACGGGTTATCTCCAATTTGTCAAGATAACCCTGGAGGTCTTTCTCGAGCTTGGTTTCCTGTGAATTCAAGACTTCCAGACGGTGGAGGGCATTCAGCTTGCCTACGGTCTGGTTCAAAGCCACGAAAACCAGTTTGTCAAGTTCCGGCTTATCGGGGAATTTCTTGTCATAGGTATCGAGCATCGCATTTATGTCGCTTGCTGCACAACGCATATAGTGCTCCATCTCGGAGTCCTTTGCCACAAGGGAATATTCCTTGCCTGCTATTTTGAGTTTAATGCTCTGTGCCATCAGTTCGCCAATAATTTAATGCACTTGTCAATATCCCTGATAAGTTTGTTCAGCCTTTCCTTGGATGCCTGTACATCCTCGGCTGAGGTGAACGCTCCTGCCAGTTTATAATGGTCAATCTGACTTTTCAATTCAGTTATCTGCTGCTTTTTGTCAGCAATTTCCGCCTTTGAAGCTGCGAGCTGCGCTGCGAGTTCGTCACCACGCTGCTTTTCCCTCTCGTAAAGGGAAATCAGCCGTTCTATCTTGCTTCTGAGATCGGAAATCATATCACAAATTTAATGAATTATTCAAAAATTTGCCAAGGACTTCAGTCTTTCCATCACTTTAGATGACACTTTCGCAGTCTTGTATTTCTCAAGCATAACACGATTGTGAAGGTCAGTCCCGGTAAAATTGTAGTAACCCGATTTCAGCATCTTTTCCGCTTTGGCCTGTGCGGTCTTTCCGTAGAATCCCGCAAGAGAGGACAGATTGAGCTGGAATCTGACTCCCATATCCTTCAGTCTCCTGTAATCCGGGTCGTCCATATAGACATACCTCTCAGGATGGGCAAGGATTGGGAAGTAGCCCTTCGAAAAAACCCTGGAAAGGATTCCGTCCAGGTCGAAAGGCGGTGTATAGTAGGAAGTCTCTACAAGCAGATGGCGGGAAATGTGCGGAAGCACTTTACCCTGCTCAAGCCTGGTCTCGAAGAGCTCATCCATCATATTCTCCGCACTGAGATGGAGCTGCGGGGTCTGTATCCCAGACTGGGCGACAGAGTGCTTCAGCTCCTCAAACCGTGCGCTGAGACTCTCGGGAGTATTGGGGCAGTCTTCCATAACGTGGGATGTGAGCCAAACCTGGCTGACACCGAGCCGTGATAGCTCTTCAAGCATTTCAAGACTGTCTTCCATCGTGCGCACACCGTCATCCACTCCGGGGAGCAGATGACAGTGGCAGTCGGTGTAGTCCTTGAAAAACTCTACCAGCGGAACGTTATGTGAGAAAAGTCCCATATATTCTTAATTTCCGTAATACGAATCAGTTTCCTTGCCGTAGTGGTAACCGTTGCCGTAAGAGTAACGGTATGAATAACGGTTGCCGTAATATCCTCCTGCCATTTCGGTACCGTTGAGGACTACGGACATATTGTTGTACTTGCCGCTTGCGTAAATCACATTCAGTTCTTTGATAAGTTCCTTTTCGAAGAGACCGGCACGTACTACGAAGATGGTCCTGTCGGCAACAGGTGCAATAATCTGGGTATCAGCCACGATATCCACAGGAGCGCAGTCCAGAATCACATAGTCGAACTCCTTCTTGAGGGCATCTATCGTCTCGGAGAATGCTGCTGAACTTACAAGCTCTGACGGGTTCGGAGGGATAGTACCGATCGGCAGAACCGACAGATTCTGGATTGGCTGATAAGTGCGGATGTAATCGTGGATATCCTTTCCTGCCGGAGCAGAAAGATAGTCTGCGAAACCGTTGCTGTTCAAACCGAAGAAATGGGATGTCGATGCCCTGCGGAAGTCTCCGTCCACGAGCAGCACCTTCTTGCCCCTGATGGCAAGGACAGCAGACGTGTTGATGGAGATATAGGTCTTTCCTGAACCCGGGTTGAAGGATGTAACCATCAATGCCTTTGTATCGGAGTTCTTGGTCACGAATTCGAGGTTGGTGCGGATTACCCTGAAAGCCTCATTGATGGCTCCGCGGTTTCCAGGCTTCACGACAAGTTCTGCCGGAGCATTTTCCTTGCTCTTCGGCTTGAGGTGGGCCAGAACACGCTTTACAGGGTTCTTCTCCTTAGGAGCAGCATTGAGCGGAATCTCTCCAAGGAAAGGAGCAGACAAATTCTCGAGATCCTTGCGGCCACGGACCTTGTTGTCAGCTACGATTTTGATATAAAAATACGCAGCCGGAAGGCACAAACCGATAAGGAGAGCAATCAGCAGAATCTGCTTTGACTTCGGGGAAGTCGGATTAGGACTTCCGTAAGGAGGGTTGATGATACGGGTGTTGTATGCTGAGAAAGCCTGGCTGAGCTCGTTCTCCTCACGTTTCTGGAGAAGGAAGAGATAAAGGCTTTCCTGCACTTTCTGCAGACGTTCCTTGCTGAGGAGGTCCTTGGCCTGCTGAGGACTTGCCGCAATCTTGTCGGTATTCTTTTCCTGCTGGCTCTGTGCAAAACGGATCTGCTCCTTGAGGGTCTGAACCTCATTCTCCACTGACTCGAGAATGGCAACCCGCATAGCGGCCAGGTTCACATCCAGATCGATTACCAGAGGGTTTCTCTCGCTGGAGTTGGCTACTATGTTGTTGCGGTTCATAAGGAGCTTGTTGTACTCGGAAATCTGGCTTGCTATACCGGCATTCTTGATTCCAGCAGGGGAAGGAATGAGCGAAGTGGTTGAAACGGAGCCGCTAAGGCACTGGCTCAAGTACTGGGCCACGGAAAGCTCACCTTCCAGCTCACGAATCTGGCGCTCGATATCCTGGGTCTGAGTCATATAGAGAGTGGAAGTAGCATCCACGGTAGGCATAAGGTTCTCGCTCTTGAACTTGGAAATGTCACTGTCCACACGCGAGAGTTCAGCCTCGATGGTGCTCAGACGGTCCTTGATGAAGTAAGAAGTGCTCTTGGCCATCTTGTTCTGGTCGAGAACCCAGTTCTCATTATAGATGGTAATGAGCATATTGATAAGGTCGTCAGCCCTTGCTGAAGAGTAGTCCGTAACGGTAAGGGTAAGCACGTCGGACATTTTTTTGGCATCGGAAGCGGAAGCGCTGAACCTGGACGAGAAGAGCCTCTGGGTTGAAGCAAGGGTGCGCTTGGTTACGGTTTCGTGTTTGGTCCAAGGAGTCTCAGAGTAGTAGTAAGGATTGGACTCCACAACAAAATCACCGATTTCTGTATGAACAGTATCACCCAAAGCGATTGTCTGGCTGCCCTTGACCTTGACCACATCCTTGCGCTGACGGTATTGCAGCTTGGAGACGCGCACCTTGCCTTCATCGAGAGGTTCGAGCTCAAAACTCATAGAGACCTCGCCGGGAACGGTAAGGAAATCAACGACAGCAGGAACGGAAGAGTTGTAAACGATATTCTTGCGCATACGGCCCTGCATCGCATACTCCACAGTAAGGCCGAGCCTTGAAACTGCTTCCTCCATAAGGGACGGAGCCTGGAAGGCTACCACCTCGTTGGCGAGTTTGGAGGTCATCTGTCCTGTGCTTGCAAGCATAGCCTCGATTTCGGAAGAGGCTGTCCTTCTGGTATTGCTTTCCTTGATGACAAGAGTAGCGGTTCTGGTGTACTCCGGCATAGTGCGCATAATGTGAATGACACCTATGAAAAGGCACACTGCGACCGAAGCGAGAAAATAGTACCACTTGTCGAGACAGGCGAATAGAATCTTCTTGATGTCGAAAGATGATGATTCCGAGTTCTGTCCCGCTTGGGAATTGGTATTGGTATTCTGAGTTTCCATTATAAAGGGTTAGAATTACATTTTCATCAAAACTACGATTGTGTTCGCAAGAGTAGCTGCGAGAGAAGCAATCGAAATCCAGAAAGAAGTAGTGCGGATGGTATTTCCGTTGATGGTACTCTGACGGATACGCATATCGTTAGGGTCAACCACAACTATGTCGTTCTGCTGGAGATAGTACACTGGAGAAGAGGCCAAATCCTTGGAAGACAAGAGATTTACCGTATAAGTATGGCGTACTCCGTTCTCGTTGCGGATTACGCGCACATTCTCGCGGATACCGTTGATGGTAAGGTCGCCTGCCGCGCTGATAGCATCGATAATCGTGTACTCATCCCTATCGATTGCAATTCGTCCAGGATGATTGACTTCACCCAGTACGCTGACCTTGAGGTTAAGATACTCCACGGTAACTACCGGATCTTTGACCAGAGACTGGCTCACAAGTTCGTTCTTGATTTTTCTTGCGATTTCGTCACGGGTAAGCCCGATTACCTCCACTCTTCCGAGCACGGGGAAATCGATGGTGCCGTCATCAGAAACGGCATAGCCCTGCACACCGGTACTTCCGGCATTGACCTTCATTGCGGAGTCATCACCGATATACCTTGTAGAATAAGCAAGGTTGAACAGGCTTGAAATCTGCGGGTCACGGCTGTTGACAATAATGGAAATCTTGTCCCCAGGCCTGATTTTGATAATCTGTGCCGTGGAAACCGTGTCCACACCGCCTGTCGCCACATCCTGGAAATAAACGATGTTGGTCGGTGTTGCGCAGGAGGCTGCAAAGGCCAGCACTGCCGCAAATAGCATTACTCTTAGAGTATTTTTCATATCTGAAATCTTAGTTAAAAAGCATAAGCCCACAAATATACCACTTTTTTCTTATTTTTGCGCACAATATGAGAAAGACCCTATTGTTTTCCCTCCTGATTTTGATTTCGTTCAGCGCCTGCGCCCAACGGAAAATCAGATTCTCCCTTGACACCCAGTATCTTTTCGACAACCACGAATTCGATGCCTCAGGCGGTGAGATCATTCCATCCGAAACTTTCCATTTCGTGAGATTTACCCCCGGCATCAGCTGGGATTTCTCGGGCAGCGAGGACTGGAGCCACAGCCTCAACCTTGGGCTGGACCTCATCAAGGATGCAGGAAGCACTGTTCCCTTCGGGCAAATCCTCCACGAAGCACCGATTTACATCAAGTCCGACTATGATTACGACGACATACAGTTCAACGCCATCTTCGGCGTTTACCCGCGCCGTCTTGTGGAAGGCTGGTACAGCGAGCTGATTCTCAGCGAAGAAACCGCCCAGTCGGATTTCAACCTCGAAGGCGTCCTGCTGAAATACAGGGAAGGCAGAGTCTTTGCCGAACTCGGAATGGACTGGATGGGCAAATACGGTTACGACACCAAGGAGCGTTTCCAGATTTTCAGCGCCGGCATCTGGCGGCTGAGCGATATGCTGTCTCTCGGCTGGTGCGGCAGTTTCTACCATTATGCGGGCAGCGTGACTGCTCCCGGAGTGGTGGACAACCATATAATCCAGCCCTATGCCTTATTTGATTTTTCATCCATCCTTCCCGTCATCAGGCTCAGCATCCGCACAAGCGCATTCTACAGCTACCAGAAGGACAGGGTCAGGGATGACCTCAGAATGCTGAAAGGCTACGAAATGGAACTGAAAGCCCAGTGGAAATCCTTTTATTTTCTCAACACTGCCTCCCTTAGCGACGATATGCTTCCTTTTTATTACGACACCGATACCGCAGGCAATGTTTATGGGGACAATCTCTACCGCGGCTCGAAATTCTACTCCGGCTTTTACGACAGGGTTGAACTGGGATGGGCGCCGCGCCTGAGCCGCAAGGCTTCCCTCAAGCTCAGCGTTCGCCTGCACTATAACCCAAGCGGATACCTTGGGAACGAGCAGAGATTCTCACTGTTATTCCTGCTGTAGTTTCCCGTTTGGCTCTTACTGCGAAAAATTGTAATTTTGCAGACTTGTTCAATTTATAATTATGTTCGAAAATCTCAGCGAGAGACTTGAGCGCTCTTTCAAAATTCTCAAAGGTGAAGGTAAAATCACCGAAATAAACATATCCGAAACCCTCAAGGATGTGCGCAGAGCCCTGCTTGACGCCGATGTCAGCTACAAGGTGGCAAAGGAATTCTGCGACACCGTCAAGGCAAAAGCCCTGGGCCAGAATGTGCTGACCGCCGTAAAGCCTCAGCAGATGATGGTGAAAATCGTCCACGACGAGCTCACTGCCTTTATGGGCGGCGACCAGACGCCGACGCTCAACCTCAAGGGAAGTCCTGCCGTAGTGCTGGTTGCCGGACTCAACGGTTCCGGTAAAACCACCTTCTGCGGAAAGCTCGCACTCAGGCTCAAGAAAAAGGGCACCAAAGTGATGCTCGCAGCTTGCGACACCTTCCGTCCTGCCGCCATCGAGCAGTTGAAGACCCTTGCAGGCGGCATCGAAGTTCCTGTATTCTCTATTGAAGGAGAGTCAGACCCTGTAAAAGTGGCAACTGCCGCCATAGAGCAGGGCCGCAGGGAAGGCTACAGCGTGGTAATAGTCGATACTGCAGGCCGCCTCACTGTTGACCAGGAGCTGATGGACGAAATCCGCACTATGCATTCAGCCTGCAAGCCGAGCGAGACCCTCTTCGTAGTCGATGCGATGACAGGTCAGGACGCAGTGCTCAGCGCAAAGGCCTTCAACGAGGCTATCGATTATGACGGAGTCGTGCTGACCAAACTCGACGGTGACACCCGCGGAGGTGCTGCGCTCTCTGTCAAAGCCGTCAGCGGCAAGCCTATCAAGTTCATCTCCACCGGTGAGAAGATGGAGGCTCTGGACTTCTTCTACCCTGCCCGTATCGCCGACCGCATCCTCGGAATGGGAGACGTCGTATCCCTCGTGGAGAAGGCTCAGGAGCAATATGACGAGAATCAGGCGCGCGAGACCAAGAAGAAAATCCTCAAAGGCCGTTTCAATTTCAACGATTTCTACGACCAGATTCAGCAGGTGCGCAAAATGGGAGACATCAAGGACCTGGCAGGAATGATTCCGGGAATGGACAAGGCCATCAAGGATGTGGACATAGACAACGACAAGGCCTTCAAATCCACCGAAGCCATCATCAAGAGTATGACTCCTTACGAGCGTGAGCATCCGGAATGCCTCAACGGCTCCCGCCGCAAGCGCATTGCAGCAGGTTCAGGCACATCCATAGCGGATGTGAACCGCCTCATCAAGCAGTTCGAAGGCTCTCAGAAGATGATGAAGATGGCAATGGACGGCTCGCTTGCCGCCCGTATGAAAGGAATGAGAATGCGCTAGAGTTCGTCGCTGTAAACCGCAGCCGGAAGGTCGTGCAGATTGTAGCGCGAAGCCATAGACATACCGTAGGCTCCTGCCGATTTGATGGTAAGAAGGTCTCCCCTCTGGGTCTGCGGCAGAGTAATATTTTCATCAAATACATCAGTTGACTCGCAGGCGGTGCCCACAATAGTGTAGCGCTGCCTGTTCGTTGATTTGGAGGTGATGTTCTCGATGTTGTGGTAAGAGCCGTAAAGGGCAGGTCGGATGAGCTCCGTCATTGAGGAGTCCACAATCACGAGCTTTCGGCCGGTAGCGGTGGTCTTGTTGAAGAGCACGCGGGTAATCAGCTCCCCGCACTGCGCCACGATGGCCCTTCCGAACTCGAAATGCACTTCCCTGTCTCCCACATTGAGGTAGGAATTGATGATGGAAAATACTGAAGCGAAGTTCGGGACCGGCTCATTTTCAGGGAAATCGTAGTTGATGCCGAGGCCTCCGCCCACATCCACGAAGTCCAGCACGAAGCCCAGACCCACCAGGTAATCCACAATGGCGTTTACTTTGTTGCAGAGGTATTCGAAGACGTGCAGTTCGCGTATCTGGGAACCGATATGCAGGTGCATTCCCTTGATAGACACATTCTTGAGTCCCTTGATGAGCTCCACTTTCTCCTGCACTTCCTCATAGGAAATACCGAACTTGGAGTCTGCCTGACCGGTATCGATGCAGGAATTGGTCTTAGGGTCGATATCCGGATTGATGCGCAGTGCCACATCCACCACCTTGCCAGCCTCGGCAGCGAAACTGTCCACCAGCAGGAGTTCCTCAATGGACTCGCAGTTAATCGCGAAAATCCCCTGCTCAATGGCGTAGCGAAGCTCTTTGTCACGCTTGCCCACACCCGCATAGACTATCTTCTTCGGGTCAAACCCTGCTTCTATGGCGCAGCGCACCTCGTTTCCGCTGGCGCAGTCGATGCCGAGACCGTACTCGCGGATTATCTGAAGGAGTCTCGGGTCATAGTTGGCCTTTATGGCATAATGCAGACAATATCCGTATCTGTCCGCTACCGACACGGCGCTTTGAAGCGTCTGGCGCAGCAAATCCAGGTCATAAAGATAGAATGGGGTTTCAAAAGCGTAAAGCTTGTCAGCTACTTTTCTACTTAACATAAATGGGCGTTTTTGCGATTGCGGCCGCAAAAATAGGCAATTTAATTGAAAAGCAGTAACTTTGGGGCTCAAAAACTGAATGTAATGAAGATTTCCAAGAGAACACAGGATATGCCGTCATCGGCAATCCGCAAGCTGGTTCCCTACTCGGATGCAGCTGCGGCACAGGGAGTTAAGGTCTATCATCTGAATTCCGGAGCACCGGACATCGCAAGCCCTGACTGCGTGAAGCAGGCTCTTGCACAAAGGTGCGCGAACTTCCATCATCTCTCCTATACCAACTCCGCAGGTCTGCTGGAGTTGCGCCAGGGACTGATTGAGAAATATTACAGGAAGGTTGGAATAGAGCTTGAACTGCCAGAACTGATAGTCGAGGTAGCCGGAAGCGAAGCTTTCTCCGTAGCTATGGAGATTGCAACCGACCCGGGTGATGAAATCATAGTCATTGAACCGTTCTACACCAACTACCAGACTTTTGCCTATCTTCACAACATCACCCTGAAGGCCGTACACACCGGCATTCACGACGATTTCAGGATTCCGGACATAAGCGAATTCGAAAAGCTTCTTACCCCAAAGACCAGGGCGGTGCTTATCAGCAACCCTTGCAACCCTTCAGGAAAGCTCTTCGACGAGGAGGAGATGCTTGCAATAGGAGAATTCTGCCGCAAGAATGATCTGTTCCTCATCAGCGATGAGGTATATCGCGAATTCACCTACACCGATGCTCCGCATTTCAGCGCAATGAACCTGCCCGGCTGCGAGCAGAATGTGATTCTGGTGGACAGCGTTTCCAAGCGCTACAACCTCTGCGGTGCGCGCGTGGGCTGCATTGCTTCGCACAACAAGGATGTGATGGCCGCGGCAGTCAAGTTTGCCCAGTCACGCCTCTGCCCGCCTGTGCTGGGCCAATATGCCGCTATCGCGGCTCTCGATACTCCTGACGGATATTTTGAGCATGTGCGTCAGGAATACATACGCAGGCGCGACTTCACCGTTGCAAGGCTCAATGAGATGGAAGGGGTTTATTCTCCTATGCCTTACGGAGCCTTCTACGCAATGGCCGAGCTTCCGGTGGATGATGCCGAAGCCTTCTGCAAATGGCTGCTCACCGAGTTCCGCGTGGACGGGGAGACCACAATGATGACCCCGGTGCGCTCCTTCTACAAGACTCCGGGTGAAGGCATCAACCAGGTGCGCATAGCCTATGTACTGGAAGTGCCGGAAATGAAAAAAGCCCTGGACATTCTCGAAGAAGGTCTCAGGGCATATCCGGGACGGACAATCTAGTCCGGCTTACTCCTCAGGTTTCAGAGTGGTATAGACATTGGTTACATCCTCATCGTCCTCAAGCAGGCCGGTGAGCTTGTCGAGGGTTGCCCTCTGCTCAGGGGTCACTTCCTTGAGTTCGGTGGTAGGGATGCGCTCGAAACCACCGGAAACGAGCTCATAACCGTTGTCCTCAATGTACTTCTGGATGGTTCCGTAGGAAGTATAGTCTCCGTAGATGCAAATCTCCTTTGAGATATTGCCGTCCTTGTCCTCCACTTCCTCCTCGAAGAGCTCGTCAACACCGTAGTCTATGAGCTCAAGCTCGAGCTCTTCGAGATCCACGCCTTCCTTGCTCTTGATGCGGAATACGCACTTGTGGTCGAACATGAAGGATACGGAGCCGCTGGTTCCGAGGGTGCCGCCGCACTTTGTGAAGTATGAACGGACATTGGCAACGGTTCTGGTGGTGTTGTCGGTAGCGGTCTCTACGAGGTAGGCGATACCGAACGGTCCGTAGCCCTCATATACAACTTCCTTGAAATCACCCTGTTTGCTCTCGGTTGCCTTCTTGATTGCACGCTCGATGTTCTCCTTAGGCATCTGCTCGGTACGGGCCTCAGCGATGAGTGCGCGAAGACGGGGGTTACCGGTCACATCCGGACCTCCCTGCTTTACGGCTACCGTGATTTCCTTTCCGAGTTTTGTGAAGGTGCGGGCCATATGTCCCCACCTCTTCATCTTGCGTTCCTTGCGGAACTCAAACGCTCTTCCCATATTATTCTGATACTCTGTTGATGTATTTGTCGATATCGTATCCCTCGATGCTCTGAGGATACTTGTCCTTAACGGTCTGGAATGCCTTCAGCGCCTTGTCGTTCTGGCCGAGAGTCTGGTACATCTGACCTGCCTTCACCAGATATGCGGCTGCGAAGAGGTTGTCAGCCTTTGCGGCTGCCTTCTCATAGAGAGCCGCTGCAGCCTGAGCCTCACCGAGAGCAGCCTTGCAGTCTCCCTGAAGGGCGATTGCGCGTGCTGCGAGGATTGGGTCCTTGCCGTTGTATTTCTTAAGATAAACTAGAGCCTCCTCCCAGTTTCCGAGCTGGGCGCAGCAGGTACCTGCGTAGAGATATACTGCCTTGCCGGCCTTCTTGCCGTACTGGTCGATGATGTCTGCGAATCCGAGGGTGTTGCCGTCTCCGTTGAGTGCGAGTTCGAACTCTCCGTTCTGGAAATTGAGCTCTGCAGGGAATACAGCCTGCTGGGCCTCGGCTACTGCAGGCGAATAGATGAACTTGCTGTATCCGAGAATCGCCAGACCGACAACAACGATTCCACCAAGGACACCCCAGATGAGGCCCTTGTGCTCATTGTAGAATTTTTCTGAAGAGGAAACCTGTGCTGCAATCTCTTCTGCACGCTCGGTGTCCTGAGTCTTAACTTTTGCCATAATTATTATTGTTTTTAATTTTCTTCTTTGATGATGCCTGTGGCTTCTGCCTTCGCTTTCCGGGTTTGCCGATTGCGCTGTGCAAAAAGCCCACAAAAATACGGAATTTTGCACAAATATGCAACAGCCGCCACTAATCACGATTTTTATTCCTAACTTTGGGGTCTCAAATCAGAATGACGATGGAACTCAAGATTTCCGACCGCGGCATTGAAATGCCCGAATCCCCTATCCGCAAACTCGCTCCTCTGGCTTACGAAGCCCAGGACCGCGGAGTGAAGATATACCGCCTCAACATAGGCCAGCCGGACCTGCCTACCCCGCAGAAGGCTCTCGACGTGCTCAAAAACATAGACCGCACAGTCCTCGAGTACTCCCCTTCTCAGGGCTACAGGTCCCTGCGTGAAGCTCTTGTGGGTTACTATGAGCGCTATCAGATAAAGCTCAAACCGGACGAAATCATCATCACCGCCGGAGGTTCCGAGGCAGTGCTGTTCGCGTTTATGAGCTGCCTCAATCCTGGAGACGAGATTATCGTACCTGAGCCGGCTTACGCGAACTATATGTCCTTCGCCATATCTGCAGGAGCTGTAATCCGCGCTGTGACCACCACCATCGAGGAAGGCTTCTGCCTGCCTAAGGTGGAAAAGTTTGAAGAACTCATCAACGAGCGCACCAAAGCCATACTTATCTGCAATCCCAACAATCCTACGGGTTACCTCTATACCCAGAAGGAGATGAACCGCATACGCGACCTTGTGAAGAAGTACAATCTGTACTTGTTCTCAGACGAGGTGTACCGCGAGTTCATCTATACGGGCTCGCCATATATCTCCGCCATGCACCTTGAGGGCATAGAGCAGAATGTAGTGCTTATCGACTCTGTGTCAAAGCGTTACTCCGAGTGCGGCATACGCATAGGAGCGCTGATTACAAAGAATGAGGCTGTGCGCAATACAGTTATGAAGTTCTGCCAGGCCCGGCTCAGCCCGCCTCTGCTCGGACAGCTCGTTGCCGAGGCTTCCATCGAAGGGACGGAGCAATATTCGCGCGAGATGTACGATGAGTACGTCGAGCGCCGCAAATGCCTGATTGACGGGGTGAACCGCATCCCTGGCTGCTATACTCCCGTGCCTATGGGCGCGTTCTACACTGTTGCCAAGCTGCCGGTGGATGATGCGGAGAAGTTCTGCGCGTGGTGCCTGTCGGATTTCTGCTACCGCGATGACAAGACCCCTGAAGGCTGCGCGGGCGAAACCGTAATGATGGCCCCTGCCGCCGGGTTCTATTCCGACCCGTCGCTCGGACGCGACCAGGTGCGTCTCGCCTATGTGCTCTGCAAACACGACCTCCAGAGGGCTCTGCTGGTGCTGGGCAAAGCGCTGGAGGCTTATAATTCGAAGGGGTAGGTATTGGTGATTTGGTGTGAGGTGCGGAGTTTAGTGCCGGGGGCTTGGTGTCGGGTGGTTAGGTTGGAATATTGTGGTTGAGGTAAGGGTTGTTCGATTAGAGGTTTGAGGTAATTGTTTCGGTTATGGCAACACAGGACGAAAGATGGATGGCAAGATACAGGGAATGCCTGCGCTTTCTGGAAGAAGAAGGACGCAAGCCTTCCAAACGCTACCCTGAGGAGCGGAATCTGCGCTCCTGGTGGAAACACAACAAAAAGCTTCTCAACGCAGGACGCTTCGATCCCGACCGCCTGCCCCTCTTCCAACACCTGCTAGACCTTGACACCGCCTGCCAGCAGGCCCGAAAACAATAAATCCGGATTGCGGGGAGCAATTTTTGTGGCATTTTTTGCTTTTCGGCAGATTTTCAAGGCTTAAAAGCAATTTTACCCCACTGTTTTTGCTTTTTGACAGGTTTTCAAGGCCTAAAAGCAATTTCACCCCACTGTTTTTGCTTTTTGACAGGTTTTCAAGGCCTAAAAGCAATTTCACCC
>JBJEBK010000042.1:0-2472 GCA_051869975.1 Candidatus Cryptobacteroides sp. | reverse complement strand
CCCCACTGTTTTTGCTTTTTGACAGGTTTTCAAGGCCTAAAAGCAATTTCACCCCGCTGTTTTTGCTTTTTGACAGGTTTTCAAGGCCTAAAAGCAATTTCACCCCGCTGTTTTTGCTTTTTGACAGGTTTTCAAGGCCTAAAAGCAATTTCACCCCACTGTTTTTGCTTTTCGGCAGGTTTTCAAGAATCCGAAAACAGGTCTGTCAGACAGTGCTTCAATTATGCAGTAACTGTAAGTATTTTTGCATCCAGTATTTCACAAGGGACATTCTGCAGTCCTCCCTGCAGAGCCTTGCTATCGACAATTTTGAGAAATGAGAGATTTTGCAGCAATAGATTTCGAGACGGCCAACGAGCAGCCGTCCAGCGTATGCTCGGTCGGCATTATGATTGTGCGCGACGGCTGTGTGGCTGATTCGTACTACAGCCTGATTCATCCGGAGCCGGAGTATTACCAATGGTTCTGCCGGCAGGTGCACGGGCTGGGGCCGGAAGATACGGATGACGCCCCGGTATTCCCCAAGGTTTGGGAAAATATTGCACCGCTCATCGAAGGCCTGCCTTTGGTGGCGCACAATTCGCGTTTCGACGAGGGCTGCCTCAAGGCCGTGTTCGGAGTATATCAGATGGACTACCCTGACTATGAGTTCCACGATACCCTCGCGGCATCCCGCCGCCATTTCGGGCGCAGGCTTCCCAACCACCAGCTACAAACAGTGGCAGCCGCCTGCGGCTATGACCTCGTCAACCACCACCACGCCCTCGCCGACGCCGAAGCCTGCGCCGCGATTGCGCTGAAGCTCCTGTAAGGGTGCTCCGGGATGCTCCGGGATGATTGCGCCGGGATGATTGCGCCGGGATGGCCCGGGTGCTCCTGGATGCCCGTGCAGGCAGCTTTTCAGGCCGTAAGCGCAATTTCACCCCATCATTTTTGCTCCTTTGCAGCTTTTCAGGCCGTGAGAGCAATTTCACCCCATCATTCATTTTTGCTCAAAATATAGCCACTAGACTTCCCGATGTGTCAGATGAGGAGCCAAAACCATGCAGAAGGCCGCTTCCACTCCTGATGTCACAGATAAGGAAAATCGGAATATGCCACAGAGAGCCGTAGATGGCAGGTGGGCCTTTTCCTGATGTGTCAGATGAGGAGTCAAAACTGCGCAGGATACCGATTTCGTTCCTGATGTCACAGATGAGGAAAACAGAGAAGTCGGTTTGCGCACAAACAGCATTATTTGACACTTGTCATAATTGATTACTTAGTCCTTCACTGCGTCAAGGCCAAAGCATTTATCGAAGTTTCCGTATCGTAATAGTTCATTTTATCGAACTTTAATTAGAATAATTTTTGAATTTATCGAACTTTAGGTATATTCGCACAGTAAATTTATAACAGAAGATGACAATACAACAACTGATCTCAATCCTGTCCTCGCAGAAAGAGGAACTGGAAGCAAACAGCCTTGATTCTTATGTAGACAGATATGAAGAGCCGCTGATCAATCTCAACAGCAAAATGGCTCAGGTTGTAATCGGAGTCAGGCGTAGCGGAAAGTCCACAATCTGCGAAAAGGTATTGCGTGAACAAATAGGTGATTTTGCCTATGTCAATTTTGACGACGAGCGGCTTGTCTCGCTGAAGACGGAAGAACTTGACCTCCTTCTTGAGGCCTTGTACCGAATCAACGGGGACTTCAAGTACCTGTGCCTTGACGAAATTCAGAATATTGACGGATGGCAGTTGTTTGTAAACAGGCTTCTTCGCCAGAGAATCCATATACTGATAACCGGTTCCAATTCCAAATTGTTGAGCAGTGAGTTGATGACCCATCTGACAGGACGGCATAATCGTGTCAACCTTTATCCTTTCTCGTTTCTTGAGTACTGCGTTATCACTGGCGTTGATACGAAATCATTCTCGACCAAGGCCATGGCATTAAGAAAAACCGCCCTGGAGAATTATATGCACAATGGCGGATTCCCTGAACTGATATCGGAGAAAAACCGCCCCGGATACGTCAGCGGTCTCGTCGATGCCATTATCAATACGGATATTGCCAAACGATTCAAGATACGGCACAAGGACACTCTCCGGAAAATCGCCACCTGTCTTTCAGACAACTACTGTCACGAGTTCGTTGCAAAGAATGTAGCCTCGGAGTTCGGTATTTCAGACCACACCGCCGAGAACTATTATTCATACCTAAAACAGGCTTTCCTGCTGATTGGAGTGAACAAATTCTCATTCAAAGCCAAAGACAGAATCAGGAACGAGAAGATGTATGTGGTGGATACCGCCCTCGCGACGGACAAGGAGGGAACCATAGCAAGCGTGAGCCTCGGATGGAGACTGGAGAATATCGTCTGTATCGAATTGCTGCGCAGGTGCAAGCCGCTCTTCCGCGACCTTTTCTATTTCAAGGACGCCAGCTACGAAGTGGACTTCGTGGTTTCTGACGGTGGCAAGCCG
>JBJEBK010000041.1:0-7520 GCA_051869975.1 Candidatus Cryptobacteroides sp. | reverse complement strand
GTTTCTTTATCAGGGGCTTGCTATTTTTTAAGCAATCCGCTTTGCGGAATTAAGGAATACTTCAAATTAGGAATCCCCATATGAAATCAAAATACGACATCTTCATCAGTTACCGGCGTACTTCTTACGACACAGCCAATCTGATTGCGACCCGATTGAAAGCAGCGGGTTACTCCGTATTCTTCGATGTGGAGACGCTGCGCTCGGGAAAATTTAACGAGCAGCTCTTCGGCGTCATCCAGCAATGCAAAGACTTTCTTCTCATTTTGCCTCCCGGAGCATTGGACAGATGTGCCAGTGAGGATGACTGGGTGAGGCTTGAGGTAATGAGTGCAATGAAGCACAACAAAAACATTATCCCTGTACTGCTGAACGGATTCCAATGGCCTGAGCAAATGCCTTCCGGAATGGAAGAGTTGAAAAACTATCAGGCCCTCACTGCAAGTTCCATAGAATACTTCGATATGTCTATGTCGCGCTTGCAGGAAAAGTATCTGTCCAGCAAGAGCAGGCGCCCTTTTGTAAAGGCAATCAAAGTACTCAGCATAGTTGCTTTGTCAATAGCCATTCTCATTGCGGCTTTATGGTTTACATTTGTGAACTTGTCCAAAGGTGTCTGTGAGCAATATGCAGATTCAATCGTAAAGGACGCATCTGCGGTGTATAGCATTGTGCAAGAGCACCAGGATGTAACGAAAGTATGGACAGAATACGCCAATGCGGTGAAATACCGCTCTCCGGAAAAGATAATTTCAAATCTTAAGGGCAGGGTAATTGACGCTGCATCCCTGGCAGAAACAAACATTAACACAGCGTGGACTACTTATGCCGTGAGTGACCAGGCAGCAGACATTTCTGCTTATCATTCATTTCTGTTGTCATTGCACGGTATCAGTGTTCAGGAGCTTCAGTATTTTCCTGTTTTCTGTACCCTGTATTATCAGGATTATATGTCAGCCCTCCAACAGATAATAGATATTGAGGACCACCCTAATGATTTGACGGTAGATTTCATATCAATGACTCTGTCTTCGCAGGAACATCAATTCATCGCCTTCTATGCTGAGCTTCTTTTGGTGTTGTCATCGTTCCCGAAACAAGCATTGAGCTCATTCAACTCTGTAGCATCGGAATGGATTTATTTCCCGCGCAATATCAAGATTGGTGAATCACAGCAGTATTACGAGGATATAATATCCAACGAAATGAAACTGGCGGAGGATTTAATAGCGGATGTGAACCACAAACTGGCAATGTATGATGCTCAGCTCAATGAATTGCAGGAGCAATTGGATGGGATGGTTGCTGAGATGAATGGTATGTTGACTGAAGTTGAACGGGAGGCGATTAAGGACCTGGAGAACACCATTGAACAAACATACTCCGGGTTGAAGAAGACATTCAGTTTTCAAGATTCCGAAGACCAGTGGACTAAGTGGGGAAAGATAAAGAGATGGGGCAAATTCTTGTCAAATCTTGTCAATACATATGAAGATGCTGAGCAGGAGGGATATCTTTTGTCAACATTTGTTTCCCCAGAAAGTGTGAGTGAGGAAATTGGGCAGATGTTAACGGAGTTCCAAAAGCAATATCCTGACAGCAAGAATTATGTGCCTTCTGCCAAGTCTTTCTTCAAGCAGGTCGCTGACGGGAAGAGAGAGTATGCGGGCATATTGGTCTGTGCAATTGCAGGAGATCAACAGCATCCGTTCTTTAAAGTCGGGGATATCATTACAGCTTACAATGGGGTTGAAATTCAAACTACGGAAACCTTAAGTGCTGAATATAAAAAATCTCCGGGAGGGACGGTCAGCGTTGACAGATTCACCGATGGCCATTTTGTTGCTGTTTCAGGACAGATGGTCGAACCGGAAAGGGTAGCTTTTTTGGATTTAGTAGAATAACAAAGATATGATCAGCCCCTCAGAATTCATTCACCCGGAAGATGCAGCAGCGCTGCGTCAGCTGGAGAGTATCCCGGGATTTCCAGCCTTGGCAAAGAAAGTGATGGAACTCGGATACGAACAATTGAGATATGGAGTCAATATGGCCTCAACCATAAGACTCTCCAAAACTCAGCTCCCCGATTTGTACAATCATCTTCCTCCAATCTGCCAAAGACTGGGCATTGCGGAGCCGGAGTTCTACCTTGAGATGAACCCCCTCCCGAATGCTTATACCTTCGGAGACACCCGAGTCTTCATCGTCGTCACCTCCGGCCTCGTAGAAATGATGGATGACGAAGAACTCGATGCGGTCATCGCTCACGAATGCGGACACATACTCTGTCATCACGTCCTGTACAATATGGTCGCCCAATGCATCAGTATGGGACTCGATGCCCTCGGACTTCTCGGGTCAATCGCAAAGCCCGTTGAATTCGCACTCCTGTACTGGAGCCGCAAGGCAGAACTTTCCTGTGACCGCTGCGCAAGCATCATCACATCTCCAGATGTGGTAGCAAGGATGATGGCAAGACTGGCCGGAGGTCCAAAGTCCATTACCGGGAAGCTCAATATGCAAGAATGGGCCTCACAGGCTGACGAATATGACAAAATCCAGAATGACGGTCTATGGAACAAGGCCTTGCAGCTTTCTGTCATCATTTCTCAGGACCATCCTTTCAGCGCTGTACGTGTAAGGGAAATATACAAATGGGGCTGCAGTGCCCAGTATCGGAATTTGATGAATTCTCTCAGGCAGATTTCGTCCGGCAAAACTTGTCCTAACTGCGGGAGAAGTGTTGCTGATGAGTGGACATTCTGTAAATTCTGTGGAACAAAACTGTAATTCTTGAAGATTGTATCGATTCATAATCTAAAAAAAATAACTGAATATGGGAACATTCAACACCAAAAAGACCTTGTGCGCTCCGACTTCTTTGATTCCGGATATGGCAGCAGCAATCTATCATACTTTCACAGATGAAGGCTATGAAGTGTCTATGGACTCTCTGAGCAGTGGAGGCTATGACATTTCAATCACCAAAGGAGGCCTTTTCAAGGCTGTTCTGGGAATGAAGACCGCCCTGAAAGTTTCTATTCTTCCTCAAGACAACAATATCCTTTTTGAAGCCGGTGTTGGCATATTCGGCCAGCAGGCAATCCCTACTGCTATCTCTATACTCTTTTTCTGGCCTGTTTTGATTACGCAGATATGGGGATTAATACAGCAGTCGCAACTGGATGACAAAGTATTGCAGACTGTACAGGATGTTATTGCCCGCAGCAATTACAATTCCCAACCGGCTATTGATGTCGGTAATACCAGATTCTGCACTGCCTGCGGAGCCCGCGTTTCCGAGCAAGCCAAATTCTGTCCGGAGTGCGGGGCGAAGTTGTAGGAAAATAGCATCAACTTGCTTATTTTTGTTGATATGCTTTCAATTCAATATGAGTGACTTTGATGAATACATAAAAGACGGCAATCCTTCCCAACGGGAGAAGTCTCTGGCTTGGAAGGCTGCAATCGGTCTGCAGGATGTCGATGGATTGAAGACCTCTGACTATTTGCTTCAGAAAGCAAAGGAGAATATAGAGGGAGACATAACCATCGACGAGGTCAAGCATTTGATTGACAGCTATTACCAATCGAAGGGTTCCCGTCGTGACAATGAGCAGCGGACAGAAGAAGCTGATAAGGTTTCTGTCCGTATCACAGAAATTCTGACAGAGTCATCATTCAGTTTTTCACCAGCATATCTGAGTCTGATTCATAGACGTTTATTCTCCGGCATTATCAGCAATGCAGGGGAGTACAGGCGATATAACATCACTAAGAAAGAGTGGGTGTTGGACGGAGATACGGTTATTTATTCTCCGTATGAGATGATTGCTCAGACTTTGGATTATGATTTCCGTGAAGAGAAGGGTGTTGACTATTCTTCACTTGGGGTAGAGGCGGCTATTGAGAAGATAAGCAAGTTCATATCGGGAATCTGGCAGATTCATCCTTTTAGTGAAGGCAATACGAGAACGACATCAGTCTTTGCTATCAAATATCTCAGGCATTTCGGATTCCCTGTTGACAACGATTTGTTTGCGGACAATTCCTGGTATTTCCGCAATGCTCTTGTCCGTGCCAACTATACCAATTTCACAAAAGGGGTCAAAGCGACGAATGTATTCCTCGTCAGGTTTTTTCATAACTTGATTCTCGGGACTTCGTATCCTCTCCGCAATAGGGATATGCACATTTCCCAAAGTGCCACGAAAATGGCTCCAAAGTGCCAAGATGTCACTTTGGATGTCACTTTGGATGAGATGGCGGTATTGGAATTCGTTTCTAAGAATCCATCGTCAACCCAAGTTGAGATTGCCGGCCATATTGCGAAGTCACTACGCACCGTCAAACGAATTATGGCCTCCCTGTCGGATAAAGGCCTTTTGAGGCGGGAGAACGGCAAACGAAACGGCCGGTGGGTAGTGGTTGATGTGGGTGGAAGTCAAAATTGATTATAGTCTTTCCCCATGCACCCCCACGACCAGCAAATAGTCGAGTCCCTTCTCACCAGAGACGAAAAAGTCACCCGTGACTTTTTCTACCTTTGGTGTCGTCCTCTGCTAAGTTCACTGATTCGCAAAATCTTCCCCTACGAGGTGGATTATGACGAATTGGTAAACGAACTCTATCTCTACCTGATGGAAAACGACGGGCGCAGGCTTCGAACCTTCCAGGGGCGCAGCAGCATCTACCAATGGCTCAAGTGCGTGGCCACGCGCTTCTTCCTTGACAAGAGAGATGCAGGTGAAGTGATAGAAGACAGCAGCTGTGACCCTCTATTCCAAAAGGAGGTAATTCAGGTTGAAGCCCGGGAAGAAGAAGCCGTTAGGCAGGACCTGAGCAAAATGCTCTCCCTGATGCACACCCAGCGCTATAGACTTGTAATAACTCGATTATTTCTTGAAGGGTATGACTACAAAGAGCTTGCGCAAGAGTTGGATATAACTGTCGCAAACCTTTACAATATCAAGAAACGGGCGATGAGCGAATTCGCCGCCATAGTGATTAAAGAATATGGAAATTGACAAACAAATGCTCACGGATGAGATTGTAGCCTCTTTCCTTGAAGGAAACTCCACACCGGAGGAGACCCGCACCATTCTTCTTGCAGCCAAGAAGAATGCCCGTTTCCGCGAGTATCTGTCGCTTGCAGCACCCCAGAGCGGAATCAATCCTATGATGGCGTACGCTGCGACAGGGCAGGAAGACAACTTGTGCAATGTGCGTTGCGAGCAATATGTCCTCCAATGTTTCGGCATCACCATCAGCGAGGATGTCTTGACTCAGGAAGCTTCATCTGCCGACTGGCTTAAGGAGGAAGGAACTCCGCTATCACGAATTGGCGCACTATGCTCTTTGCACGGACTTTCCGTTGAGCGTTCTTATCATTCATCCATTGAAGATGTAAGGCATGCCTTGTCCGACGGGTATCAGGTAATCGTTGCTTTGGATGGGGGAGAAATCGACGGAGACCCAGATTGGGAGGCGGCGGAGGATGTGATTCTTGGCAAACGGCCTGACCACGCTGTAGTAGTTCTTTCCTGTGATGAGGATGTTGTTGTGTGCTACAATCCTTATCACGGAGATGTATCTCAGACAGTCCCTGTGTGCAGGTTTGTTGATGCCTGGGATGATTCGGAGAATTATATGGTTAAAATCAGATAGTTGAGTATATGGAATACCGTTACGACGTTTTTATCAGTTATTCATCCAAAGACCAAAAGGTGGTCGAGGGAATCTGCGCGTACCTTGAACAGCATCGTATCCGGTGCTTTGTTGCCTATCGCGATATCCCTGCCGGAGTGGTGTATGCAAAAGCCATTGTTGATGGTCTGGACTACAGTCGTATGATGCTGGTCGTGTTTTCCGACAGTTTCAACAGGTCCGAACAGGTTGACCGTGAGATAGAATTGGCGTCCGAAGACCATAAACCCATACTTACTTTCCGCATCACAGATGATGCATTCCAGGGGGCAAAGAAGTATTATCTGAAAAACCTCAACTGGATTGATGCGTTTCCGAATCCGGAACGCTCTTTCGGACCGCTCCTGACCAATATTTGCCGACTGTTGGGTGTTGAGGAACCGGCAAAAACGACAAGGGATACTGCTGATAATAATGACCGACTTCAACCCGGTTATGTGGATCTCGGGCTTTCGGTCAAATGGGCGGATTGCAATCTGGGGGCTACAAAGCCTGAGGAGTATGGCGGATATTATCAGTGGGCAGGAACTGAGGATGTGGCAGAGAAAAGCATTTATCTAGATTGGAGCAATTGTCCGTATCACACCGGTTCGTCATATGAAAGAGGATGGACAAAGTATAATACACAATTATTCTACGGTACAGTGGACAACAAGACCACACTAGAAGCCTCTGATGATGCGGCAGCAGTTACTCTCGGTGGAAAATGGCGTATGCCAACCGATGCGGAGTGGACAGAGTTGAGAGAGAAATGTTCGTGGACATGGACAACGCTTAATGGAGTGAAGGGGTTCAAAGTGCAGTCAAAGAAGCCCGGATATACCGACAACTGGATTTTCCTTCCTGCTGCCGGCTACCGGTACTACGGCTACCTGGGCAATGTTGGGTCCTTCGGCTTCTACTGGTCTTCGTCCCGCAATATGGACTACCCTTACTGCGCATACGTCGTGTACTTCTATTCGGTCGGTGTGCGCAAGGGCAGCGGCGGCCGCCTCCGCTTCTACGGGCAATCCGTGCGTCCTGTTACAGAATAATTGGCGCGAGCAAGGCCGAGCGCTCAAGGAAGCGAACGAAGCGAGTACTTATTCCGGCCGATACACGTTCACTTTTTCTGAGCACCGACAACCCATTAATTTTTCGTTCCACAAACACCACCTACCCACCATGCACCGCATCCTATTCATCTGCAGCGGCAATATGTACCGCAGTGTCGGTGCGGAGTTCATCCTCCGCAAGAAGCTCACCGAGGCCGGAATCGAAGGGTGGACCGTTGATTCCGCCGGGACCCTGCAGCTGGGCCACGCCCGAAGGCCGGAAGCCTTCGGTGCCATACTCGCCGAGAAGGGCTATGACTTCGGTGGCGAGACGCAATATGTCCGCGAAGCGGACCCTGCCTCAGCGGACCTCATCCTTGTGATGGAGCCCCAGCACCTCTACACCCTCAGAAGCTATGTCCCGCAGGACCAGTGGGACAAAATCCAATTGTTCATGATGTACTGCTTCGGAAGTCCGGCCATACTCGCCGACCCGAACGGCTTCTTCTGCGACGACATCTACCGCGACACCAGGGACACCCTCGAAAGGGGTTGCGAGGTGATAGTTGAAAAGATTCAGAAGCAGTTGATATGATGAGTTGTGAACGGTAACGAGAAGTACAGTGATTTCGGCATCAAGAAGTGCAGCGATTTTGGCATCAAGAGTACAGCATTTTCGGCATCAGCAGTACAGTGATTTCCGCATCAAAGCTACAGTGTTTGCAAAGGTAATGATTTCTTTCGTTTCATCAAGTCATTTAGAACATGTTGTAGTGTTGC
>JBJEBK010000040.1:0-1747 GCA_051869975.1 Candidatus Cryptobacteroides sp. | reverse complement strand
TATACAATAAAAAATAATAAAAATAGCAAAGCTTGCTTCCGTTGTTGACTATATCAGAGGATGATGCCGACAGGCAGCATCTTCTGATACCGCTCTGCCCGAAGAGGAAAGTCTGTGGACGTTGCCGATCTTTCGGCAATGGCCACTGTCATTCCGGGCGTGTCATCGGAGCGCAGACACGAGAGTCTGCGCGAATTCTAGAAGGGAAAACGAGCTTAACCTCTATAATTATTTTGCTTCTGCAATGACATAGAAACGTTCTTCGTTCAGCTCGTCCTCTGGCTTATGGAGAAGTGCTGCTCGAGTCGTATTATTCTCATAAGTTTCTACAATTTCAGCACCTTCCGGGAGCGTTTGGAATGAAGAAGCAGAGGATGAAGTATTATTATCCAAATACTTATTCAACAGCCATTTCAATACGGATTCCTGTCTTTTGAGTAACTCCGTGTCTGAAAGGGATGCCAAGATGTTTACAAAAATCTTGACATATGGTGTATCATTGACTATTTGAGTATCAGTCAGGAGAAATTCGTAACGCTTGTCAAGGATGTTGAAGATGCAATTGGTAGTGGGGTTTGAAAGGACTATATCCCCGTTCTTCCAGTCTATTCCGATGAAATCTCGCTGGCGCATCACCTGAGTAATTGAATATTCGTATATGAGTTCCCCGTCCTTATACCCTTTGAGAAACAGAGGAAAATCTGTTGTTTCCCAGAAATACGAGCCCCATTGTGATGTGAAACTGGTACTTGTGCCTTCGTCTTTATAAATGGTGAAGGTATCAGGAAGCCCCGGGGATGACATTTCTATCAAATCGTAGTATTTCAGATATTCAGGTTGTGAAGGGAATGAATATTCGTCATTAATGTCGGTTATACGGAACAACAGGTAATCAAATGGAGCCGGCAACTGAGTGTCCAGGTTCATAAATGGTAAAAGTTGTGCCATCTGGAGTTTGAACTTGGCTTCTTCGGGTAACTCCTGGGGCGTTGGATCAGCTTTTGGAATGTCGCTTATGATTTCCAGAAGTTTATAGGCAATGTTGGATGCGTCTGCAGGTGGATTTGCAAGTGTCGTTTTCTGGACTTTCAATTTGTATTGATGACCTTGTTGATAATCAAATCCCTCGATGTCGCCATAGGGTAGTGGATGGAATTCGGATTCACCTTCTTCCTTAACGAGCATACACTCAAAGGAAGTCTCACTTCCCCAAGGCTGGTAAGTGCCTGTCTCGGAGGAAACGTACATCAGTATTGTTTCAACCTTATCTGCCGGGTTTTCTTTATTGCATCCGGATATGATGAGGCCTGTCAAAGCCATTATTGCAATAAATATGCGTTTCATATTTGTTCCTCAATTTGATAAATTTGGCAAACTATTGGTCGCTGCAATTAATATGCCTATTGTACCTTTCAAGCAATAACCATACAACTTTGATATAAGATAGTCCTTTTGCATCTGCCGCAGCGCAGCTGCTGGGGAAAGCCGGCGCGGACGAGGTGGCGGAGCCACCGAGGACGGAATTGGCTGGGCGGGTGGGGACGATGGCGGCGAAGCCGCTCTATAGACAGCATCCGTGAGGCTGGCTTTGACAGGATCGGAGACCTGGCAAAGACTGGCTGACGGATACCGCTCTGCCCATGAGGGCAAGGCTTTCAGCGGCTTGCCGATGAATGTCTTGCTGGGCGTTTCACGAGAGTCCGATGGCGGTCACGAAGTGACTGACTTCGGTCTCTCCATTGAACTC
>JBJEBK010000039.1:0-1755 GCA_051869975.1 Candidatus Cryptobacteroides sp. | reverse complement strand
TGCTGCTTGGCTTGCTTACAGCCATCTCGCCCTGTCCGTTGGCAACGAACATCGCTGCAGTCAGCTATATCGGAAAGGATGTGGCTGACCGCAGAAGGGTATTTGCCAAAGGATTGATGTATGCACTCGGGAGGACGATTTCCTATACTGTGCTGGGTGTGGTACTCATCCTGATTTTGCACCGTGGATTGAGTGTATTCCATCTGCAAAAGTTCTTTACCGGTACGGGTGAGAAGGCCATCGGACCGCTGCTCATTGTCTTTGGTGTCTTTATGCTATTTGCGGACAAGATTTCTTTCGGTGGAGCAAAAGGTAGCGGAGAAAGGGAAGATAAACTTGCCCGCGGGGGGCTCTGGGGCGCTTTTCTGCTTGGAATCCTTTTCGCCTTGGCATTCTGTCCAACGAGTGCGGTGTTCTATTTCGGAATGTTGATTCCGATGTCCGCTGCATCTGCTGCAGGAGTCCTGTATCCGGTGGTTTTCGCCATTGCAACGGCATTGCCAGTGCTGATTGTTGCCTGGTTGATTGCTTTCAGCATAGGCAAAGTCGGGGATTTCTACGGAAAGATGAAGACGGTACAGAAGTGGGTATCCTGGATTGCCGGCGGAATATTCATTGCTATGGGCATCTATTATTGTATGGTTATTTTATTCTAAGACAATATGTTACAACGACTTGCCGATTGGCTCGTCTTCGGGATTTTCGGACTGGACAAGGCTTCAAAGTGGGGTGATGCGCTGAATTTTTTTATTTATGACAGCATCAAGATTCTGATTCTGCTATTTGTAATCAGTGCAATTATGGGCATCATCAATGCCTATCTGCCTGTAAGCAAACTGAAGAATTATCTCCAGACTCACAAACTGTATGGTTTGCAGTATCTGCTGGCATCGTGTTTCGGGGCTATTACACCTTTTTGTTCCTGTTCATCGATACCGCTGTTCATAGGCTTCGTGAAAGGCGGCATCCCTCTGGGAGTTACATTTGCTTTTCTGATTACCTCACCGTTAGTGAACGAGGTGGCTGTGGCAATGTTTCTCGGAGCATTCGGGGTTAAAATCACTGTTATTTATGTGCTTAGCGGAATATTGCTTGGAATGGTCGGTGGCTGGATTCTGGGACGGATGAAGCTGGAGCCTCTGCTTTCCGACTGGGTGAAGAATATCCAGAAGCAGAGCGATATGAAGGCTGAGGAATGGGAGGAGGAAAGAATCCCGTTTTTGAGGCGCATCCCCGGCATTGTGAAAGACTCCTGGGGCATCGTGAAAGGAGTGCTTGTGTATGTGCTGATAGGAATAGGTATAGGTGCAGCGATGCACGGCTTCGTGCCCGAGGGTTTCTTCGAGCAGTATATGGGCAAGGATAATTTCTTTGCGGTGCCGATTGCAACCATTCTTGCCGTGCCGATGTACTCCAATGCTGCCGGAATCGTGCCTATAGTGGAGGTGTTCGTGGCCAAAGGCATTCCGATCGGAACGGCCATAGCCTTTATGATGGGAGTCGTGGGGCTTTCGATTCCGGAGGCGACATTGCTGAAGAAGGTAATGACCTGGAAACTTGTGGGCATTTTCTTCGCCGTCGTAACCATTTGTATTATAGTCTCGGGTTATCTGTTTAATATAATTATTTGATTATGAGAAATATCCTTTGTCTTATCTCGAGTCTTGCCGTCCTTGTTTCCTGCTGTAACGGCAATAATAAAAAAGCTGCAGCTGAAACAAGTGATATGATTGATAATGACCGGGTTGAAGTGCT
>JBJEBK010000038.1:0-1787 GCA_051869975.1 Candidatus Cryptobacteroides sp. | reverse complement strand
ATCTATACAAAAGGAGGAAAAGTCCGCAGGTTATTCATCCCCAAGACTCTGAGGGGAGAAGCGCTTGAGTGGCTGAAGGCATCCGGAAGAGGCAGCGGGTATCTATTCCTGAACAGATTCGGAGAGAGAATAACAACAAGGGGCATCGCGCAGCAATTGAAAAACTATGCTGTCAAATATAAGATGAACCCCAAGGTTGTGTACCCTCATTCGTTTCGTCATCGATACGCAAAGAATTTTCTTGAACAATACAATGACATTGCACTTCTTGCTGACTTGATGGGCCACGAGAGTATAGAAACGACACGAATCTACCTCCGACGGACGGCGTCTGAGCAACAGGACATTGTAGATAAAGTGGTAGTATGGTAGAAGTTAGGGCCTTCATCGTGAGGCCCTTTATTCACCTCAACCCATTGTGGTCTCACTGATTATTCCTACCTTTGAAGTCGTTGACTAAAAGCAAAGAATATGGGTAAGCTCGCAAGACTTGAAAAAGTTGATCTGCGTGATCAATGGAAGGATGAGGCCAAGGATTTCACACCATGGCTCGCTGAACCGGATAATATCGAAATCCTCAGCGAGGCCATCGGAATGGATCTGGAGGTGATTGGCAAGGAAGAGAAGGTCGGATCGTTCAGCGCCGACATACTGTGCAAGGATATAAATACCAACAGAAATGTCGTAATCGAGAATCAGCTTGAGCAAACCGACCATACTCATCTGGGACAGGTTATTACCTATTGCGCCGGTCTTGAGGCATCTACCTTTATCTGGATTTCCTCTCAGGTCAGGGAAGAGCATCGTGCGGCGGTAGACTGGCTCAATGCCATCACGAGTGACGATTATCAGTTCTTTGCAATTGAGGTTCAGTTATTCCGGATTGGAGATAGCCCGGTAGCCCCGAACTTCAAGATTGCAGCAAAGCCAAATGGATGGACGAAGAACGTCCGCAAGCAGGTTAGCGATGAGCTATCCGACACCGAGAAGCTCAAGTTGGAGTATTGGGAAGAGTATCGCAAATATGTGCTTGACCAGCCAAAGGAGTTTAATCCGCAGAGGCCATTACCTCAGCATTGGACTAATGTTGCCATTGGGACCTCTGGAATCTGGCTTAGTGCTTGTGTAGGCAGAGGAAAGACTAATATAGCTGTGGATTTGAACATCCAAACTTCAAATGCAAAAGAGGTCTTTGATAAGTTATATGAGGCTGGTAACGAGAAATCCAAAGAGAAGATCGGCGAGAAAATCCAGTGGCTAAGAATGGATGACAAGAAGTCATCGAATGTTTCATTGGAGACTGAAGGCGATTACCACGATCGTAATGATTGGCAGAGACAATTTGAGTGGTTATACGAGACAACGGTGAAGTTCCTCAGGTTCTTCAGGCCTCTTGTCAAAAACGTAAAGTAGCCGCCCCGCCCTACAAAATCCGCACCGCGAATTTTCGCCCGTAAGCACTCCGTAAACACGAGCCTTTCACCCGGCCAAACTCATTGATAATCAATACCGGGTTCGAATCCCCAACGGTCCGGAAAAGGTGTATGCAGCGGATTTTGCCCTCCGGTATGCATACGGTCTGCATCGGGATGTTTACGATTTGCATAGAAAATTTGGCAGCGAAATGGCTACAAAATGTAGTCAAAACATAGACAAAAATACGCCTCTAACTCTTTGATTTTTCGAGGGTTAGGGGCGTAAATAAATAAAAATGAGGAACTTGCATCATTTAGCAAATTCCTCATTCAGCGGAGAGAGGGGGATTCGAACCCCCGGAACCCTTTTGG
>JBJEBK010000037.1:0-48869 GCA_051869975.1 Candidatus Cryptobacteroides sp. | reverse complement strand
TTAAGGACTACAACAGCATCTACAACAATGCGGACAACTTCTACACCCCTTATGCCCAGAACCCTTGGTGGATTCTTGACCACAACTATTCCGAGTACAAGGAAGACCGCGTTTACGGCAATATTGAAGCCGGCCTGCAGCTCGTAAAGGGTCTCAAGGCTATCGCCCGCGTAGGTGCCGATATTTCCAACACCTTCCAGTCCAACTACAATGACCTCTGGACTTTCAACCCCGGTTCCTATGCTGACAATGAGGGTGCTTCCGGTGAAATTGGCTCATATTCCGAGGATCGCTACCGTTCATCTCAGCTGGATGCAAACTTCCTGCTCAATGCGGATTACAGAATCAAGGATGTGTGGACATTCAATGCTGTTGCCGGCGTCAATGTCAACCAGCGCAGCTCCGAATATACCTATGGTTCCCTCTCCGGTCTTGCAGTCAGCGAGTGGCCAAGTTTCCTGAACACTTCAGGAATGACTCCTACCGCTTCATCCTACAAGTCCCTCCGCCGCCTTGTCGGTGCCTATGCTCAGGCTGACCTCGGCTTTATGGACGGTCTTTACCTCACGCTCTCAGCCCGCAACGACTGGTCCAGCACCCTGCCTACACAGAACCGTTCATTCTTCTACTGGGGAGCCAATGTTTCCGCAATCCTGACCGAACTCGTTCCTGAAATCAAGAATGATGTGCTCAGCTTCTTCAAAATCAGGGCTGGATACGGACAGACCGGTAACGATGCATCTCCTTATCTCACATCCTCATACTATTACCTCAGTTCTGTAAACCTCGGTTTCGGCTCACTTACTATGCCTCTTGACGGTTATTCAGGACTCGAGCGCCTCACAAGGCTTCCTGCAACCGAGCTTAAGCCTGAGATTTCAACCGAGGCCGAAATCGGTGCCGATGTGCGCCTGTTCGACAACCGCTTGAGCTTCGATGTTGCCCTCTACGACAAGAAAACCTCCAACCAGATTATTTCCGCAACTCTGGCACCTGAATCAGGATACACCAGCAGCGTAAGGAATGTGGGTCTTATCCAGAACCGCGGTATCGAGCTCTCCGTAGGCCTCGTTCCTATCCGTACCAAGGATGTCGAGTGGAATATCGGATATACCTTCTCAAAGAACGACAACAAGGTGCTCGAGCTCTGGGATGATGTTAAGGAGACCACTATTTACGGTCTTACCGCCGGCCCTCAGCTTATGGCAATCGTAGGCGAGTCCCTCGGCACCTGGCAGTACTACAAGACTGAGACCGTGCAGGATAAGGACAGTGAATTCTACGGCAAGACCATAGTAAATGCAACAACAGGTCTTCCTGTGGTATCTTCCACCGAGAAGGAGACCCTCGGAATTGCGGATTATGACTATACTATGGGTCTGAACACCAGCTTCCGCTACAAGAACCTGGTATTCGGAGCAGCCTTCGATTACCGCAAGGGAGGTCTTATGTACTCTGCAACAGCAGCCATCACCTACTTCAACGGTAATGCTGAGAAGACTATGTTCAACGACCGTGATACCTTCGTTTATCCTGATGCAGTGTATGTACGCAACGGAGAGTATGTAGAGAATGACCTTCCTGTCAATTCTTACTACCCTCTCTACGGATACTACTACAGCAACTACAACAAGGAGGCCTATCACGACGATCTTCTCGACAAGACCTATATCAAGCTCCGCGAGCTCAGCCTTACCTATCAGCTTCCGCGCAAGTGGTTCGACTCACTCGGCTGGCTTACCGGAATCGACCTTTCAGTATTCGGAAGGAACCTGCTGATGTGGACTCCTAACCAGGGAATGATTGATCCTGACGTTACCAACTACGGTAGCGACCTTACCTCCCAGTATGGTGAGTATTATGCAGCACCATCTACACGTACCTTTGGTGCAAGTGTCAAGGTTGTATTCTAAAACATTGTTGAAAGTATGAAAAATATCATCAAAATATCATTGCTTGCAGCTTCTTTGACTCTCGCATCCTGCAACGGATGGCTGGATGTCAACGACAACCCCAACTATGTTGCCGATGCAAGCGTGGAGACTCTGCTTCCTTCAGCACAGCTGGTCACCGTGTCCCAGTTGGGTGGTGACCTCACGATGGTCGGAGATTTCTGGGCACAGTATGCTACCCACAACAAGACTACCAACCAGTATATTACCGTGATGAACTACGACCTTACAGTCAGCTCATCCTACTTCATCCGTCCTTGGCGCAATATCTACTCCCGCGTTCTTCCTACCTTGAAGACCATCATCGGGAAGTGTGCAGACGGCGGCTACTCTAACTTCGAGCTTGAGGCAAAGACTATGATTGCCTACAATATGTACCTGCTCACCAGCCTTTACGGTGATGTTGCGTGGACTGAAGGCCCTCTTGCCGAGACTTATTCCGAGCAGCCTCATTTCGATACCCCTGAGCAGGTTCAGGAAATGCTCATTGCATACCTCGAAGAGGTGAGGGCGATGGACAGCGCTACCGCTGCAGCTGACGAACTTACCCACCCTTCTGCCGGCTCAGATATGATTTTTGCCGGAGATGTCGATGCTTGGCTCCAGTTTGCCAACACCATTTATCTCAAGGTGCTCATCAGGGATTTCGACGCCAACAAGACCAAAATCGAGGCTCTGCTCGCAGAGGACAATTTCCTTGCTGCCGATGCTGCCTTCGACCACTTCCTCGATGCAGCCGACAAGTCCAACCCTCTCTACGAGAACGACCGCCGTATGCTCAACACTCCTGATAATATCAGGGCCTGCTCCGACATCCTCGGCGTGCTCAGCGCAAACGACCCTCGTCTCGGCTTCTATTTCGAGGGCGCTCTTGCGGGAGATGCTCCTTACGGACAGCTGGTTGACCCTGCCGTGGCTCCAAGATTCGCCATTGCAGCCACCGACCCTGTTTACTTCGGCACCGTCGATGAGGTTTTCTTCCTGAAGGCTGAAGTTTATGCCCGTCTTGGCAATGCCGCATCCGCAAAGGCTTGCTACGATGCTGCTCTTGAGGCCGCATTTGCAAGGACCGGCTATGCCGATGCAGCGGCAGGCTTTATCGCAGGGGACTATGCTTTCGCAGCTGGATCTGCCGAGGCTATGGTTGAGCAGATTATTAACCACAAGTGGGCTTCTATGCCACGCTGTATGTCTCTTGAGGCCTGGTTTGACATCAACCGTACCGGATATCCGACAAGGGGAACTACCATCACCCTCTACAATGGTGTTATCGATTCTCCTGCAGTCAGGTTCCTTATCCCGGACAGCTCATCCATTTACAATGAGAATGCTCCTGAGGTTAAGCCTCTGACCGAAAAACTCTGGTGGCATAAATAACAATTCAAAAAGGAATATCTTATGAAAAATATAACTAAAGCTATTCTTGGTCTTGCGGCTGCACTGAGTTTTGCCGCTTGCGAGACTTACGAAGTTCAGGAGCCTGAATACACTCCGGTGAAGGAATTTGACGGCCGCTGGATCTGCTTCGGAGACAATATTGCTACCGGAGATCACGTGGTCCTCTACCTTGTGGAGATTACCAACACCACAAACAATGACAGTGACAAGTGTAATGTTACCCTCATTGACTGCAGCCCGGAGGTAAGCTATTACTTCCTTGACGCGCTCCGTTTCAAGGCAAGTTGTGACACGCCTTCTCTGAGTTTCAGTGCTGAAGATGTGGATGCATACCAGCCGAGGACCTGCTACAATATGTGGCTTGAGCAGGGCTACTACACTCTTGGCGGTGACAAGACCGGATATATTCCGGGTGATGGTTACAAAGTGACCATCACCGACGGCAAGATTGTCAAGAATTCCGTTGAGACCGCTGCCGGGACCAAGGTGGATGCAATCGAGTTCAAGCTCAAGCGCACCGACCCTGACGGAACTGTTTACGAATATGCCGTAAGCGGCCAGAAGGTGACTGGATGGACAGAAGATATCCCGCAATACGAACAATTCTGCGTGGATAAGGGCTGGCTCTAGGCCCGACAATACACAAGGGTGAGCAGCGCAGTGATGCGCTGCTCTTTTTTTATCCCGAACTTTCTTGTAAATTTGCGCCTATGCACATAGGTATCGCAGGCAACATCGGCTGTGGCAAGACCACTCTTACCAGAAAGCTCTCAGAATATTATGGCTGGACTCCCCGCTATGAGTCAGTCACATACAACCCTTATCTCGAGGATTATTACTCCGACATACCACGCTGGTCCTTCAATCTGGAGGTCTATTTCCTCGCCCAGCGCTTCAAGGATATTCTGGAAATCCGCCGGAGCGACGAGGTGATTATCCAGGACAGGACCATTCTGGAGGGCGTACACATCTTTGTCGAAAACAATTACAGGATGGGAAATCTCTCCGACAGGGATTTCCGAACCTATATGGACCTGTTCGAACTGATGATGTCACTGGTAAAGGAACCTGACCTTCTGATTTACATCAAGTCCTCGGTTCCGCATCTGGTCTCCCAAATCCAGAAAAGGGGCCGTGAATACGAGCAGGGCATCAGCCTGGACTATCTTGCAGGCCTGAACAGCCTTTACGAGAAATGGATTGATTCGTACAAGGGGAAGCTGCTTGTTATCGATGGTGATGGTATGGATTTTGAGAATCGCCCCGAGGACTTCGCATCCATTACGGACAGGATTGACGCGATGCTTTTCGGTTTATTCGAATAATTAATTAAATTTGTAGGATTTAATTTTGTAATTATGCACATAGCCATTGCAGGAAACATAGGCAGCGGCAAGACCACGCTCACCAAGATGCTGGCCGCGCACTATGGATGGATTCCGAAGTTCGAATCAGTCGAATTCAATCCCTATCTCTCTGATTTCTATGAGGATATGGAAAGGTGGTCGTTCAACCTCCAGATTTATTTCCTCAACAAAAGATTCAAGGATGTAGTCGATATTTCCAAGACCGACGATGTCATTATCCAGGACCGTACCATTTATGAAGATGCGAGGATTTTCGCTCCTAACCTTCACGATATGGGCCTGATGTCCTCGAGGGATTTCCAGAATTATTCCGACCTGTTCAACCTTATGATGTCCCTGGTGGGCAATCCTGACCTGCTGATTTATCTCCGTTCGTCCATCCCGAATCTCGTTGCCCAGATTCAGAAACGCGGCCGCGAGTACGAGAAGGGCATACGCATTGACTATCTCACCGGACTCAACGAAAAGTATGAGAAATGGATCGAGTCCTACGACGGGAATCTTCTCATCGTTGATGCCGACCATATCAAGTTCGGCAACAATCCGGAGGACTTTTCAAAATTGACCGATATGATTGACGCACAGCTGTTCGGTCTTTTCGCCCAGAAGTAACTAAAACCCCAAATTTCAAATAACAATGTCAGAAAGAATTACAATTATTGATTTCGTCAACAGGTACGCAGAGAAGTACCAGAACGACACCTTCCTTCGTGAGAAGGTGGACGGAGTTTGGACTGAAACCTCATTTATCAAGACCAGAGACGAGGGTAAGATTCTCGCCGCCGGTTTTATGGCACTCGGTCTCGGCAAGGGAGACAAGGTTTCCCTCATCGCCGAAGCACGTCCCGCTTGGGTCATTACAGAACTTGGAATTCTCTTTGCGGGCGCAGTCAACGTTCCGCTTTCATATAAGCTTGAATCCGATTATGACCTTACTTTCCGCATCAACCACTCTGATTCACGCTTCGTCGTGGCTTCAGAAATGGAAATCGAGAAGGTGCGCAGGGTTATCGGCAATTGCCCTGCAATCGAGAAGGTCATCGTGATGGACGATATCGAGCTGAAGGAAGGAGAAATCGCCCTCAGCGAGATTCGTGCAATGGGTGTCAAGTATATGGAAGAGCACCCGGGCGAAGTTGAGGCCAGGATGGCTTCCGTCGGACCGGATGACTACGCCAACATCAGCTACACCTCCGGCACAACCGCTGACCCTAAGGGAATCCTGCTTACCCACCGCAACTATACTGCAAATGTTGAGCAGGCCTCATCCGTTATCCAGATTGAGCGCGGATCCGTTATGCTTATTATCCTGCCGATGGATCACTGCTTCGCACACGTTGCAGGTTTCTATACTATGATGTCTATGGGCGGAAGCATCGCAACCGTGCCGGGCAAGACCCCTACCGCACAGCTGCGCAATATTATCCCTACTATGCAGGAGATTCACCCTCAGGTGATGCTTACCGTTCCGGCCATCAGCCGCACATTCAAGAAGGCGATTGAAAGCGGAATCAAGAAGAAGGGCAAGACTACAGAGAAGCTCTACAATTTTGCTCTCAAGAACGCTATCGCATACAATAAAGAATACTACAATCGCGGCGGCTTCGCCCAGTGCTGGAGGAAGCCTCTTATGGCACTGTTCGACAAGCTCATCTTCAGCAAGGTGCGTGAGACCTTCGGAGGCAAGATGCAGTTCTGCGTCGGCGGTGGCGCTCTTCTCGATATCGAGCTCCAGCGCTACTTCTGCGCAATCGGTATGCCGACTTTCCAGGGTTACGGACTTTCCGAGGCTACTCCTGTCATCTGCTCCAACTCTCCGGGCCACGCCCGCTTCGGCTCATCCGGCCGTATCGTAAGGCCTATGGAGTGCATCATCTGCGACGACGAGGGCAAGGTGCTTCCTAACGGCGAGACAGGAGAGATTGTGGTCAAGGGTGAAAATGTGATGGCTGGCTACTGGAAGAATCCTGAGGCTACCGCACAGACCATCGTTGACGGCTGGCTGCATACCGGAGACCGCGGATATATCTGCAAGGAAGACCCTGATTATCTTTATGTTACCGGTCGCTTCAAGTCCCTGCTCATCTCTTCCGACGGTGAGAAATATTCTCCGGAAGGATATGAGGACAACCTCGCAGTCGTTTCCAAGTATATCGACAATGTTATTCTCCACAACAACCAGAGTCCTTACACCATTGTGCTCGTAGTGCCGAACAAGGACGCCCTCCGCGCAGCGGCAGGTGAGGACAAGGAGGCTCAGCTCGCTCTTATCCAGAAGGATATAGACAGCTACCGCAAGGGTGGCGTACACGAGGGAATGTTCCCTGAGAAGTGGCTCCCTGCTGCGGTTGTAGTCTGCGAAGAGCCTTGGAATGAGGGTAACGGACTCGTGAACTCTACCGCAAAGGTTGTCCGCGGCAAGGTTGAGAAATACTTTGAGAAGAGAATCGAGTATGCTTACACCCCTGAAGGAAAGCAGCTCGTGAATCCGCAGAACCTTGCAGCTCTCGATTAATCCAATAAATCAGAATACTAAACAATAATCAATTATGGCAAAGAACAAAAATCTTCCTGCAATAATCGTGATGTTCGCGCTCTTCTTTATGATTGCGTTCGTCACCAACCTTGCAGGCTCAATGGGAGTGATTGTCACCAATCAGTTCGGTGCGTCAAAGGCTCTTTCACAGCTCGGTACCCTTGCAAACTTCATCGCTTATGCTTGTATGGGTATTCCTGCAGGTATCATCCTCAAGAGGAAAGGATACAAATTCACAGCTCTGGCCGCAGTTATCGTCGGCTTCGTGGGCGTAGGTATCCAGTTCCTTTCCGGTTATGTTGAGTCATTTGCAGTCTATGTTGCCGGAGCATTCGTGGCCGGTTTCTCAATGTGTATGCTCAACATCGTTGTCAATCCTATGCTCAACCTTCTCGGAGGTGGCGGAAACAAGGGTAACCAGCTTATCCAGCTTGGCGGTTCCTGCAACTCCATCGGAGGAACCATAGCTCCTATTTTCGTGGGTTGGCTTGTCGGTGGAAGCATTGCTGACGCATCCGTTGCCAAGGCTGCACCGGTGATGATTATTGCTATGGTGATTTTTGCTCTTGCATTCCTTGTTATCCTGTTTACCAACATCCCTGAGCCTCATATGGAGACTCCTGAGGAGAAGGCTGCCCGTTTGGCAGGCAAGGCTGAAAAGGATCCTCACGGACCTCTTTCATTCCGCCACTTCCTGCTCGGTGCGGTTGCCATCTTCTTCTATGTAGGTATCGAGGTCGGTGTTCCCAATACTGCAAACATTCACTTCTCTGAGGTGCTGAGCCCTGCAGTTGCCGGTTCATTTGTCGGAGCATATTGGTTCTGCATGCTTGTCGGCCGTCTGATCGGTGGGGCCATCGGAGCCAAGGTCAGCAGCAAGTCAATGCTCACCGTGACAGCAGCTGTTGCTGCATTGCTGGTTCTCGGCATCATCTTCGTTCCTGCTGACATTATGGTATTCGGTGCACCTCTCGCACTTGTGCTTGTTTCCGCTTGCGGACTCTGCACTTCAGTGATGTGGGGCTCCATCTTCAACCTCGCAACAGAGGGCCTCGGCAAATATACGGCAACCGCTTCAGGTATCTTTATGACTCTGGTTTGCGGTGGTGGTATCATTCCGTTCTTCCAGAATCTGCTTGCCGACAAGGTCGGCTCCCTGCAGAGCTACTGGCTGATTATTCTCTGCCTTGCATATCTCGTATTCTATGCAATTTACGGCAGCAGGAATGTTAACAAGGACATTAAAGTTGATTAGTTATGGACAAGCAATACGTAGTAGGAGTAGATGTCGGAGGACAGACCTCCAAAATCGGTGTAGTTGACGCCCGCGGTGACGTTCTGGTTCAGAGTGTCATCCGTACTGACGGACACGCAGACGCAGCTGATTTTATCGCAGACCTTGCTGCTGCCATCAAAGAACTTGTCGTAAAGGCAGATAAAGTCGGTGAGATCCGAGGAATCGGAGTCGGTGCTCCCAACGGAAACTATTATACCGGAGAGATTGCTTTTGCACCGAACCTCGAGTGGGCTGCCGATGAGGTTGTCCCATTCTCAAAGATGCTTTCCGATGCTCTCGGCGGAATCCCTGTTTCTCTTACCAATGACGCCAACGCGGCTGCAGTGGGAGAGATGACCTACGGTGCAGCCAAGGGTATGAAGGATTTCATTATGATAACCCTCGGTACCGGTGTCGGCAGCGGAATCGTGATTAACGGACAGGTGGTTTACGGACACGACGGCTTCGCCGGAGAGCTGGGCCATACCTGCGCAGTGCGCCACAACGGACGTCAGTGCGGCTGCGGCAAGCACGGCTGTCTTGAGGCATATTGCTCCGCCATCGGCGTTGCCCGTACGGCACGCGAGTGGCTGGATATGTCCGAAGAACCGAGTCTGCTGCGTGAGGTGGACAAGATTACTTCCAAGGATGTATATGAGGCAGCAAAGGAAGGTGATGTTCTTGCCCTCAGGGTATTCGAGTTTACCGGAAAGCTTCTCGGCACTTCTCTTGCGGACTTCATCGCATTCTCCGCTCCTGAGGCCATTGTCCTCTTCGGCGGTCTTGCGCGCTCAAAGGAGTTTATCTATGAGCCAACCGTCAAGGCGATGAACGAGCACGTACTCCCTTTGTGGAAGGACAAGGTAGAATTGCTCTTCTCACAACTCAAGGAGTCCGACGCAGCCATTCTCGGTGCATCCGCCCTTGCTTGGGAACTTTAACAAATTTTAAGTTATAAAAATGAAAGTAAACAAATGGTTTATGGGCCTTGCAATGGGCCTTGCAGTGGTGGCTTGCCAACCTAAGACTGAGCAGGCCGCAGAGGGAGAGAACGAGGCAGCAGCCGAGGTCGCTCCAAAGGAGCAGACCGCGAAGGATTTCCTTCCTTCACGCTCGGAGCTCAATGATGTCAGCTATCTGGTTGGTGTAAACTTCGGTAGCTTCATCAAGAACTATAATTTCGGAGATCTCAACTATGCCCAGATTCGCAAGGGTATGGAGGATTTCCTCAATGCCAAGGGCAATCCTGGACAGCCTGGTTTCGAGGAGCAGTTCCGCGTAGATCCTAACAGGATGAACGAACTCTTCAACGGTTTCCTCGAGAACCGCCGCAATTACACTCTCTACACCAATAGGGAGAAGGAGGAGAAGTTCCTTGCCGCCAACGCCAAGAAGGAGGGCGTCAAGGTTTCTGCCAGCGGTCTTCAGTACAGGATTATCAATGAGGGTAACGATGTGAAGCCTGCAGGTGCCGATACCGTTTGGGTAAGGTACAAGGGGCAGCTTCTCGACGGTACTGTCTTCGATCAGACTCCTGAGGAAGGAGAGGCCGCAAGACTCTATCTCAACCGTGTTGTACGCGGCTGGACCGAGGGTCTTCAGCTTATCGGCGAAGGTGGTGAAATCGAACTCTTCATTCCTGCCAAGCTCGGTTACGGTGACAACGGCAACCGCGGCATTGAACCTGGTGCTACACTTATCTTCAATGTCAGCCTTGAGAAGGTCGGCAAGAAGCAGTAGGTGTGTTTTTGTTTTTTTTTGATTTGCCCGGCTCCGCCGGGCTTTTTTTTATGCACAAAACTTCATTATCTGTCAGTCGTGCAGCAATCAGAGATTATTCGTTCTCGTCGTAGATTTCCTTGCCGTCCTCGTCGTCATCCTCCTCCTCCTCATCCTTGTCATCCTCATCGTCTTCGTCATCGTAGTCCTCGTCGTCATCATCTTCGCCGAGAAGCATTGCAAGAGGATTTTTTTCGCCAGGAAGGCGCTTCTTTTCCTGAGGGAGGTCCTCGAAAGCTACATAACCGTTTTCGAAGGCGGCAGGGTTAGGCCCCTTGGAGTCATCCAACAAAGTAGGAACCGTAATATCATTGCCAGGAAGTTCCTCTTCGAGTTCAATGATTACGTTTTTCTTAGCCTTTGTGTCATAGAAATAGACGAAATGTGTAGCTCCGTCCTTGATGGCCTTGGCAACAGTAACATCATCCACAGTACCTGCACCGAGATCGACAAGAGCATATCTTGCAACTACATTCTCATCCGGGCCGAGGGCTTTGAAGAGAATCGGCTGGTCGGTAGGGAACTCGAGATCGGCCTGCAGCTGCTTGTGGAAACTGTAGAAAGTATTGGCAGAATTGACCTTATAAATTCTGTAGAACCCCTTTATGCCGGGAAGCGTTACGCGGAATTGATAAATCATGGCGCGAAGATAAAAAAGAATTGTTAAATTTGAGCAATATGATTTCAAATTCTGATGTATATAATAGCATCTCAGCCCCCTCAGAAGGACTTTTCAAGGACCAGGGCAGCCGTTTCATAGCTCTCGCCTATCCTGTGGAGAGCGAAGCCGAGGTCAAAGCCCTGCTTGAAGCGGCGAGAAAGGAGTACCACGACGCGCGCCATCACTGCGTGGCCTACCGCATAGGATGCGGTGGCGAGCTCTGGCGCGCGAGTGACGACGGGGAACCTGCAGGCTCTGCCGGCAGGCCCATACTCGGGCAAATAGACAGCGCAGGCCTGAGCGATATTGCGGTAATAGTTGTCCGCTACTTCGGCGGCATCAAGCTCGGCATCCCCGGACTCATCCGCGCCTACAAATCCGCCACTGCCGACGCCCTCGACAAAGCACAGAAGTGCGAAAAAATCGCCGGCAGATGGTACACCCTCAAGTTTTCCTACGAAGCTATGCCGGAAGTGATGAAGGCCGTCAAGGACCTGGGACTCCCGCAGCGCTCTCAGGATTTCGGAATGGACTGCACAATGGAAGTGAGGGTGAGAAGAACTCTGGAGCAGGATTTTTTTGAAAAAACCAAGAATATATCTAACTTTAGTTACGAAATCGAACAATAACTTTCTAACCATAATCAGTATGAACAAAGTTCACGTTTTCAACGCCGGCCCTTGCCTTCTGCCTCAGGTAGTGCTTGACAATGCAAAGGCCGCTATCGACAATTTCGCCGGCACCGGCGTATCACTGCTCTGCATTTCCCACAGGACCAAGGAATGGGAGGCCGTAATGGACGAGACCAGAGCTCTTTGGAAGGAACTGCTCCACATCCCGGAAGACTACGAGGTCGTATTCCTTGCCGGCGGTGCATCAATGGAGTTCCTCTATGTGGCAATGAACTTCCTTGAGAAGAAAGCCGCATATCTGGATACCGGCGTGTGGGCAAGCAAGGCTCTCAAGGAAGCCAAGGGGCTGGGAGAGGCTGTTGCTGTAGCAAGCTCCAAGGACAGGAACTACTGCTATATCCCTAAGGGTTACACCATTCCTGCCGATGCCGACTATTTCCACATCACCACCAACAACACTATTTACGGAACCGAAATCCACGAGGACATCGACAGCCCTGTTCCGCTCATCGCGGATATGTCTTCCGACATTATGAGCCGCCCTGTGGATGTCAGCAAATATACTATGATATACGGAGGCGCCCAGAAGAACGTCGGCCCTGCCGGCGTCACCTTCGCCATCATCCGCAAGGACGCCCTCGGCAAAGTCAGCCGCTACATCCCGACTATGCTTGACCTTCGCGTGCATATAGACAAGGGTTCAATGTTCAACACCCCTCCGGTATTCTCCATCTTCGTAATGAACGAAACCCTCAAGTGGGTGAAGTCTATGGGCGGAGTCGAGGCCATATATGAACTCAACCGCAAGAAAGCGGACACCCTGTATGCTGAAATCGACCGCAACCCTATGTTCGTCGGAACGGCAGACAGGGAGGACCGTTCGCTTATGAATGTATGCTTCGTGATGGCTCCGGGATTCGAGCATCTCCAGGACGAATTCGCCGCTCTCGCAAAGAGCCGCAATATTATCGGCATCAAGGGCCACCGCAGCGTGGGCGGATTCCGCGCTTCCATCTACAACGCCTGCACCCTCGAGGATGTAGAGGCTCTGGTAGCCTGCATGCAGGAGTTCGAACAGGCACACAAATAGCATTATGAAGGTACTTCTTGCAACACAGAAACCCTTTGCCGCAAAGGCGGTAAGCGGGATAAGGGAAATCCTTGAGGCCGCGGGCCATGAGCTCGTCCTCTTCGAGAAATATGCAGAGCAAAGCGAACTGGTGGCAGCCGTAGCTGACGCCGAGGCGCTTATCATCCGCTCGGACAAGGTAACAGCAGAAGTCATCGCCGCTGCCCCGAAGCTCAAGATTGTGGTTCGCGCAGGCGCGGGATATGACAATGTTGACCTCGAAGCGGCAACAGCCGCCGGAGTGGTTGTTATGAACACTCCAGGCCAGAACTCCAACGCTGTCGCAGAGCTCGCCATTGCGATGATGATATTTATGTGCCGCAACCAGTTCACCCCTGCAACCGGCACCGAAATCGGGGGACGCACCATAGGTATCCAGGCCTTCGGCAATGTAGGAAGGCTGGTAGGCGCAAAGGCAAAGGCTCTGGGACTCAAAGTGAAGGCAATCGACCCGTTCCTCACTCCTGAGAAAATCATCGAAGGCGGAGCTGAACCGGTTTCGGACCTGAAGGAGCTCTACTCCAGCTGCGATTTCGTATCCGTGCATATCCCTGCCACCCCTCAAACCATCGGCTCGATAGGCTATGAGCTCATAACTTCTATGCCTAAGGGCGCTGTGCTTGTCAATACCGCCCGCAAGGAGGTTATAGACGAGGCCGGGCTGGAGAAGGCATTGGAAGAGCGTCCTGACCTCAAGTATGTCACCGACGTGATGCCGGACAACTATGCTGTTATGCAGGAGAAGTTCGGACTCCGGGTATTCGCTACCCCTAAGAAAATGGGCGCCCAGACCGCCGAGGCCAATGTGAACGCAGGCCTTGCGGCAGCACGCCAGATAGCAGCTTTCTTCGCAACAGGAGAAAGGAAGTTCCAGATCAATAAATAACAGCCCTATGAGAGTTAAACCTTTTGAGGCGCTGCGCCCGCCTAAGAGCTTGGTTACCGAGGTAGCCGCTCCGCCTTACGATGTGCTCAATTCCGAAGAGGCCAGGGCAATGGCAGGCGAAAAGTCCCTGCTGCACATTACCAAGCCTGAAATCGACTTCGACCCTATGCCGGACGAGCACGACCCCAAGGTCTATGACAAGGCGGTGGAGAATTTCCGCCTATGGCAGCAGAGGGGCTGGCTGGTAAGGGACGGAAAGCCTTGCTACTATATTTATGCGCAGACTATGGGCAGCCGCACCCAGTACGGCTATGTGCTTTGCGCACACGCGCAGGATTATGTGGAAGGCCGCATCAAGAAACACGAGCTTACCCGCAAGGACAAGGAGGATGACCGTATGGTCCACGTGGAGATTCAGAGTGCCAATATCGAGCCCGTGTTCTTCGCCTTCAAGCACCAGCAGGAGCTTGAAGATATCATAGCCCGGACCGTCCAGGGCCCTTCCGAGTATAAGTTTACCGACGAAAACGGCTTCGGCCACGAGCTTTGGGTTATCGCGGATGATGCTCTGATTGCCCGCATCAGCGATCTGTTTACCGATAAGGTTGACGCCTTCTACATCGCCGACGGCCATCACCGCAGCGCAGCAGCCGCACGCGTAGGCGCCGAAAGGGCGAAGAAGAATCCGGACCATAACGGAAGCGAGGAATACAACTACTTTATGGCTGTCTGCTTCCCTGAGGACCAGCTCAAGGTGCTGGACTACAACAGGGTGCTGCGTGACCTGAACGGTCTGCAGCCTACTCAGGTTATCGGGATGCTCGGAGACAAATTCGATGTGATGTGTATGGGAGAGGAAATATGGGCTCCGGACGAGCTCCACACCTTCTCTATGTACCTCGAAGGCAAATGGTATTCCCTCAGGGCCCGCCCGGGCACCTACGACGATACCGACCCTATCGGGGTGCTGGATGTCACCATTCTTTCCAACCACGTTCTGGATGCCATCTTCGGCATCAAGGACCTTCGTACTGACAGCCGCATAGACTTTGTCGGCGGCATACGCGGTCTTGGCGAGCTGAAGCGCAGGGTGGACAGCGGTGAGATGAAGATTGCTTTCGCACTCTATCCGGTATCTATGAAACAGATTACCGACATTGCTGACACCGGCAACATTATGCCTCCGAAGACCACCTGGTTCGAGCCGAAGCTCCGCTCCGGCCTGGCCATTCATACATTCTAGACTATTCACTTTTAACCTATGACAGCAACAAGTGAAACCATACACAGGACGCTGAAGGATTTCTTCGGTTTCGACTCCTTCAAAGGAGACCAGGAGCAGATTATCCGCAGCCTTATCGAAGGCAAGGACTGCTTTGTCCTTATGCCTACAGGAGGTGGAAAGTCCCTGTGCTACCAGCTTCCGGCGCTGATGATGGAGGGCACCGCAATCGTGGTGTCCCCCCTCATCGCCCTGATGAAAAATCAGGTGGACGCTATCCGCGGATTTGTAGCCGGCAATGAAAGCGTGGCCCATTTCTTCAACTCATCCCTTAACAAACAGCAGATGGATGAGGTGAAGGCTGACCTTCGCAGTGGCAAGACCAAGATACTCTATGTCGCCCCGGAGTCCCTTGCCAAGGGGGAGAATGTTGCTTTTCTGAAAACTGTCAAGGTTTCATTTTATGCTGTGGATGAAGCTCACTGCATCTCCGAATGGGGACACGATTTCCGTCCGGAATACCGCCGTATCCGCCCTATCGTGGATACCATAGGAAATGCACCGATTATCGCTCTCACGGCAACCGCAACACCCAAGGTCCAGAGCGATATACTCAAGACCCTCGGCATACCTGATGCTCTGGTATTCAAGTCCTCTTTCAACCGTCCCAACCTTTATTACGAAGTCAAGGACAAGCTGGATGCGGACAAGGATATAGTAAGATTCATCCGTCAGAACCCCGGCAAGTCAGGCATTGTATATTGCCTGTCCCGCCGCAAGGTTGAGGAGATGGCCCAGTTCCTCCAAATCAACGGAATCAAGGCTCTTCCTTACCACGCAGGACTGGACGCGAAGGTACGCGCAGAGAATCAGGACAAGTTCCTGATGGAGGACGTGGATGTGATTGTCGCAACCATTGCTTTCGGTATGGGAATCGACAAGCCGGACATTCGCTTTGTCATCCACTACGACATCCCTAAGAGCGTAGAGAGCTATTATCAGGAGACAGGACGCGCCGGAAGGGACGGACAAGAAGGAATCTGCATTACCTATTACAGCTATAAGGACATACAGAAGCTGGAGAAATTCATGCAGGGCAAACCGGTGGCGGAGCAGGAAATCGGCAAGCAGCTGCTCAATGAGGTTGTGGCCTATGCCGAATCCAGCCAGTGCCGCCGCAAACTGCTGCTCGGCTATTTCGGTGAAGATTACCTCGTGGACAACTGCGGACTGTGCGACAACTGCCTGCACCCTAAGAAGGTCTTCGACGGAAGGCTGGAGATGAAGCTGGTTCTCCGCCTGATACTGTCGCTCAAAGAGCATTTCAAGCTGGAGCATCTTGCAGCCATACTTGCGGGGAACGATACCGCTATGGTGAAGAGCTACAATCACGATAAAATCCAATATTTCGGAGCCGGAGACGAGCACAGCGAGCGCTTCTGGGCAGCGGTGATCCACCAGGGGTTGATAATGCACCTGATGGATAAGGAAATAGAGACCTATGGACTGATTCACGTGACGGAGCTCGGAAAGCAGTTCCTGGAGAATCCTTGGCCGCTCAACCTGGTGGAAGAGAGGCAGTTCTCGTCCGTGGACACTGATGATGACGATGATGACGAGATGGCGGCAGGCGCTGCTGCCGGGGCTATGCGCGGTGGCGGAGGAGATGCCCAGCTGCTTGCCCTGCTCAAGGATCTGCGCAAAGACCTCGCACACAAGCTCGGACTCCAGCCGTGGATTCTGTTCGGAGACCCGGCCCTGGAGGATATGTCCATACTTTACCCTATCACGATTGAAGAACTCCGCAATTGCCAGGGGGTGGGCGAAGGCAAGGCGAAGAAGTACGGCAAGGAGTTTGTCGCGCTGATTGCCAAGTATGTGGAGGAGAATGAGATTGAGCGTCCGGACGATTTCGTGGTGAAGACCACCGCGGGCAAGTCCGACAGGAAAATCAAGATTATCAGCCAGATAGACCGCAGGCTTGCGCTTGATGACATTGCGCACAATATGGATATGGATATGATTGACCTGCTTGACGAAATCGAGTCCATCGTGTCCACGGGTACCAAACTGAATTTGAATTATTACATCAATACACAGATAGATGATTTCATAATTGACGAGTTGTTTGACTGGTTCCGCAGCGAATCCGTCGAGGGTACGCTCGATGAGGCGCTCCGCGCCCTCGGCAGCGATTATTCCGAAACGGAAATCCGCCTATGCCGCCTTAAATTCCTTTGTGAAGTAGCATCATAGCCCTATGATTCCGCAGAAAACAGTTCAGCTTATTGAGGAGACGGCGAAAATCGAGGAGGTCGTCGGCGACTTCCTTACCCTGAAGCGGCGAGGCGCGAGCTATGTTGCCTGCTGCCCGTTCCACAATGAGAAGACTCCGTCTTTCTATGTCACCCCTTCGAAGGGCATTTACAAATGCTTCGGTTGCGGCAAGGCCGGCACAGCCATTGGCTTTGTGATGGAGTATGAGCACTGCTCATATACCGATGCCCTGAAGTATCTGGGCAGGAAATACCATATCGAAATCGAGGAAGTTGAACTTACCCCGGAGGAAATAATGGGCCGGCAGCGTCGCGAAAGCCTGATGATTGTTACCGAATTCGCCCATAAATTCTTCTGCGACCAGCTTGGGAGCGGTGAAGGCAAGTCTGTGGGTATGGCATATTTCCACAAGCGCGGACTCGAAGACGAGACTATCCAGAAATTCGGACTGGGCTGGGCTCCTTCATCGCGAAGGGCTCTGACCGATGCGGCTCTCGCAGCGGGTCATAAGCTGGAATACCTCATCGACGCCGGGCTGAGCGTGCAGCACGAGGACGGAAGCGTGTCGGACCGCTTCCGGGAGAGGGTGATGTTCCCTATCCATTCTGTTTCGGGGCGTGTCATTGCTTTCTCCGGACGTACATTGAAGTCCGATGTGAACGCCAAATATGTCAATTCGCCGGAGACTGAAATCTACACCAAGAGCAAGGCCCTGCTGGGGATATATTTCGCGAAAGCGGAAATCTCAAGGCAGGACAAATGCTATCTGGTCGAGGGCAATGTGGATGTGATTACTATGCAGCAGCTGGGCATACACAATGTGGTTGCCTCCTGCGGCACTTCGCTTACGGTGGAGCAGATACGGCTTATCCACCGCTTCACTTCTAACCTCACCATTCTTTATGACGGTGACAAGGCGGGAATTCACGCGGCCCTCAGGGGAACGGATATGGTGCTCGCGGAGGGGATGAATGTGAGGATAGTCCTGCTCCCTGACGGAGAGGACCCGGACAGTTTCGGCCGCACGCATTCGCTTGCGGAGTTCCAGGACTATATTGCCCGCAATGAGCAGGATTTCATCTCCTTCAAAATCGACCTGCTGCTGGATTCGGCAAAGGGAGACCCTATACGCAAGGCTGAGCTTATCAACGACATTGCCGATACCGTGGCCGTTGTCCCGGACCCGACCAAGAGAACGGTGTTTGCGCAGGAGTGCGCACGCCGCTTCGGAATTGACGAGAAGATAGTCCAGACCAGGATTTTCGGGACTATACGAAAGAATAAGACCAAGCAGGAGTCAGTTGCTGCAAGAGAAGAAGTAAGGGAGATACCTGCTGAAGCGCAGGTGGAGCAGAGCAGCACGGTGATGGAATGCCCGAAACTGGCGCCTCTGGAGGCTGACCTTCTGAGTTTCCTGCTGAAATACGGTCAGGACAGGATGCTCTTCGAGACGGACTCGAAATTCTATGTTGAGGACCCTTACACGGTTACGGAGTTTATAAGCAGCGCCCTCGAGAGCGATGACTGCCATTTCTCCAATTCGCTTTACCGCAAAGTTTACGAAACCTATCTGCAACTCTACGACCAGGGCAGGGACCAGGATACCATTATCCGCAGTATGCTGGATTCTCCTGACCGGGCTCTTGCCGCAGCGGTTTCGGAAATTGCCATCGAAAAATACGAGATTACGGTGAAGAGTTTCTCCGACTCGCTGACCACTCCGGGCTCCTGGCTTGTGAACTATGTGCCGAAAACCCTCAGTATGTATGCTGTACGCCGTCTGGAAGTGCAGCTCGACACCCTCACCCGCCAGCTCGCCTCCGCAAGTGACCCTGCAGAGCAGATGGAACTGATGCAGAGCATAGTGAAGCTACAGAAACTCCTCGGCAGCATCTCCAGGAAATAACCGTCCTTTCTGCGCACCGATTGCGCTGAATATTTGCCAATTTAGTGTTATCTTTGGGGCTGATTTTAAAGATTATGGGAAAGAACTACAAGAGAACACTGGTGACCTGCGCGTTGCCTTATGCAAACGGTCCTGTACATATCGGACACCTGGCCGGAGTTTATGTTCCTGCCGACATCTATGTACGCTACCTCAGGATGAGGGGCGAAGAAGTGCTGTATGTCTGCGGAAGCGACGAGCACGGAGTGCCTATCACCATCAAAGCGCGCCAGCAGGGTTGCACCCCGCAGGATATTGTCGACAAATATCACAAGATAATCGGCGAGAGTTTCAAAGGCCTCGGCATCAACTTCGACATCTACGGAAGAACATCTTCCAAGGTGCACGAAAAGAACGCATCCGAGTTCTTCAGAAAACTCTATGATGACGGCAAATTCATCACCAGGGAAAGCGAGCAGTACTATGACCCTGAAGCCAAAACCTTCCTCGCAGACCGCTACATTGTGGGTACCTGCCCGAAGTGCGGAGCCGAAGGCGCATACGGTGACCAGTGCGAAAAGTGCGGAAGCACCCTCAGCCCGGAGGAGCTCATCAATCCTAAGAGCAAACTCAGCGGTGCCGAACCTGTAAAGAAGAAAACCACCCACTGGTACCTCCCGCTGCAGGACTATGAGCAGTGGCTAAGGGAGTGGATTCTCGATGGTCACAAAGAATGGCGCTCAAATGTCTATGGTCAGGTCAAGAGCTGGCTCGACGGAGGACTTCAACCGCGTGCCGTAACCCGCGACCTCGACTGGGGAGTGCCGGTTCCGGTTGAAGGAGCGGAAGGCAAAGTTCTCTATGTGTGGTTTGACGCGCCGATAGGCTATATTTCCAATACTCAGGAGCTTCTCCCGAATGATTGGGAAAAATGGTGGAAGAGCGAAGACACCAAACTCGTGCACTTCATCGGCAAGGACAACATCGTCTTCCACTGCATAGTATTCCCGGCAATGCTGAAAGCCTACGGAGACGGCTACATCCTTCCGGAGAATGTGCCTGCAAACGAATTCCTTAACCTCGAAGGAGACAAGATTTCAACCTCCCGCGGATGGGCAGTATGGGCGCACGAATACCTCCAGGACTTCCCTGGAAAGCAGGATGTGCTGCGTTATGTGCTTACTGCCAATGCTCCTGAGACCAAGGACAACGACTTCAGCTGGAAGGACTTCCAGGCGCGCAACAACAGCGAACTCGTAGCCATCTTCGGCAATTTCGTCAACCGTGCAGTAGTCCTTACCCACAAATACTTTGACGGTAAGGTCCCTGCAGCAGGGGAGTTGCAGGATGTGGACCGCGAGACCCTAGCCCAAATCCCTCAGCTCAAGGCATCCCTTGAAAAAAATATTGAAGGCTACCACTTCCGCGAGGCCCTCAAGGACGCAATGTCCATAGCCCGTGTTGGCAACAAATACATCTCCGACACAGAGCCTTGGAAGGTGGCAAAGACCGATATGGCTCGTACCGCCACCATACTCAATGTCAGCCTGCAGATTTGCGCCGACCTCGGAATAGCCTTCGAACCATTTACCCCGTTCTCAGCCCAGAAGCTCCGCACAATGCTCGGTTCGCCTCTCAACTGGGACCTCCTCGGACAGAGCGACATCCTCAAAGAAGGACATCAGCTCGGTCAGGCAGAGCTGCTCTTCAGCAAGATTGAGGACGCAGAAATCCAGGTGCAGCTCGACAAACTCGACGCAATCCGCAAGGCCAGGGAAGAAGCCGCCAAAGCCGAAGCAGCAAAACAGGTGGCTCCTCAGAAGGAACTCTGCACTTTCGAGCAGTTCGAGGCAATGGACATACGCACCGCTACGGTGCTTGAGGCTGAAAGAGTGCCTAAAACCGACAAGCTTCTCAAGCTTACGATTGACACCGGTATAGACAAGCGCACAATTGTGTCCGGCATAGCCGAATACTACACCCCAGAGCAGATGGTGGGAAAGCAAATCTGCATTCTCGCCAATCTCGCGCCCCGCACAATCCGCGGAATCGAGTCGAAGGGTATGATACTGATGGCACGCCAGGGAGATGGCAAGATGCGCTTCATCACCCCGCAGGAAGCCCTTGCCAACGGAGCCCAAATCGGCTGATTTTCGTCCCGAAATCGTCTGTGACGAAATCGGGACGAACCGTTTTTCGTCCCTAAAATCGGCACTTTCGTCCCAGAATCGGCATTTTACCCACTTTTCGTCACACTTGGTGGCAGTTTCTTTTCCAAAGCCGCAGGCCGCGCTACTTTTGCGGTATGGAAACGAAATTAAGCTTGAGGCTTGACAATGCCTCCAACATATATCCGGCTTCGCTAACCAAGCGTTATGCCTCCATCTACAGGCTCAGCGTTACTCTCGCGGAGCCAATCAATATCAATATCCTCCAGCAGGCTCTGGTCAATACCGTCAAGCGCATCCCTACCTTCGGATGCACTCTCAAGAACGGTTTCTTCTGGTGGTATCTGACCACCCTGGACAAGATGCCGGTGGTTTCCAAATACACCGGAATCGGAGTTCGCGGCTTCCGCTTCCACGGCGGTTTTCTCTTTAAGGTGATGGCTGACGGCAACCGCATCGTGCTGGATGTTTTCCACGCCATTGCAGACGGTCACGGAGGACAGACATTCCTTCTCACTCTCGCAGGCGAATACATAAAGATGCGTTACCACACCGCTATCAGCTACGATTCTCTGGTTCTCGACCCTACCGAGGCTCCCAAAACAAGTGAAACCGACGACAGCTTCCGCAATTTCTCCGGAAAGAAGGGCGCCCTTGAGCAGGACGAAACTGCATATCATATCGGGGGAAAGAAAATTTGCTGCCAGGCGCTGAAGGGAGAAAGATTGGAATTCAGCGCAGCGGACATTAAGGCAGCTGTTGCCGGCACGGGCTATACCGTCACAGACTTCCTTGCTGCGGCAATGCTCGATGCACTACAGCAGGAGCACAAGCACAACCGCAGGCGTCACAAACGCAACAATCTCAAAATCAATGTTCCTGTGGACCTTCGCAGACTCTTTGAGGGAGAGACCCTTCGTAACTACTCCTCCTATGTGAACCTTGGCGTGGATGTGTCCAACGGCTATTATTCCTTTGAGGAGCTTCTTCACATAGTATCCGCCCAAAAGGCCTTGAAGACCCTTCCGAGCGAGCTGGAAAAGAAGATTGCCGCCAATGTTGCGCTGGAGGACAATATGGCCATTTCTGTTATCCCGCGCTGCATCAAGCGCTTTGCAATCGATACCATCTGCCGTCTGAAGGGCGACAAGCTCAGCAGCTATACCATCTCCAACCTTGGAGCCGTGAAACTGCCGGCACAGATGCGCCCGTATGTCAAGAGTATGGATTTCGTGCTCGGAAGGCAGAGGGGCACCAGCGGAGCAGCCAGTTGCGTAGGCTATGACGGGAAGATAGTGCTCTGGATGACCCGCAACATAGTGGAAAACAGCTTCGAGCGCTTCTTTGCCGAGTCTCTGCGTGAGCACGGTATCGCGGTCGAGTCCGTATCCGAAGAAATCGGGACCAGCCTTTCCTAGAGTTTGCGCACAAGGGTGAGTCCGTCCCTGATCGGGAGCATTACGCACTCGACTCTGCTGTCGGAAGCTACTGCATCATTGAAACGCACCAGCCCCTGAGTCTGTTTGTCCGTTGGAACCGGGTCTTGGCAGACCTTCCCTCCGAGCATAGTGTCATCAGCAAGAATGAGCCCTCCCTGCCGCAGCAGCGGCATCACTGCTTCGTAATAATCCGGGTACTCCCGCTTGTTTGCGTCAATATATACAAGGTCGTAGCGGCGTCCCTGCGAAGCAAGCTCCTTAAGGGTATCCAGAGCGTCTCCGATATGCAGGCTAATCCTGTCCGCAATCCCGGACCGCTCCCAGCCGCTGCGGGTAAGTTCCTCCAGCTCGTCATTGATTTCAAGTGTATCCACCCGGCCGCCTTCGCCTACCCCGTAGGCGAAACAAAGGGCCGAATAGCCGGTGAAACAGCCTATCTCAAGCACCTCGCGGGCTCCGCACAGCTCCGTGAGCATAGTCAGAAACCTGCCCTGCACACGGCCTGAGAGCATCCTCGGGTAGTTGGTATGGATATTGGTCTGCTTCTCTATCCACTCCAGGGCCTCGCTCTGGGGAGTGGAGTGCTCCCGTATATATCTATCGCTTGCGCTTTCCATCAGATGAATATGAGTTCGGAGGTCTTTCCTTCGCCGAAGACCCTTTCGGCCATAGCCCTGAGCTGCTCAGCGGAGATGGAGTGAAATATTTCCAAGGTCTCGGAATCGGGGACTATGCGCCCGAAGGCAAGCAGGCTCTTGCCCATCGAAAGGCACTGGTTCTCACCGCTGTCAGAGCTTATCGCGAGCTGCCCGAGCAGCTGTTTCCTGCAGGCTTTCAGCCTGGTATCTCCCAAAGGGGTGGAGCACAGTTTGTCCACTATTCTTCGGGTGGACCGCAGGCAGCGGTTCAGGTTCGCGCGGTCGCAGCCTATGCTGATGGACATAAGTCCGGCATCGCTGTACTGGGTGTATCCGCATTCCACTCCATAGACCCAGCCGTGCTTTTCCCTGAGCTCGGCTCCAAGAAGACTGTTGGAGGCCGGACCTCCCAGAATGTTGGAAAGCAGCACCGCGGTCAGCCTCTCCTTTTCCTCATAGAGTGAAGGAGCCAGGGCGCCTATTACCGCATTGGCCTCGTGGTTGTCCCTGTCTTCGGTGCGGCTGAAAATATGAGGAACCGGAGTGCTGAGGAGGAATCCCCCTTCCCCTGAGATGCCCGCGAATGCCGACTCGCACAATTTCAGCGCCTTCGCTTCCAGCAGCGCTTCATCTTCGTCAGCCACTATGCACAGGGCCATCTGGGAAGGAACAAAGCATCTGCGGTAGTATTCGCGCAAATGCCCAGGACTTGTTGTGCCGACGCTTTCCCGGGTGCCGAGAGTAAGCCTTCCGAGAGGATGGCCTTCAAAAAACGCACTTTCGAAACAGTCGTAGATATCCTCCGAAGGACTGTCTTTATAGGATATTATCTCGTCCAGCACCACTCCCTTTTCGGTTTCCACTTCGTGCTCCGGGAAGGTGGCGCAGGTTGCAATGTCAAGCAGCAGGCCGCAGGCCTTCCATATATCCTCTTTCAGGACGGTGGAGTGCAGCACGATTTCTTCCTTGGTGGTGTAGGCGTTGAGTTCGCCGCCCAAGCGGTCAAGGTAGGAGTTGATGCGTCCCGCGCTCCTGTTCTTTGTTCCCTTGAACAAAGTATGTTCGACAAGATGGGCTATACCTTCAGGCAGCTCCGCTTCCGCCCTTGTGCCGCAGCGCACGCCAAGCGAGCAGTATCCTACTTTGCTGGCACTGCGTTTAACTGCATATTTGAGTCCGTATTCAGTTCTTCCGCTCCTCATAATGAATAACCGTGCTCCCTCTCAAGTTCCTTCTGCTCCTTCTCGGAGAAGTTTCTGTCCGCCTCGACGCTGAACTTGCGCTTCTTGTAATAATACAGCTCGTGGGTGTCGGCAGAGGCTATGAACAGCGCTGCCTTTGCCTTCTGTGAAGGTTTGTCCGGAGTGATGCTGAAGGCCACAAGGCAGGGTGCCGAATTGCTGATGAGGCTGTCAGTGAAATATTCGTCCTCGCGGTTCGCATAGTACAGCTTCTTGCGGGTGACCTTGCGCAGGTTGCCGTTGTAGGATTTCAATCCAAGCAGCCCCTTGGTTTCGCTGACTTTGGCATCTTCCACATAGTTCTGGATGATGTCGATGATTATGGACATATAGCGTATGTCCACAGGCACGCTGACCACATCCAGCCTGCTGTCCAGATTGCTTGAACCTCCCTTGCCTCCGCCCCTTGTAAGGGTCATCTCTGTAAGTCCGGACTCTTTCTTCTCACTATGGAGGAAGTAATACTTCGAGCTGGATTTGTTGTTCTCGTATTCGGCTCTCGAACAGAACTCGTAGGGGCTGATTCTCCATCGGCTTGCGATTTCGCTCTTGAGGCAAAGGTCAAAGGCTTCGTTGTCGGTAAGCACTATTTTGGTGGTCTTGGCTGCGAAGTCCGCTATTCTCTGCTTCTTTGTGAATACCGATACCTGGCCGCTGCACAGCATCGGCAGCAGCAGGGAGGCCAGGACCAGGATGTATTTGAGTCTCTTTGTGGACATACCCGCAAATTTACGAAAAAGACCAAATTATTCATTATATTTGTGACCTATGTCAGATTATATCGTATCGGCCAGAAAATATCGTCCCGACTCGTTTGAAACGCTTATCGGACAGGATATGATTGCAAGGACGCTGAAGAACTCGATTCTTCGCGGTCAGCTTGCTCACGCTTACCTCTTCTGCGGACCGCGTGGGGTGGGAAAGACCTCCACAGCCCGCATTTTTGCCAAAGCCATCAACTGCTCCAATCCTACTGCGGATATGGACCCGTGCGGGCAGTGCGAGTCCTGCCTTTCCTTCGCTGAAGGCCGTTCCTACTGCATTCGCGAACTGGATGCCGCATCCAACAACGGAGTGGACGACATCAAGGCTCTGATGGACCAGGTCCAGATACCTCCTCAGGTGGGCCGTTACAGTGTGTACATCATAGACGAGGTGCATATGCTCTCGCAGTCTGCATTCAACGCCTTCCTCAAAACTCTTGAGGAACCGCCTGCACACGCGATTTTCATACTCTGCACCACGGAGAAGCACAAGATTATCCCTACCATACTCTCACGCTGCCAGACCTACGATTTCAACCGTATCAGCGTGCCTGACATAGTGATGAACCTGCGCTCCATTGCGACAAAGGAGAACATCAGCATTGACGATGAGTCCCTGCACGTGATTGCGCGCAAGGCGGACGGAGCAATGCGTGACGCCCTCACGATTTTCGACCAGACCGTGGCTTTCTGCGGGACGGAAGTTCATTACGAGGATGTCATACGCAACCTCAATGTTCTCGACTACGAGTACGATTTCAAGATAGTGGACGCAGCGCTGAACGGCGACTACAAGAGTGCCTTCCTGCTTCTGGACGAAGTTCTTGCAAAAGGCTTCAATGCGCAGTATTTCATCTCCTCTGTAGGGGAGCATCTGCGTGACCTGCTGGTGAGCCGCACCGGAGGACTGGAAGGCCTGCTGGACTTCCCGGACAGCCTGCGCAGGCGCTATGTGCAGCAGGCGGAGCAGTGCTCCGTGAAGTTTATCTATGATGCCCTGGCGGTAACCACAGCCTGCGAGGCGGGCTACAAGGCGGCGGCCAACCAGCGTCTGCACATAGAATTCGCGCTGATGAAGCTCTGCTTCCTCAATGCAGCTCCTGCAGCCACCCAGCCTGCTGCTCAACCCGTGGCCACCCAGCCTGCAGCGGCCCCTGCCACCCAGCCTGCCCCGGCTCCTCAACCGGTTCAAAAACCGGCTCCTGCACCACAGCCTGCACCTGTCGCACAGCCTGCACCTGCACCTGCTGCGCAACCTGCCCCAGCCGCGCAGCCTGTACCACACCCCGCTGCCGCGCCTGCGCGTGTGCGCCGTACTGCCGCCAGCATATCGCTTGGCAGTATGTTGGCCGAGGCCGGAGAGCAGCAAGGCACAGAGACCGAAGTCAAATCCGAAGACCCTCTGCCTACCGATGAACAGATAATGCAGAAATGGCCTGAGTTGGGAGAGCGCTTCGCTTCCCGCCCGAGGCTTGCGAGTGCCATTTCCAATGCCAAAATTGAAATCCGTGAAGAAAACGGACTCAAAATCGTGACATTCTTCGTGCTCTCCGAAGCCCAGAGCGATTGGATTAAGAGCACAATGCTGACCCGCCTTCAGGAGGAATTCAAGCAGCTTGCGGGCTCAAGCAAACTTGGAATCGAAGTGGCGGTGCTACCGCAGGAGGAGCAGAAACCTGTGGTGTATCTGGAAAAGGACAAAGCCAAAAGGATGATGGTCGAAAACCCCGAGGTAGCACGTCTCGTGCAGGATCTCGGACTTGATGCGTAAAAGATATGAAACTGTATTGCGAAAATCTGGTGAAGAAATACGGTATGCGTACCGTGGTCAAAGGCGTCTCTATGGAGGTTAACCAGGGAGAAATCGTCGGCTTCCTCGGTCCGAACGGTGCCGGAAAGACCACCAGCTTCTATATGATTACCGGTCAGATTGTGCCTAACGACGGGCACGTCTTCCTGGATGATACCGAAATCACCAAGCTCCCGATGTACAAAAGGGCGCAGATGGGTGTGGGCTATCTTCCTCAGGACGCATCCGTCTTCCGCAAGATGTCGGTGGAGAACAACATTCTCTCCGTAATGGAGATGAAAGGCTATCCCAAAGATGTCAGGGAGCAGCGTCTGGAGGACCTGATTTCCGAATTCAACCTTTCCAAGGTGCGCAAGTCCCTGGGAATCCAGCTCTCCGGAGGTGAGAGGCGCCGCTGCGAGATTGCCCGCGCCCTTGCCATTGACCCCAAGTTCATTCTTCTTGACGAACCTTTCGCCGGAGTGGATCCTATTGCTGTTGAGGATATCCAGTATATCATTGCAAAACTCAAATACAAGAATATCGGTGTAATCATCACCGACCACAATGTCGGAGAGACCCTTGCCATTACCGACAGGGCTTACCTCCTGTATGAAGGAACTATTCTCCAGCAGGGCACCCCTGAGGAACTTGCTGCGGATGATGATGTAAGAACAAAGTACCTTGGAGCTGGCTTCGTGCTGAAGCGCTCCGTAAGCGTACAGAGAGCACAACAGGAGTATGAAAATTCTCATAATTGACGATGAGCGGTCAATCCGCAATTCCCTTCGCGAAATTTTTGGTGACGAAGGTTATGAAGTGGATGTTGCCGAGGATGGAGCTGCCGGAGTGCAGGCCGCCCTTGCTACCAGGTATGATGTCATTTTCTGTGACATAAAGATGCCGGCAATGGACGGCACGGAGGTCCTTGCCAAACTGGTTTCAGAAGGTCTCGACACACCTATAGTGATGATTTCCGGCCACGCAGACATTGCTACGGCCGTGGATTGCATCAAGCAGGGCGCCTTCGATTTCATCGAGAAGCCTCTGGACCTCAACCGCTTGCTGATTACCATACGCAACGCCACCGACAAGGCTGCCCTCACGTCCCAGAACAAGCTTCTGAAGAAAAAGGTGTTCGGAGGCATAAGGATGGTGGGAGAGTCCGAGCCTATGGCGCATATACGCGACATCATAGCCAAGGTGGCCGCAACCCCTGCCCGCGTGCTTATCACCGGCCCCAACGGTTCCGGCAAGGAGCTGGTTGCCCGCAGCCTGCACGCACAGAGCGACCGTGCGGCGGCACCGTACATAGAAGTCAATTGCGCAGCCATCCCTTCAGAACTTATCGAGAGCGAACTCTTCGGTCACGAAAAAGGCTCCTTCACTTCAGCCATCAAGCAGCATAAGGGCAAGTTCGAACAGGCAGACGGCGGTACTCTCTTCCTTGATGAGATAGGAGATATGTCGCTTGCCGCCCAGGCCAAGGTGCTGCGCGTGCTTCAGGAGAACAAACTCAGCCGCGTAGGAAGCGATGCCGACATCAAGGTGGATGTGCGTGTGATTGCCGCAACCAACAAGGACCTGCGCAAGGAAATCGATGCCGGCAATTTCAGGGAGGACCTCTATCACCGCTTGAGCGTAATAGTCATCAAGGTGCCGTCTCTGGACGAGCGTCGTGCCGACATTCCCCTGCTCATCGATTATTTCTGCAGCCAGATAGCGGATGAGACGGCCCTGCCGCGCAAAAGCTTCAGCCGGGAGGCTGTGCAGCTTCTGCAGGAGCGCAGCTGGCGCGGAAACATACGCGAGCTCCGCAATGTGGTGGAAAGGCTGCTGATACTCGGAGACGAGGTGGTCTCCGCCCAGAATGTTAAAGACTATGTATAGAATATGCAGATTCCAGATATCGTAATCGCCATCGACGGCTGTTCATCTACCGGAAAGAGCTCCTTCGCCAAGTTGCTGGCAAAGGAACTGGGCTTCCTTTATCTTGACTCGGGTGCCCTCTACCGGGGTGTCACCCTTTTCGCGCAGGAGGAGCACTATATTTCCAGGATGAATATTATCCGTCCTGAGCTGGAGGAGGCGCTGCAGACCCTTGCGCTTCGTTTCAACTCCGACAACCGTACCTTTATCGGTGACAGGTGCATAGAAAAGGAAATACGCACTATGGAGGTGTCCGCTCAGGTCAGCCCTATCGCGGCCGTCCCGTATGTGCGCGCCTTCGTCGATGCCAAGCTTCACGAGGCAGCCGCCGCCAGGCGGGTAGTGATGGACGGCCGCGATATAGGAACCACCGTTTTCCCGGATGCGGAAGTGAAGATATTTATGACCGCCAGCGAGGAGGTGCGTGCCCGCCGCCGCTACGATGAGCTTGTGGCTAAGGGCGAATACCCGGTAATGGAAGAAGTGGTGGAGAATCTTCGCCAGAGGGATTATATCGATTCGCACAGGGAAACCTCTCCACTATGCCGTGCGGCCGATTCTTATCTTCTCGACAACTCCGATATGACACTTAAGGAAGAGGTCGAGTGGGTAAAAGGCTTGATTAGAGGAAAATACACTATATATGATTGACGTTGAGATTGACAGTACAGCCGGTTTCTGTCCGGGCGTCATCCGCACTATCGGAAGCGCTGAGCGCTTTCTCGGTGAGCATCCGGGCAGCAGCCTCTATTCTCTCGGAGCCATAGTCCATAACGACTCCGAATTGGAAAGGCTCGGAGCAATGGGCCTTGTCCAGCTTGATTACGAAGATTTGGATGAGATGCCTTCCGCTGAAGGCAAGACTATTCTTGTGCGTGCGCACGGACAGCCTCCGCAGACCTTCGAGAAGCTCCGGCGTCTCGGTTTCGAAATCATCGACTGCACCTGTCCTGTGGTACTCGGGATTCAGCAGAAAATCAGTCAGGCGACCGGTGATGTGATTATCTACGGAAAGCACGGACATCCCGAAGTTCTCGGTCTTGTGGGCCACGCCAAAAACCGTGTAAGGGTAGTCGAAGACCAGATTCAAGCATATCAGATGCTCGAAAATGACCGTCCTTCGGAGAATTGCGAAATCTTCTCACAAACAACGATGAGTCCTTCCGGCTACGCTCAGGTGTGCGAACTTGTCAAGGCTTCAATTCCGGGGCTTAAGGTGCACGAAACTATATGCAGACAGGTTGCCACCCGTCACCGCGATCTTGAGGACTTTGCCAGACATCACGATGTAATCGTCTTTGTATCAGGCAAAAGCAGTTCCAACGGCAAGGTGCTTTGCGAGCTTTGCCGTCAGGTCAACATCCGGACCTACCACGTGGGTTCCGTTCAGGAGATTCAGGCCCGATGGTTCCGTCCGGAAGACCGCGTTGGAATCAGCGGTGCGACCTCAACTCCGCGCTGGCTGCTAGAAGAGGTAGCCTCACATATTGCAAGTTTGCAGTAATTTCTTAACTTTGCACGATTTTCAGAAACAACAATTAACAGATATTTATGGCAACAACAGCTGATTTCAAAAACGGACTTTACCTGAAGTACAACGACAAGCCTTGTATGATCGTATGGTTCCAGCACGTGAAGCCGGGCAAGGGTCCAGCTTTCGTAAAGACAAAACTTCGCAACCTTGAGAACGGTCGTATCCTCGAGAACACCTTTACGGCAGGTGCGAAGATTGAGACCATCGACGTAGAGCGTCGTCCTTACCAGTTCCTCTATGCAGAAGAGGACGGTTTCAACTTTATGCACGAGGAAACCTACGAGCAGATTAAGCTTCCTAAGGACGTGGTTGACAATGCAGACCTTATGAAGGAAGGCCAGCACGTCGAGATGATGTTTGTGACCGGAGACGAGGAGCGCTGCCTTACCTGCGAACTCCCTACCTATGTTACTCTTGAAGTGACATACGCAGAGCCTGCAGTCAAGGGAAATACCGCATCCACCTCAGCTCTCAAGGAAGTAACCCTCGAGACCGGAGCAAAGATTATGGTCCCTCTGTTCATCAACCAGGGAGATGTAATCACCGTCAATACTACCGACCGCGCATACGGTCAGAGAGTATAAAGTTTTGCGTATAACTCTTCTTACGGTCGGGAAGACCGACATAAAGTGGGTAGCCGAAGGCCTGGAAGTGTATGCTTCCAGGCTTCGCCACTATATATCCTTTGAAATCAAGGAAATACCTGAACTTAAGAATGTCTCCTCCCTGTCCCGGGAGCAGATAAAGACAGCCGAAGGGAAACTCATACTCAAGAATCTCAGGGATTCCGATGAACTGGTTCTGCTCGACGAGCACGGAAAGGAGATGCGCAGCATCGAATTCGCCTCTATACTCGAAAAGAGAATGACCACGGATTCCAGAGACCTTGTCTTCGCTATTGGCGGGGCATACGGTTTCAGCCCCGAAGTTTATCAGCGCGCAAACTCAAAAATATCCCTTTCCCAAATGACTTTCTCCCATCAGATGGTTCGCACGATTTTTGCAGAGCAGCTCTACCGTGCCTTCACCATTATAAGGGGTGAGTCATACCACCACGAATGAAACACAAAACCGTCCTGTCCCGCATACTGATTACAGTGGCTATGCTGCTGGTTGTAGTCTCTTTCTTTATGCCTCAGATGAAGGGAGATACTTCTCTGGCAGCAAAGAGGGTCGAAAATGTAGTCAAATCCAGGCTTAAGAAACTTGACAAATATGCTCAGCAGGCTTTGGAAACCGACCCTGAGCAGTGGCTGGATCTGGGCAAAGTCCCGGAGGATATGGTGGTTTACCGCTATGTTTCCGACCGTCTCCAGTCCTGGGTCAACCAGTTCCCGATAAGCAGCGACGATATCATATCGAGCAATTCATACCATCGTCTGGCCAATCCCAGGTCGAGAGGGAAGTCCCCGCTAATTTCCGTCAGCGATGAATATACCTTGCTGAGGATGGGCTCCAAGTCCTATCTGGTAAAGCGGATAACACAAGGAAATGTGAAGGTGATTGTCGGTCTCAATGTGGGGGACAACAAGCGCTACAGAATTGATACAGGCTACAAGATTGTGCCCCTTCCTTCCGGGGAAGGAAGTCCGGTTGTCATCAATGGCGAACCTCGCTTCGCTGTCATATTTGACGCTATGCCTGTCAAGAGTGCCCTGCCTGCCAATCTGGTCTGGCTTGCCTTTCTGATGTTCTGTTCAGGGCTGCTGCTTTCCATCTCGTCAATGCCGACGCTGAAGCGCTGCCTGCTGGACATTGCACTGATGTTTGGAGCAATGGCCTGGGCGCTTAACCGTCACCCTGTGCTGCAGGGTGAAATCACCATCATTCTGCCGGTGCTGGTACTGAACCTGATGGCCTTCTTTGTCGCTATGGCTATGTACGAAACCAGAGAGGACATCTGGAGCCGCCTGAAGACAGGCAAGGCTCTGACCATATTCAGAATAGCCCTTATTCTGGTCGTGCTGGTTTTTGTTGTGCTGGCATATTTCAATATTTCCGAGATAATAACCTATACCCACATCACTATGCAGCTCTACAAGATAGGACAGATAGGCGTAGAGACAGGTATAGTTTATATTTCCTTCCTTTTGATGTTCACCGGTCTGGTCCTTCTGGTCCAGTTGCTGCGCTTCTTCAATGTGTTCACCATATTGGGAAAGGTGCTTTCTGCTGCTCTTGTTGCCGTATATCTGGTCAGCATTACTTCATATCTGGGATTCCAGAAGGAGGAAATGATTATCTCCCAATGGGCTGAGACTCTTGCCAATGACCGTGACTTTACCCTGGAGAACCATCTGAGGAGGGTTGAAAGGCAGATAGCATATGACGATGAGCTTGCCAGAACTGCCGAAGGCGAAGAGTATGCTCCTATGGCTCTGCAGCAGCTTGCGGACAAATATTTCTTCCGCATACTCAAGACCTATAATATGAATGTCCAGATCGGAGGTAATGCAGTGGAACTCGGACTGGATGACGGAGTGCAGATTGCTCCCGGTTCGCGCTTCTATTATGCTCCTCAGTCGGGTCAAAGATGCCGCTATGTGGGTGCTTTCCATTATTTTACTCCGGACAAGGGGCAGAATACTTTGTATGTAAGTCTGGAGCCCAAGGATATGGGCAACAGGGACGCCTTCAAGGCAGTGCTGTCTCCGGATGACGGAAAGGAAGTGATATCTGCGTTCTTCAGTTATGCCAAATACAAGGGTAAAGAAAGGCAATACTACAAGGGCGTCTATGCCTATCCGAGCAAATTGACTCCAGACCTGGAACAGAAGTTCGCAAGCGGGGAACTCTGCCATTTCTCTTCAGATGGATATATACACTATGTCAATACGGTAGGAGATCAGGAGTATATTGTGATTTCCAGAATCAACCACGGTGATTTGCGCAACATACTTGCCAGTATCGCGGTAGCGATGATGCTCTATTTCATCCTGAGCCTTTTCCCGAAGAAAGGAAAGCGTGAACAGACACACGAAAAGCATTATTTCAAGACGGTGGTTTCCATTGTGCTGATGGTATCTCTCAGCATTACAATGGCAACTCTTGCGGTGGTCAGCGTTACCTTTGTCTATAACAGAAATGAAATCAATTCGCGCAGAATGATGTCCGACAAGGCCAACTCCATTCGCAATATGCTGCAGAGCAGTCTGCGCAATATCTCCTCTCCGGACGATTTGACTTCACGTGAGACTATGCTGATTCTGCGCCGTGTCTCCGACAATACCATGTCCGACATCTCCCTCTTCCGTCCGGACGGAAGGGTGTTTATGTCCACGACACCTGAGATTTTCGACCGGATGATTGTGGGATGCCGCATGAACGGGAAGGCCTATGATGAGATAATGTTCCATAACAGGGGATTCAGCATCTTCCGCGAGCGTTATGGCAATAAGCGCATCTACACTATGTATGCTCCGATTATGGATGCTGAAGGCGAAGTGCTTTGCCTCTTTGCCTCTCCTTATGTAGATACGACTTACGACTTCGAGTGGGACGCCGTTATGCATACCGTTTCAATCGTGGTGATGTATCTGGTGCTGATGATATTCAGTTCACTGCTGATTTCCCTGCTGGTTGACCGCATTTTCAAGCCTCTGTCCGAGATGAGGACCAAGATGGATGCCGGTGATGTGAACGGGCTCGAACATCTTGTCTATGAGCACGACGATGAACTCAAGCCTCTGGTAGAGTCCTACAACCGGATGGTCGATGACCTGGTGGCCAGTTCACGCAGCCTCGCCCAGGCAGAGCGCGACAAGGCCTGGAGCGAAATGGCCCGCAATGTCGCCCACGAAATCAAGAATCCGCTCACCCCTATGCAGCTTCAAATCCAGAGGGTGCAGAGACTCAAGGCTCTGGGTGACCCTAACTGGCAGCTGCGTTTCGACGAGATGGCAAAGGTTCTGCTCGACCATATCGAGGTGCTTACCGACACCGCCAACCAGTTCTCGGACTTCGCCCGTCTCTATGCCGAGGAGCCGGTGGAAATACATCTCGACGAACTGCTTGCAGAGGAGGTCGGAATGTATGATTCGCGTCCGGGTGTGGAATTCGAGTATCTCGGACTTCCCGGCACGGTCATCAGCGGTCCCCGCCCTCAGCTGGTGCGAGTTTTCGTGAACCTGCTCAATAACGCGGTACAGGCCTGTGAGGGAAGGGAAGGCGCGAAGATTGCCGTATCCCTTCGCAATGGAGTCCAGCCGGATTATTACGAGATAGTCTTCGAAGACAACGGCCCGGGCGTGGACGAAAGCAATGTGGAGAAACTCTTCACCCCTCGCTTCACTACCAAGAGCAGCGGAAGCGGACTGGGCCTGTCCATTTGCCGGAGCATATTGGAGCGTTGCGGAGCTTCCATCAGCTACAGCCGCAGTTTCAGGCTGGGGGGCGCCTGCTTCACGATTCAGTACCCTAAGCTCTGATTGCTTTCCACGAAGTTTTTTGCTATATTTGTGGCGCTTACAAAGGAGGATGATGAAGATAAAGAGCGCCACATTTGCCGGCAGCAGTACAAGCCCCGATAAAAGACCCGCAAGGCGTCTTCCGGAGTTTGCGTTCATAGGCCGGAGCAATGTCGGGAAATCCAGCCTTATCAATATGCTCTGTGCCAACCGCAAGCTTGCAATGACCTCTTCCACCCCCGGCAAGACCAAGGTGGTGAACCATTTCCTGATAAACGACAACTGGTATCTCGTGGACCTGCCGGGCTACGGTTTTGCCAATGTAGGGAAAAAGGGGCGCGAGGCTATTGCAAAGGTAATTTATGACTACATAATGGAGAGTCCTGACCTCACCTGCCTCTTTGTCCTTGTGGACAGCCGTCACGACATAGGCAGGATTGATCTCGACTTCATCCACGACCTGGCCATACACGAGGTCCCTTTCGCGCTCATCTTTACCAAATGCGACAAACGCGGACCCAATGTGCTGAAGGCTCAGATCGAGACCGACTGCCGCATCCTTTCGCAGGACTGGGAGGAACTGCCACCTATGTTTGCCAGTTCTTCCGAAACCGGGGCAGGAAGGGAAGAAATACTTTCATATATAGAATCAATTCTTAATACACTATAAAATATGCAGCACAGCCACAGAATGGAAGTCTTTGCCTGCAGGGCATCCAAGGTCTTCGCGCAGAAAGTTATCGACGGTCTCAACGAAATCCGTTATTCCGATGAACCCCAGTTGCATCTCGGAGCACTTTCTGTAACACCTTTCAGTGATGGTGAATTCCAGCCTCAGTACGATGAAAGCGTACGCGGCGCGAAAGTATTCATCATACAGTCCACAACTCCGCCGGCAGACAATCTGTTCGAGCTCCTGCTCAGCATAGATGCTGCCAAGAGAGCTTCTGCTGACCAGGTGATAGCTGTTATTCCTTATTTCGGATGGGCCCGTCAGGACCGTAAGGACAGACCGAGAGTTGCAATTGCGGCCAAGCTGGTCGCCAACCTGCTTCACAGTGCAGGAGCCGACCGCGTTATGACCTGCGACCTGCACGCACAGCAGATTCAGGGCTTTTTCGACATTCCTGTTGACCATGTCTATGGCTCGAAGGTCTTCCTCCCTGTGCTCGCTTCGCTCAATATTCCCAATCTCTCCATTGCCGCACCGGATATGGGAGGTGCCAAGAAGGCCGACCTCTATGCCCGCAGGCTGGGAGTGCCTGTTGTCATCTGCCACAAGGAGCGCGCACGCGCCAATGTCGTATCCAAGATAACGGCCATCGGAGAAATCAAGGACAGAAACATAGTGATTGTGGACGATATGATAGATACTGCCGGCACCCTCTGCAAGGCGGCCGATGTGCTGATGGATATGGGAGCCGCCAGCGTACGCGCCGTAGCCACTCACGGAGTGCTCAGCGGAGATGCCGTGGAACGCATCCATAAGTCCGCACTCAAGGAACTTTATATTACCGATACCATCGCTCATCCGGAACTTGCTGATGATGAGAAGATTAAGATAGTCTCAATGGCTCCGGTCTTCGCTTCCATCATGCACAAGGTCTATAACTATGAGACTATAAGCGACGAATTTGACCGCTGATGCTTACGACAGTTCTTGCCGCCGTTATTGTTCTCGGCCTCGCTGTGCTGGGAATGTTTGTCTTCGTTCTTAAAAAGGACGGGGAGTTCCCGAAGTATGATGTAGGCTCAAACCCGGAGATGCGCAAGCGCGGAATCCGCTGTTTCAAGGATGAGGATGCCCAGTTGCACCGCACGCACTGCGACGGAAACTATTCCGAAGCCTGCAAGGAGTGCGGTTTGTTCAACGATAAAAAGAAAGAAAAATGAGTCTGGTAGCAATAGTAGGCCGGCCTAATGTCGGCAAATCAACCCTTTTCAACCGTCTTGTCGGCATGCGCCAGGCAATTGTGGACGATATTTCGGGCGTTACCCGCGACCGCCATTACGGCCGTTGCGAGTGGTGCGGCCGCGAGTTTTCGGTAGTGGATACCGGCGGTTACACTACCAATTCCGATGATGTATTCGAGGCTGCAATTCGCGAGCAGGTCCAGATTGCCATCAATGAAGCGGATGTGATTCTCTTTATGGTAGAGGCAGCGACCGGAGTGACAGACTACGATGCCGAAATCGCAGATGTGCTCCGCAGGGCCAAAAAACCTGTGATTCTTGCCGTAAACAAAGTGGACAGCGGAGAAAAGATGTACGACGCGTATCAGTTCTACTCAATGGGACTGGGCGAGCTGTTCAGCATTTCCGCAGCCAACGGTTCGGGCACGGGCGACCTGCTGGATGCCATCGTGAAGGTGCTTCCTGAGGATGTCCAGACCGAGGACCCTTATGCGGGACTTCCGCGAATCGCGATAGTGGGAAAGCCTAATGTAGGCAAGTCTTCACTTACCAATGCCCTGCTGGGCACTGACCGCAACATCGTGACTCCGGTGGCAGGTACAACCCGTGATGCCATCGAGACCTATTACAACAAGTTCGGCCATGAGTTTATGCTTGTGGATACCGCCGGCATACGCCGCAAGGCCAAGGTCCACGAAGACCTGGAGTTCTATTCCGTAATGCGTTCCATCCGTGCCATAGAGCATTCTGATGTCTGCATTATGATGATAGATGCCACCACCGGTATGGAGGCTCAGGATATGAATATCTTCAACCTCATCCTCAAAAACCGCAAGGGAGTCGTGCTGGTGGTCAACAAATGGGATCTTTTCATCAAGGATTCCAACACCCTCAAGCAGTACGAGCAGACTCTTCGTGCCCGCCTCGCTCCTTTCACCGATGTGCCGATTATCTTTACTTCAGTGCTTAAGATGACCCGCATCCAGGATGTGCTCGATGCCGTCACCAGGGTCTATGAGAACTACAGCACCAAGATTCCGACAGCGCGCATCAACGAAGCAATGCTTCCGATAATCGAGGAGACCCCGCCTCCTTCAATCAAGGGCAAGTATGTGAAAATCAAATATATCACCCAGCTGCCTACGCGTTTCCCGGCCTTCGCTTTCTTCTGCAACCTGCCTCAATACATCAAGGAGCCGTACAAGCGTTTCCTGGAGAATAAGCTGCGTGAGAACTTTGACCTTACCGGTTGCCCTGTTCAGATATTCTTCCGCCAGAAATAATGGACTGCTACGATCTCTTGACGCTTCAGAGAGAGATCAAAGAGGGTCTCTTCGAACTTTTCCCGGACAGGGTCTGGGTTAAGGCGGAGATTGCCTCGATGCAGGTACGCACCAACGGCCATTGCTATCTCGAACTCGTGCAGAGCGAGAGGGGAGTGCAGCTTGCCAAGGTCAAGGCTATGATATGGAGCTCCCGTTTCAGGTTCCTGTCGGCCTTTTTCGAGCAGGCTTCCGGCACCCGCCTTGCCGCCGGTCAGCAGATTATGGTCCGTGCCCAGGTCAACTATTCGGAGCTCTACGGACTCAGTCTGGTTATTGACGATATCAATGCGGAATTTGCCGTGGGCGATGCGGAGCTCAAGAAGCGCCAGACCATAGAGAGGCTTGAGAAGGAGGGCCTTATGGAGCTTCAGAAGGAGCTGGAACTGCCGGCACTTCCTTATAGTCTCGCTGTGATTTCCGCTCCGGATGCCGCAGGGTACGGGGATTTCTGCCGTCACCTTGAGGAGAACGGATACGGTTTTGTGTTCAAGGTGACTCTTTTCCCTGCGACTATGCAGGGGGAGAAAGCTCCAGCTTCGGTTGCGCAGGCGCTTGCCGAAATCGACCCGCTACAATTCGATGCGGTGCTGATTATGCGCGGCGGAGGTTCCAGGCTTGACCTTGCCTGCTTTGATGATTACGATATGGCGGCAGCCATCGCCCGCTGCCCTATTCCTGTCTATACTGCCATCGGCCACGACCGGGACCATTCTGTTGCGGATATGGTGGCGCACGCCTTTGTGAAGACTCCTACCGCCCTTGCGGATGAGTTCATTGACCTTTATGCTCAGGAGGATGAGCGCCTGACTTATCTTGCCAACCGGCTGAAGCTCGCATTTGCAAATAAAATTTCCTCCCGCCTGTCCAGAATTGACGAACTGGAGCGCCGTATCCGCGAAGCCGACCCCCGCAAAGTCCTGCAGAGGGGGTATTCTCTGATAGTGGACAGCTGCGGCCGTGTAGTCAAGAATGCTTCATCTGTGAAATCCGGAGACAAGTTAAGGATAATGCTTTCCGACGGCACCATTGAAGTCAATGTTGATACCATTTCCCCGGCCCCGACCGGGAATGTAAAATATGAGCAATGAAAGAAGATACCTTCAATTACGCGAAAGCAATAGCGGAGCTGGAGAAAATCGCAGCTGAAGTTGAGGACCCATCCGTGGACCTCGACAAAATGGACAGCGCCCTCAAGCGCTCATCCGAACTCGTCGAACAGTGCCGTGCCTACCTGCGCAGCGCTCGCGAAAAACTGGACTCCCTGGTTTGAAACTTGTTGGCGTTATAATTCGTATTATAAGAAATATAGAGATATATGGAAAAAATCTACGATATGGACCCTTGGCTGGGACCGTGGAAAGACGCAATAGATGCACGCCACGAAGCTATCCTCGCCACAAAAACCAAACTCGCAGGGGAACGGCCCCTGAGCGAAGCGGTAAACAATCATCTATACTACGGACTTCACCACGAAGGTGACAGCTGGGTGCTGCGCGAATGGGCCCCGAACGCCAGCCGCATCTACCTCATCGGAGACTGCAACAACTGGAAGCGTTCAGAAGCCTTTTCCTTCAAGCCGGTAGGTCAGGGCAACTGGGAACTCAGACTCCCGGATGTATTCCTGCACCACGGCGACCTCTACAAGCTCTGGATTGAATGGCAGGGAGGCGGTGGAGAAAGGCTGCCGGCCTATGTCACCCGTGCCGTACAGGACCCTCAGACCAAAGTCTTCTCAGCCCAGGTATGGGAACCCGCAAAGCCTTACAAGTGGAAACACAAGGCTCCGGGCAGAATCGACAACCCGTTCATCTACGAGTGCCATATCGGAATGGCCGGAGAAAAGGAGCAGGTATCCAGCTTCGAGGACTTCCGCCGCGATGTGCTTCCGCGCGTTGTGCGGCTGGGCTACAATGTGCTTCAGATAATGGCCCTTCAGGAGCATCCTTACTACGGAAGCTTCGGCTATCAGGTCGCCAACTTCTTCGCCCTCAGCAGCCGCTTCGGTACTCCGGAGCAGTTCAAGGCCCTTGTGGATGAGGCCCACAGCCACGGCATTGCCGTAATTATGGACATAGTCCACTCCCACAGCGTCTCCAACGAAGCGGAGGGCCTTAGCCGCCTGGACGGCCGCGAAGACCTCTACTTCTATCCGGGCGCTGCCGGCCACCATCCGGCCTGGGGCTCCCGCTGCTTCGACTACGGCAAGGACGAGGTGAAATATTTCCTCCTGAGCAACTGCAAATACTGGATGGAGGAGTACCATCTCGACGGTTTCCGTTTCGACGGCGTGACCTCAATGCTTTACTGGGACCACGGTCTTGGCACAGCCTTCGGCAATTACGACCTGTACTTCAACAAGGGCGTGGATGAGAATGCCGTATGCTACCTGGCCCTGGCCAATATGCTCATACACGAGCTCAACCCTGACGCCATCACCATTGCCGAGGATGTCAGCGGAATGGCCGGACTTGCCGCACCTTTCGATGCCGGCGGAGTCGGTTTTGACTACAGAATGGCAATGGGCGTTGCAGACCACTGGATCAAGTGGATTAAGGAAAAGACTGACGAGCAGTGGTCTATGGGCGAAATCTGGTGGGAGCTCACCAACAAACGCGCGGACGAGAAGACCGTCAGTTACGCGGAATGCCACGACCAGGCCCTTGTGGGCGACAAGACCATCATCTTCCGTCTCATAGACAAGGAAATGTACTGGTCTATGAACAAGGGAAGCCAGAACCTCATAGTTGACCGCGGAATAGCCCTTCACAAACTCATCCGTCTTGTCACTGCCGCTACCGCCGGTAACGGTTACCTTGACTTTATGGGCAACGAATTCGGACATCCGGAGTGGATAGACTTCCCTCGCGAAGGAAACAACTGGTCCTACGCCTACGCCCGCAGGCAGTGGTCTCTTGCGGACAATCCTATGCTCCGCTACGGCTGCCTGGAGGCTTTCGACGCCCATATGGTGCACTTCCTCCGCGACCGTAAGATTCTTTCCGAAGCGCCTGTCCTTCTGCGCGCCGACGAGGAAAAGAAAGTCTTGATTTTCCGAAGGAAAAATGTTATATTTGCGCTCAATTTCAACCCTACCCAATCGTATGAGAATTACGGCTTTGAAACAGAGGATGGGGAGTATGAACTTAGCTTCAACACCGACGAAGGCGTGTACGATGGATTCGACCGCCTTCGCAATGGAGAATTACACGTTACCACAGACCATACACTAAGGCTGTACCTTCCGTCAAGGTGCGGTCTGGTGCTGGTTAAAAGATAAGAGAAATTATGGCATTATTGAAATTCAACAAGGCCGAGCTGGTGAACCTCTCTTACTCGCTTAAGAGGGAAATCATCAGCGAAAACAAGGAGGGCGCCTACATCAATACGTCCATCATTACCTGCAACACCCGCAGGTATCACGGACTGCTCGCCCTTACCCTTGACCGCTTCGGCGGCGACCGCTACCTCTTGCTCTCATCCCTGGATGAGTCAATTACCGTGAGTGGCAAGCAGTTCAATCTTGGAATTCATTGCTACGGAGACATTTACGAGCCGAGGGGCCACAAGTATGTGGTTGACTTCACCGAAACTCCGGTGCCGCAGATTACCTACAAAATCGGCGACATCGTGTTCCGCAAGACCCTTCTGCTCTGCCCTGACAGAGACCAGCTTCTCATAAATTATGAGCTTCTTGAAGCTCCCGAGACTGCCATCGTGCAGTTCAGGCCGCTGCTCGCATTCCGCAATATCCACGACCTCACCCATGCCAATGACGTGGCTGACCAGGGATACAAGCTGTGCGACCACGGCGCATCATTCCGCCTCTATGAGGCTTTCCCTGACCTGTACCTCCAGTTCTCCGGCAAGGCCCGCTTCCGCAGCGACGCCCACTGGTATTATGGAGTGACATATTCCGACGAGTACCGTCGCGGCTTCGACTGCAGGGAGGACCTCCTTTCGCCCGGCGTATTCGAGGTTTCCCTCAGACCGGGAGATTCCATTATCTTCTCCGCTGCGAAGTATGAGCAGAAGCCTGCGGAGTTCCGCAAGACCTTCCGCAAATTCTACAAGGAGGCAAGCAAGCCGCTCAGCGACCACGAACTTCTCGTGCGATGCGCAGAGTCTCTTATTACCTGCCACAACGGACGCAAGAAGATCAATGCCGGTCTTTCCTGGCTGTATACCGGACTGCTCAGAGAGACTATTTTTGCCCTTCCGGGACTGACTCTTTACGGCAATCATCCGGAGGATTTCGAGGAAATACTCGACAACCTCATCGCTGATGAGCAGGAGAGGCTTTTCCATCGCACCACTCAGGTCGAGGCGCCTCTGGCACTTGCACAGACTCTGATTCAGTATATTGATAGCGGTGCTGACGAGAAAGCTGTATGGAAGAAATACGGCAAGACCGTAAAGAAGGTACTCGAGAGCTATCTGCCTGGCGGAAGAAAGGAAGTTGTTATGCATCCTAACGGACTGCTCTGGGCCCAGATGGACGGTGTTGCACTCAGTTGGATGAACGCCTATGTGGACGGCAGGGCCGTTACCGAAAGGGCCGGCTATCAGGTGGAGACCAACGCATTCTGGTACAACGCCATCCGCTTTGCCCTCGATATGGAGCGCAAATATGCATCCAACAAGAATTTTGTAAAGCAGTGGGCTCCTATTGCAGCCCTCATCGAGGCCAACTATCAGAAGACCTTCTGGAACGAGGGACGCAGGTGCCTTGCAGACTATGTGGACAACTTCGGTCAGAATATGGACATCCGTCCTAACCAGCTCTTCGCAATCAGTCTCAAGTACTCAGCCATTGAGGATGAGCTTCATCCTCTGATTCTGAGGGTGATTGACTCCGAGCTCGTTACTGCAAGAGGTATCCGTACACTATCTCCGAGGGATGTGAAGTACAAGGGCGTTTATGAAGGTTCGCAGCGTGACAGGGACCTTGCATACCACCAGGGTTCCACCAGCCCTTGGCTGCTTGCCCCTTATGTTGAGACCTGTTTCCGCGTGAAGGGCCCGTCCTTTGTGAAGAAGGCCGAGTGGCTTACCGAAGGTTTCTTTGCAGACCTCAACAAGCACGGTGTGGGTGCATTCTCCGAGATTTATGACGGAGACCCTCCGTTCGAGCCGCACGGCGCAATCTCATCAGCCCTGAGTACGGCCGCACTTCTTATATGTGAATCAGTTTTGAACAAATACAAGGAATCATAGCGATGAGAGTACTAATGTTCGGTTGGGAGTTTCCTCCCCATATTGCAGGCGGACTTGGAACGGCTTGCAAAGGTATAGTCGAAGGTCTTGCGCACAACGGCGTCGAGACTCTCTTCGTGATGCCTTCCGCAAGTGGTGACGAAGACGAGTCCTGTACCACAATCATTAATGCCAGCGATGTAGCTGTGCAGAATGTGAGCGAAACTGTGGATGAGTTCCTCAATAAGGTGAAGTTCATCCACGTTGATTCCAACATTGTCCCTTATGTTGACCCGGATGAGTATTTCGAGGCCATCGAGAAGATGAAAAGGGAGCGCACTACCGAGACCACTGTAGGTTTCGGCCAGAAGTTCAAGTTCTCCGGCAAGTACGGCGCCAACCTTATGGAAGAGGTCAGCCGTTACGCTCAGGTGGGCGGAACCATCGCACTCCAGCACAAGGACGAGTTTGACGTCATCCACGCCCACGACTGGCTTACCTATCTTGCCGGAATAGCCGCCAAGGAACTCACAGGCAAGCCTTTGGTAGTGCACGTTCACGCAACTTCCTACGACCGCGGAAGCGAGGATATGATTGATACCCGCGTGCTCGCCATCGAGAAGCGCGGAATGCAGGCTGCCGACAAGGTCGTAGCCGTTTCCGAGCTTACCAGGAACATAGTCATCAACAAATACGGCATCTCTCCTGACAAGGTCGTAGCAGTTCACAATGCAGTTGACTTCAGCGGCCGCGAGAACATCGAGGTCGAGAGGGGAGTGAAGGACAAGGTTGTTACCTTCCTCGGACGTATCACCTTCCAGAAGGGACCGGAGTACTTCATCGATGCCGCCGCCAAGGTGCTCAAGCGTACCAAGAACGTACGTTTTGTGATGGCCGGAAGCGGAGATATGATGAACCGCGCCATCCGTCAGGTGGCAAAGCTCGGCATTGCCGACCGCTTCCACTTCACCGGCTTCCTGCGCGGTGCAGATGTGCAGAAGATGTTCGCCCTGAGTGATGTTTACATTATGCCTTCAGTGAGCGAGCCGTTCGGAATCTCTCCACTTGAGGCTATGCGCTCCAATGTGCCTTCCATCATCTCCTACCAGAGCGGTGCCGCAGAAATCCTGAAATACGCCTTCAAGGTGGACTTCTGGGATGTGGACGCTATGGCAGACGACATCTACGCACTCCTTCAGTATCCTGCACTTTCCAGCTTCGCGGCAAAGCAGGGCCTCGACGAGGTAAACGCCCTCAAGTGGGATCACGCGACAGCAAAACTCAAGACCATTTACGAATCATTAATAAAGTAGATATATTATGGCAAAATCAATCTGCATGTACTTCCAGGTACATCAACCTACAAGGCTCAGATTGTACAGGTTCTTCGATATCGGCAAGGACTCGCACTATTACGATGACTTCGCAAACCGTACCATCCTCAAGAGGATAGCCCAGAAGTGCTATCTTCCGATGAACGAGCTTCTCCTCAAGGCTATCAAGGAGTCAAAGGGCGAACTGAAGGTCGCTTTCTCGATTTCCGGTTCTGCTCTCGAGCAGTTTGACCGCTATGCTCCGGAAGTGCTCGACAGCTTCAAGGCCCTCGCAAAGACCGGCAGTGTGGAGTTCCTCTGCGAAACCTACTATCATTCTCTGGCTTCAGTAGGCTCCATTCCTGAGTTCCGCCACCAGGTGCTCAAGCACAAGAGTGCAATCGAAGAATATTTCGGCCAGACTCCTGTAACCTTCCGCAACACCGAGCTTATCTACTCCGACCAAATCGGCAGGGAAGCTTTCCAGTTGGGCTTCAATACAATGCTTACCGAAGGTGCCCGCCACATTATGGGTTGGCGCTCACCTAACTATGTCTATACCAATGATTTCGAAAGCTCCCAGAAGCTTCTCCTGCGCAACTACAAGCTCAGCGACGACATCGCATTCCGTTTCGGTGACCGCAATTGGGCAGAATGGCCGCTGACAGCCGAGAAGTTCAGGGATTGGGTTGAGGCTGCAGAGGGCGATGTAGTAAACCTCTTTATGGACTACGAGACCTTCGGAGAGCACACCCCGGCTCAGAGCGGAATCTTCGACTTTATGGCAGCCCTTCCTAAGGTATGCCTTGAGAGCGGAATCAGTTTCCTTACTCCTGCTCAGGCAGCAATATCTTTCAGCCCTGTATCAGAACTTTCAGTTCCTAATGCCATTTCCTGGGCTGATGAGGAGAGGGACCTTACCGCCTGGCTCGGAAACGAGCTCCAGAGCGAGGCCTTCAACAAGCTTTATGGCCTGCAGGAGAAGCTCAGCCTGCTCAACGACCCTATACTCTGGGCAGACTATGGCCATCTCCAGGAGAGCGACCACCTGTACTATATGTGCACCAAGTTCTTCTCCGACGGAGATATGCACAAGTATTTCAACCCGTATTCAACTCCGTATGAGGCTTTCATCAACTACATGAACGTCCTCAGCGATTTCATAATCCGCATAAACGAAGCGATAGCAGAAAAACAGTAAAGAATCCTTATGAACGTAAACACAATTGACACACCATCCTGGAAAAGCGTGATGGTGACCAGACACTTGCCTGAGGCTCTCAGCGGTCTCGAACTGCTCTGCAAGAACCTTTGGTGGTGCTGGAATGACGATGCCAAGGCCCTTTTCAAGAGCATAGACTCCGAGCTTTGGCACAAGTCCGGCCACAATCCTATGGAAATTCTGGACAAGGTCTCACTTAAGCGCTACAACGAACTTGCAAAAGACGAAGAATTCCTCTGCAGGCTTGATGCCGTAATGAAGGAGTTCAACGCATATATGGCAGAGAAGGCAAACCGCACTGAGCCTTCAGTTGCATACTTCTGTATGGAGTATGGTCTGGATACCTCCCTGAAGATTTATTCCGGAGGTCTGGGAATTCTTGCGGGCGACTATCTCAAGGAGACATCCGATATGAATGTAAACCTCGTGGCTGTCGGACTTCTCTACCGTTACGGTTATTTCACCCAGCGCCTCACCCCTCAGGGCAATCAGGTTGCCGAGTATCAGCCTCAGGATTTCCTCAAGATTCCTGCAGAGCCTGTTCTCGGAGAGGACGGCCAGTGGAAGACCGTGAAGATGGCTCTTCCGGGAAGGGATATGTATGCCCGCATATGGAAAGTGGCAGTAGGCCGCACCGACCTCTATCTGCTCGACACTGACTATGAGGCCAACAGGGAAGAGGACCGCAGCATCACCCACCAGCTCTACGGAGGCAACTGGGACAACCGTATCAGGCAGGAAATCCTGCTCGGCATAGGTGGTGTCCGCGCCCTCCGCGCTCTTGGGCTGAACCCTACTATTTACCATTACAATGAGGGCCACGCAGCCTTTGCAGGCCTTGAGAGGCTTCGCGAATATATGCAGGACCAGCATATGGACCTCGGTCTTGCTACCGAGCTTGTGCGCGCATCATCTCTTTTCACCACCCACACACCTGTCCCTGCCGGACACGATGCTTTCGATGAGGAGACTATGGGACGCTACTTCGGCAGCTATCCTCAGCGTTACGGTCTTGACTGGAAAGGCTTTATGGGTTTCGGCAAAAATCATCCGGATGACCGCAACGAGAAGTTCTCCATGTCCGTGCTCGCTGCCAATATGAGCCAGAATGTCAATGGCGTATCCATGCTTCACGGCAAGGTGAGCCAGGATATCTTCGCTCCTATGTATCCGGGCTATCTGCCGGAAGAGCTCTATGTCAGCTACGTTACCAACGGTGTACACTATCCGACTTGGGCTGCAAAGGAATGGAAGGCAATTCACGCCCGCGTATTCGGAGACCAGTTCAAAACACACCATTATGACAAGAATTGCTTCGACGGCATCTATCAGGTTAGTGACGAAGAAGTATGGGCTACACGAAAGATACTCAAGACAGACCTTATCAACACCGTAAAGGCCCGTCTTTCCGACCCTGAACTCAGCTCACACTATTCTCCAAGCCAGGTTGTCGAAATCAAGGAAACTCTGCGCGACGATGTTCTGACCATCGGTTTTGCCCGCCGTTTCGCAACTTACAAGCGTGCAACCCTGCTATTCCGTGATCTCGACAGGCTCGATGCAATTGTCAACGACCCTAAGCATCCTGTTCAGTTCCTCTTTGCAGGCAAGGCCCATCCGGCTGATGTGGCTGGTCAGGAGCTCATCAAGCAGATTATCGAAATCAGCAAGCAGCCTCGTTTTATAGGCAAGATTGTCTTCGTGCCGGGCTATGACATTACCGTAGCCAAGCGTCTGGTGCAGGGCGTGGATGTATGGATGAACAATCCTACCCGTCCTCAGGAGGCTTCCGGTACTTCCGGAGAAAAGGCTGCAATGAACGGCGTTATGCACTTCTCCGTACTTGACGGATGGTGGGTTGAAGGTTATCGAGAGGATTCAGGATGGATGCTTCCTCTCGAATCCACATACCAGGACAACGAGTACCAGAATGAACTCGATGCAGCTACCCTCTATGCTACCATCGAGTCCGAGATTGCTCCTGCCTACTACGATGTGGATCCTAAGACCGGTCGTTCCGAAAAGTGGATTTCCTATATCAAGAACACCATTGCGAAGGTGGCTTCCAACTTTACCACCAACCGTATGCTTACGGACTACTGCAATCAGTACTACATCCCTCAGACCGAGCGCTTCAACCACATTGCAGCTGAAGATTACAAGGTCGCCAAGGAACTTGCAGCCTGGAAGGCACATATGTCCAGCGAGTGGAACAATATGAGAATACTCTCATACACCCAGCCGGCTACCTCTTATGTGCTATCCCAGAAGAATATGCTTACCAGTGAGGTGGTGATTGACCTCGGACGTATCAAGCCTGAGCACGTCGGTGTCGAAATGATATTCACCTCTTCCGATAAGAACGGCAAGCTGCATATCGCCGAGATATGCCAGTTTGACCTTGTAAGCTGCGAGGACGGCATTGCTACTTTCCGTGCCAGCATACTCCCTGAGAGGACCGGTATGTACCAGGTTGGAACCAGAGTTTATCCTAAGAACTCCGAGCTTCCTCACCGCCAGGATTTCCCAGTCGTGAAATGGCTGTAGCAGCTACCGGCTTTTTTGACGGTGTCCATCTCGGACACCGGGATGTCATAGAGACTTTGCTCCGATGCGCTGCAGAGCGAGGGGAGCAGAGTCTCATTCTGACATTCTGGCCACATCCAAGGACGGTGCTTCGCGACGGAGCTCGTGAACTGCGTCTGCTCAGTTCGCAGGAAGAGAAACTGCAGCGTCTTCGCTCACTTGGCGTTGACCGGGTTGAGGTAATTCCTTTCAGCAGGGAATTTGCTTCGCTTACTGCCTCGGACTACCTTGATATGCTGATACGCGACTATGGAGTTACCACCCTCGTGCTCGGTTATGACAACCGTTTCGGTTCGGACAAACTTTCTACTGCGGATATTTCCGATCTTGCCCGTTCTCGCGGACTTCAAGTAAGGCTCGTGTCTCCTAGAAGCTCCGATGTCGTGATTTCCTCTACTGAAATCCGCA
>JBJEBK010000036.1:0-51458 GCA_051869975.1 Candidatus Cryptobacteroides sp. | reverse complement strand
GCTCAATCGGACTCCAAATTGCGCTTCACGCAACACGAAGTCCTGTAACATTAGAACACAATGCAAACGAGGGTGACTAAAAAGCTAGAGACGGCTGAGAGGTCACTCTCTTTTTCGGTTCTTCTTTTTTGTCTTTCCCGGCCATACCGGACTTCCCGCTATTGACCGGTTATCAAAATCACCTTCCACGGTAGGCGGCCATAGATGGCAGTGTAATGGGGTGCTGCGTGGAAGGTGATTTTGCTCACAGAGATGCCTGAACAGAATTAGGGTAAGGGCGTTCAGTTATCCCGAACTTAAACTCTATAATCCGTATGATTTTCTTCCGGATGTCTGTACTTATTTCCGACATCCCTGCAGGGTGATGGTGGGGCTACATATAGTCAGGGATGATGTATGTATGGTCAGTTTGGAAAGTGAAACGCCTAAATCTATAGCAGCTTTTTCATCTCATCCTCATCTGGAAGTAATTCTTTCAATTTTTCCTGATTGGATTTGTAGGTCGCAACACCCATAGGGCGTCGGTAGTCCTGGAGAACATATTCCACATAGGCACGGTCAGCATCTTTGCAGAGTATGATGCCGACAGATGGATTTTCGCCTTCATACCTTTCATCATCAAGGATATGGAGATAAGTGGTAAGTTGTCCAAGATATGCTGGTTTGAATGAGCCTTTCTTAAGTTCCACAACAACGATTGATTTGAGAATCCTGTTGAAAAATAGCAAATCAATCCAGTGGTCGTGCCCAAGTTTGTCATAATGAACCTGGTCTCCCATAAAGGTAAACCCTCGGCCAAAGGTCATGATGAAGTTTTTGACATTATGAATGATTTCATTCTCAATTACTTTTTCATCAATATCTTCATCCCTTTCACCCAATTGTTCAACATTTATGAAATCCAAGAGATACTCATCCTTGAACATTTGTATAGCCTTGAAGGCACGCTTGTGGTCTGGGATAGTATGTCCGAAATTGTTTGGCAGTCTTCCCTGGTTATGGAAAGCGTCTTCAGCTATCTTACGCTTTAGTTCTTCATTGCTGAGATTAAGGTCTGCGCTTAGTTGAATGTAGTACTTTCTTTCTTCGATGTCCTTAACCTTTGTCAAGATGGTTGAATGATGAGTGAACCCGATGCTCAAAAATGCTACAATTGGGAACTCAGAATAATTCGTCAGTTGCAACTGATGAATTATATTGTGTTCATTATTAGGTAATTGCAATTCATCAGTCGCAACTGATGAATTTGTTTCCAAGTCTTTCCACTCCTCATAAAAAATGCGCATCAGTCTGAGATTGGTCTCTGAATAACCTTTCAATCCAGGCATTTCTATCCGAAGTTGCTTGCTGATTGCCAAAAGAGCTCCTTGTCCCCAATAGCCATGTCGTGTATTGATGGAAATGTATCTCCCTATACCATAATATAGGGCCAGTTGCTCCCGATTGATACCCTGAAGCGCCTTTGCCTGACTTTTAAGAATCGCGTTCTTTATTTGCTGGACAGCACTATTGTATTCAGAAGTGAGCTTTTCTTTCATATGATGAGGGAGAAACTACTATTTCCGACTTCCCTGCAGGGTGAGGGTGGTGCTGAGATTGAGATATGAGCCGGTGTGTACTGAGAGCAGGTTGCCGCTCTGGCGCACCTGCATTGTAAGCTGATTTCCATTCAGGGTGCAATCTACAAAACTAGTGGTCAGGGTCCCGTAGCTGTCCTTTGACCTCACACTCTCCAGATAAATCCTGTTACCCTCAACTCTTCCTGTAGTCTCGAAAGCTCCGTGCAGGCGCACCGTGTCAAATCCGGTCTTGCGGATTTGCACGACTGCCTGATAGCGGTCATCCACACGGCTCTGTCCCCAGGTTCCGGTCTCGTGGACTGCAAGTGTATAGATTCCTTCAAAAGCCTTGGCAGGAGCCTCGGTTCTTCTGACTGTTACTGTGCAGCTGCTCAAAGCAAGCACTGCAGCAAGAATCGCAAAAATCTTTTTCATATGTTTAAAGTATTGAGTTGAATCAATTAACATTCAAGACCATAAATGTAAGAATTTTTCAAATAATTGCGAAATCTTGCCACCAAATACAAGATTTCACCCCATTTTTTCCTAATATTGCACCTAACAGACGTATATTTGCATTTCAAGACTAAAACCGCACACGATGAAAATAGCTATTATATGCGAGGTTCTCGGTGAAGCCAACAACGGCACATCCCTCGCTGCATATAACTTGATAAACTACCTCAAGTCCCAGGGTCACGATGTCAGAGTCGTATGTTCAGATGAGGACAAGAGGGGACTCCCTGGGTACTACATACTCAAAAAGAACAAGCTGGTCAGTTGGATTATCCAAAGAAACCGTATTTCAGTTTCAAAATTCGATAAAACGATAATGGAGGAAGCTCTGGACGGGGTGGATATAGTGCATATTATGATTCCGTTCTTCCTGTCTCTTCCGGCCTCCAGGTTTGTTAAGAGCAAAGGCCTGCCTCTTACTGCGGGCTGCCACGCCCAGGCTCAGAACCTCACCAGCCATATCTTCCTGGTAGGTTGTGACTGGGCCAACAAGCTCACCTACAAATGGTATGACCACAATCTGTTCTGCCGCGCGGATGCCATTCACTATCCGACCAAATTCATGCAGGATGAATTCGAGACTGCGGTAGGTAGGAAAACCAACGGCTATGTCATCTCCAACGGCGTGAATGACCAGTTCAAACCCAACCCGGGTCCGAAGCCTGAAGAGCTGAAGGACAGATACTGCATAGTCTATACCGGGCGCTTTTCCAAGGAAAAGTCGCACAGTACCCTGCTCAAGGCTGTCGCCCAGTCCAAATACAAGGACAGAATCCAGCTCATCTTCTGCGGCAACGGACCGTATGACTTCGAAATCCGCGACTGGGCCAGAAAGCATCTGCCGATTCAGCCGATAATGAATTTCTTCTCCCGCGAGGAAGTCCTCAAGATACTCAACTTCGCCGACCTTTACTGCCACCCGGCTCAGGCCGAGCTTGAGGGAATAGCCTGCCTCGAAGCAATTGCCTGCGGACTCGTGCCGGTCATCGCCGACTCCCCGCATTGCGCCACCAAGAACTTTGCCCTCGACCCGCACTGCCTCTTCAAAGTGGGTGACAGCAAGGAGCTTGCGCAGCGCATTGACTGGTTTATCGAGCATCCGCAGGAGAAGGCCGCCCTTCGCAAGCGCTATATAGAAGAGAGCGTGCTCTATGACCAGACCAAGTGCATGAAGGAGATGGAGAATATGTTCCAAAGCGTAATAGATGCCAATGCCAAAGCATAGGTATTACTACTGGTACGACGAGCGTAACGACGACTTCGCAAACACGGGCATCAACGGCAAACCGACGCCCGAGGACTTCGAGTACCTGCCGCGCAATATCTTCTACCGCTTCTTCAAGCCCATAGTCTATTATACGCTGATGGTGGTAATATCCATAGTGGTATGGCCCCTGTCCACCGTGCGCAAGGTCCACAACGCCTGGATTCTGCACAAAATCAAGGATAAGCGCAAGGGATATTTCATCTTCGGCAACCACACCAGCGGCTTCTCGGATGCCCTGCTGAACCCGGTGCTTGCCCTGCCGCGCCAGACCTATATCGTAGCCAGCCCGGATTCCATTTCGATTCCTTTTCTGCGCACTCTGCTGCGCTTCCTCGGGACAATGCCGGTGCCGAGTGCCCGCAGTTCCTTCATAGATTTCAGGGACGCGGTCATCAAGCATTATGAGAAGGGCTGCGCAATAGCCATATATCCCGAAGCGCATATATGGCCCAAATACAACAAGATACGCGATTTTTCAGACTCTTCGTTCAATATCCCGACCAAGCTCGGGGCCCCGTGCTTCGTGCGAAGTGCGGTCTATCGCAAGCGCCGCAACGGCCGTACCTATCAGGAAATATGGTACGACGGCCCTTTCTATCCGCGCACGGACCTGCCGCCGAAACAGGCCCAGAAGGACCTTCGCGACCGCGTCTATGAGCAGATGTGTCTGCGCTGCAAGGATTCCGAGCTTGATGACCGTTTCCACTACATCAAAGTGGACAGCCCCGAGCTCGTAAGAAGCGAATTCGATTAATCTCCGATTTCCGGCATATAGACCGGCAGGCGGAGAATATCCGTCTTGAAACGGTTGATGCGGTTGAGCCTGTCGATTTTCTCCTTCTTTTCAGGAGCCGGCTCTATGCCCTCGCGTATGTACCTGTCCAGCTCGGCATAGGTGAATCCAAGTTTGATTTCATCAGGAGAACTGTTGGGAAGTCCGTCATCCGGGGTTTTGTGAACCCATTTGGAAGGCAGGCCGAGATAATCTCCTACCTCGAGCACCTCGGTGACGGTCATCATTCCGAGCACGGAGAAACTGCCGGCCGCATCCCCGAAGAGGGTAGCATAGCCTACATAATCTTCCGACAGGTTGCAGGTATTGACCGGGCGGCCGTTGGTGCACTGGGCTACCGCAAAGAGCACCTTCATCCTCTCCCTTGGAGGAATATTTTGCACACACTGGGCTGAAGGCTCTATGCCGGCAGCCAGAAGGGCTTCGCGTGTCGCGCGGCAAGCCTCTGAAACAGAGATGTTATAATATCTGATACCCAGATATTTGGCTATTTCGTCTGCTTCGTTGAGGCTTTGTCCCTCGTCTGGCATCGATACCCCGATTACTCTGTCCGGACCTAGGGCTTTTGCAAGCAAAGCGGCAGTTACGGTAGAGTCCTTGCCGCCGGAAAGACCGAGGACTGCAGTGCAGCCCTTCCCGTTTTCTTCAAACCAATTGCGGATCCATCCGATACACTTTTCGGTGTTGACCGCTGCATCAAACTTATACATAGGGGCAAAAATATATAAAAATCATTAATTTTGGCATTCGGAGCTCAAATATGGAACAAATTGCAATCATAGGGGCCGGTGCTGCCGGCTGTTTCTGTGCGGTGGAGCTGAAACGCCGCCGCCCTCAGGCGCACATCACCGTCTTCGAGGCCGCAACCAAACCCCTCGCCAAAGTCGCCGTCACGGGCGGCGGCCGGTGCAATATCTCCAACTCCTTCGAGTACATACGCCAGATGGGCGATGCCTACCCGCGCGGAGAGAGGCTCGTACGCCACGCCTTCGCGCAGCTCTCCCCGGAGCAGACCTGCGCTTGGTGGGAGCGCGAAGGCGTGCGCCTTGTCACTCAGAGCGATGGCTGCATATTTCCCGAAAGCCAGGACGCGATGCAGGTAGTCCGCACCCTTGTGAGACTAATGGAGCACCTTGGCGTGGAGCTGCGCACAGGCTGCCGCGTGCTGGAGGTGAACTATGGGCAGGAAGGCTATATTCTGCGCCTGCAGCAGGGGGAAGTCCGCGCAGACCGGGTAGTGGTCACAACTGGCGGAGGTGCACTTGGCCTGCTTAAACCTCTCGGACTTGAGATTGTCCCTCCCGTTCCTTCGCTTTTCACCTTCCGCATCGGTGAGGAGGGCTTGCGCTCCCTGATGGGCACGGTAGTGGAAGGCGTGACTCTGAGCCTTGCGGGTATGAAGAAATACCGCAGCGCCGGCACTCTGCTCCTTACCGACTGGGGCGTGAGCGGCCCTGCCACCCTCAAGCTCTCCTCCTACGCTGCCCGTGAGCTTGCGGAGCGCGGCTACACGGCTACGCTGCTTGTGAACTGGCTGTCGGCCAGCGAGCAGGATGTGCGTTCCTGGATTGAAGGGACTGCCCGGGGCGGCGCCGCGCAGAAGCTGGTCAGCTCCATCCACCCTGACACTCTCACCTCCCGCCTCTGGTCCCACCTTCTGCGCCGCGCCGCCCTGCGCGAAGACTTGCGCTGGGCAGAACTCGGCTCCAAGGGCATAAGCCGGCTTGCCGCGACTCTCACTGCCGACACCTATCCCATCACCGGCCGCTGCCGCTTCAAAGAGGAGTTTGTTACAGCCGGCGGAGTGGCCGCCTCCGAAGTCAACCCCAAGGCCTTGGAAGCCCGCCGTTATCCGCGTCTGCACTTCGCCGGAGAGGTGCTCGACATAGACGCCATTACCGGTGGCTTCAACCTTCAGGCCGCCTGGTCCACCGCCTGGACCATTGCCTCGCAGGCGGAATAAGGCTATTTGCGGAAAATATTGTAACTTTGGCGGTATGAAAAAACTGCTGATTCCCTCAAGTGAAATCCACACATATCTTCTCGATATACTGAAGGCCATCGATGCGTTCTGCGTTAAAAACGGAATACGCTACTCGATGGCCTATGGTACACTTATCGGAGCCGCCCGCCACAAGGGCTTCATCCCTTGGGACGACGACATAGACCTGCTGATGCCACGCCCGGACTTCGAGCGCTTCATTTCCACTTTCGGAAAGGAAGAGGACGCCCGCTACCGCTGCATCTACAGGGTCAATACCCCAAAAGAATACTACAAGCACATCTTCGCGAAGGTGCACGACAGCTGGACTGAGCTCAAACAGGACAAATACCGCTTCGGACTCTATGTGGACATCTTCCCGGTTGACGGCAAGCCGGAGGATGTCGAGCTCCAGCGCAAAATGGAGAAAACCCTAACGCACTATGCCCACAGGCTCAATATCTGCAGCACCCGCTTCAATCCTTTCAATTTCCACCAGCCCCTGTTTGCCAACATAGCCGCTCACCTGCTGGGGCCGGATTACTACATCCGCAAATGCGATGAAATGATGGGCCGCTACAGGTATGAGGATTGCGCCAAGGCCGGGGCCGTTTCGATGACCCGCAACGGCATCAGGGAAGTATTCGACAAATCCCTTTTCGAGAACTACAGGACTATGGAGTTCGAGGGCTGTCAGTTCCAGGCTTTTGCCGACAGCGAGAAGTTTCTGGTTCAGCAGTACGGGGACTATATGAAGTTGCCTCCTCTCAAGGACAGGCGTACTCACAATATCACGGCCTACAGGGTGATATGAAGATAGTCTATATCATTCACGGTCTTTACAACTCCGGGGGTATGGAAAAAATCCTTACGGAGAAGGCAAATGTCTTTGTTTCCGAGTTCGGTGACGAAGTGACAATCATCACTTCCGAGCAGAGGGGGCGCAAGCCGTTTTTTCCTCTGGATGGGAGAGTCCGAGTGATAGACCTGGGTGTGAATTACCATCTTCCGCGTTTCTACAGACTGCTTCGTAAGACTCTTTTGGAGTTGAGACCGGACATCACGGTGTCGCTGTGCGGGGGAGAAATCCACAGGCTCCACGAAATCCCCGACGGCAGCGCAAAGGTGGCGGAACTGCATTTCTCCCACGCGAGGTATTATTTCAGGCCGGGCAAAGGCCTGATTCACGACCTTGTCGCAAAGAGAAAAACCCTTAAGCTCGAAGTCGCCGCAGCCAAGATGGACGCCTTCGTGGTTTTGACCCGGAAGGACTTGAAAACCTGGACAGGCATTGCACCGAAGGCCTGTCAGATATATAATTTTGTAGATATTCCTCAGGGTGAGCCGTCTTCCCTGGATTCCAAGCATTGCATAAGCATAGGGAGACTGGTTCCTGCGAAGAATTTCGGTGAAATGATTCAGGCCTGGGCGCTGGTTGGCCGAGTCCATCCTGATTGGGTGCTGGATATCTACGGGCGGGGAAGTCTGAAAAGGAAGTTGCAAAAGCAGATTGACGGACTGGGTCTTTGCGGCAAGGTGCTGCTGCACGACCCGGTGAGCGATGTGTGGTCCAAGCTTCGCGAGAGTTCCTGCTTTATTTTTACCAGCTTGAACGAAGGTATGGGGATAGCCCTTATCGAGGCTGCCGGTGCGGGACTTCCTGCCATCAGTTATGACATAGACTGCGGCCCTTCGGAGATAATTGAAGATGGTGTAAGCGGTTATCTCATAAGGCCTCACGACATCGAGGGCTTTGCCCGGAAGATATGCACCATGATAGAAAATGAAGAGCTCAGAAGGAGTATGGGAGCGGCTGCGCTTAAGGCTTGCGGTCATTTCAGCAAGGAGACCGTCATTGCTAAATGGAGGGAGCTCTTCGAAAAATTGCTGTAAATAGGATTATTTTGCCTAAATTCGCGCCCTGTTATGATTAAGTCCTACGTATTTCCCGGCGATATAGACGAGCGTATTGCCCGTATAGGGGCTCAGCCTTTCATTTATATGCGCACGGACGAGTTCTCCCGCATCAATCTGGAGTCCGAGCGGCTGCTGCTTGAACTGATAGGGTGCAAGGGCGGAAGGACCATTATCTACACAGGTTCCGGAACCGGCGCTATGAGCGCAATCGTGGAGAATTATGTCAGCACCCGCAAGAAGGCCTTCGTGATTGACGGCGGTTCCTTCGGCCACAGGTGGTACGACCTGTGCCTCTACTACGAGCTCGATGCTGTGGATTATAAAGCACCTTTCGGCAAGGACATTGACTATCCTGCAATGGAGGCAGCTCTGGTGGAGTCCGGAGCCGACACCTTCCTGGTGCAGCACCACGAGACCTCATCCGGAGTCCTCTTCGATATCAGGCGTATAGGTGAGATTTGCCGCCGCCACGGTGTGTCCCTGGTGGTGGATGTTATCAGCTCATTCCTCGCAGAGGAGTTTGATATGGACGAGGTAGGCGCCGACATCTGCGTTACCAGCACCCAGAAGGGGCTCAATATTCCTCCGGGACTTTCCATCATTTTCCTCGGTTCCCGCCTTGATGGCTATGAATATGCCCATCGCGGATACTATTGGGATTTCGAAGACAACCTCAAAAACCTCAAGCGCGGACAGACTCCGTTCAGTCCCGCCACAACCATATACCTGCAACTTCACGCAAGACTGCTTCAGCTCCGTGACGAAGGGGGAGTGAGCGCCAATATCGCCAGCGTTCACCACCGTGCCGAAGTGTTCAGGGCGGAGTGCCGCAAATACGGATGGGAAATGCCGGCAGAGAGCCCTTCTGCCGCCATTACAGCCATCCAGACCCGCGATACGGCGGAGCGCAGGATTTTCAAGAGCCTTATTGACAAGTACGAAACCTACATTATGCCGGGTTCCATCCCCGGCCATTATCGAATTTCACATATGGGATTGCAGTCCGATTCTGACCTGGTCGAGCTTGCAGCCCGCATTCATGAATTTGAAGAATGAAGAAAGTAATTACTTATGGGACTTTCGATCTTCTGCATCAGGGTCATATCAACCTGCTGAGGAGAGCAAAAGCCCTGGGAGATTACCTCATTGTAGGAGTAACGACCGAAAAATTTGACCTGGCAAGAGGGAAGACAAATATTCACGACAGTATCGAAACGCGTATTGAGGCAGTGAAGGCTACCGGATACGCGGACGAAATTATTATTGAGGATTATGTCGGTCAGAAGGTTGACGACATTGTGCGTCTCGGGGTGGATATCTTTGCTATAGGTTCCGATTGGAAAGGCAAGTTCGATTACCTAAAGAAATATTGCTCCGTTGTCTATCTTCCGCGGACGAAGGGCATTTCTTCCACTATGCTTCGGGAGGCTGTCAAGGCCGGTAAATATCTGATACGATGAAGGAGTTGAGTTTGAAGGAGATTCAGGCGCTGAGCCTTGAGATTCTCATAGATGTTGCGCAGTTCTGCGAGAAGAACGGGATTCATTATTCACTTGCCTACGGGACTTGCCTTGGGGCTGTCCGTCACAAGGGTTTCATTCCCTGGGACGACGATGTGGATGTGCAGATGCTGCGCGAGGATTATGAGCGTTTTGCCAGGACCTACCGTTCCGAGCGGTTCCGCTTTTTTGACAGCAGCAATATGAAGGACTGCTGGATTCCATTCGGACGGGTGTGCGATTGCGGGCGCACCGTTTGCAAGACCAATATCCCCTGGCACGGAGGGTCTGAGCAGACAGGACTTTGGATAGATATTTTCCCGGTGGATAAGGTGACTGGGGACCACGATGCCTACGAGCATCTGTTCAAGAGTCTGGTGATGGATTATGAAGTGCTTAACCGCACACGCAAGGCTTATGCGCGTATTTCCGATTGTGCGACCCGCAAAGGTTGTGTCAAGGTGTGGAAGCTCAACCACTTGCATCGCCGTCCGAAGTTCAGTCCGGAAGTTCTGGTGGGAGGCCGGCGCGAGGTGATGCGGCTTTGTGGTCTTCAGAAGGAGAGTCCGTACTTCTCCGTGCTTTGCTGCACTCCGCAGTATGAGGAGTGGAAGCACGAGAGTCTTTTCGGGATAGTTCATCTGGAGTTTGAAGGCCGCCAGTTCGAGTGCTGGTCCGGCTACGACGAGATGCTCCGCCAGAATTACGGCGACTATATGCAGCTCCCTCCCGTCTCCCGCCGCATTCCCCCTCAGCACTCCTACATCCGGTTCTACTGGAAAGGGTAATATTCGATTTTTCGGAACAAAGATTTAGCAATTATTGCTATCTTCGCAGTCCGAAATGGAGAATCTGGAACTATCGATATACAATCGTTCACAACTTCTTCTGGGCGATGAGGTGATGACAGCGATGGCGCGCACACGCGTGCTGGTCGTCGGCATTGGCGGTGTGGGCAGCTGGTGCGCCGAAGGGCTCCTCAGAAGCGGTGTCACGGATATCACCATAGTGGACTCCGACAAAGTCTGCGTTACCAATGTCAACAGACAGGTGATGGCAACGGCAGCAACCGTGGGACAGGTGAAAGTTGAGGCGCTGAAGTCCCATCTTCTGGAAATCAACCCACACGGCCGCATAACCGCCATCGAAAAAGCCTACTGCGCCGAAACTGCAGCAGAGTTCGACCTGGATTCCTATGACTATGTGGTTGACGCAATCGATTCTCTAAAAGACAAATACCGGCTGATTCTGGATGCCTCCGCGAACCGCGCCAAGCTCTTCTGCTCTATGGGTGCAGCGCTCAAGCTTGACCCGACCAAAGTGCGCGTTGCGGAGTTCTGGAGCGTGCGCGGCTGCCCGCTTGGCGCGGCTCTGCGCAAAAAAATGAAAAAGAACAAGACCCTTCCGGCCAAGAAGGTCCTTTGTGTATATGACGAGGAAGTCCTGCCGAACAGAGGGGAGAACCGTGATGTCGAGACGGCGCCTTCGTCATTCAAAAAGGCCCGGACCAACGGAAGCCTGGTCCATATTACAGCAATTTTCGGAATGACCATTTCCGGTCTGATAATAAAAGATATATACGATTCCTGTTATGAAAAAAAGCATTGAAGCAGCTGCACTCGCAGCTCTCGCCCTGTGCTCCTGCCAGGGTGGTACTCAGGTTGAGCCCCCAAAGAATGTTCTTGTAGTAGTCGATGTACAGAGGGATTTCTTCGATCCGTCAGGCTCTCTATATGTAGGCGGAAGCGAGGTGCTTCCCGAGAAGATTGCCGAGCTCGCGGGCGGCTATGACGCTGTCATATTTACCCTTGACTGGCATCCGGCAAACCATTGCTCCTTCGCGGAGCAGGGCGGCATATGGCCATCCCACTGCGTTGCCTATACTCAGGGCGCAGGGCTTCCGGACTGCTTCGCGCCTATCCTGCGCAGCGGCAAGGCGCAGCTGTATCTGAAGGGATGCGATGCTGGCAAGGAGCAATATGGCGCTTTCGAGTGCTTCGAGGAATATGAGACCGTTAAGGCATGGCTCGAAGGTGCGCAGAGCGTGGATGTATGCGGCATCGCAGGGGATTATTGCGTAAAAGAGAGCACGGCCAATATTCTGAAGCTTGTGCCTGCCGCCAAGGTGAGCATCCTGTGCGACTGCGTACGCAGCATTGACGGAGGCGAGACTCTGTCTGCCTTCATCGCCGAGAAAGGTCTTGGACGCAAGTAATGAACCGCTACGTTAAGAAATATGGTGTCGATGCTATGTCGGCAATGGCACAGGGCCTCTTCTGCACCCTGCTCGTCGGCACCATACTCAATACTCTGGGCCAGCAGCTCGGAGTTGAATTCCTTACCAAAATAGGCGGTTTCGCCTGCGCTATGGTAGGCCCTGCGATGGCTGTTGCAATAGGCTATGCGCTGAAGGCTCCGGCTATGGTGCTGTTTTCCCTTGTGCCTGTGGGCTATGCTACGAACCTGCTCGGAGGAGCGGGCGGACCGTTTGCGGTCTATGTGGTGGCGATTGTTGCGGCCGAAGTTGGCAACCTGGTAAGCGGCAAGACCAGAATCGATATTCTCGTTACCCCTATCGTCACCCTGCTTGCCGGCATTGGACTGGCCCTGCTGATTGCTTCGCCAATCGGTAAGGCTGCCAGCTGGGTTGGAGGCGTGATTATGTGGGCTACCGAACTGCACCCGTTCCTGATGGGAATCGTGGTAGCTGTTGTGGTGGGAATGGCTCTGACGCTGCCGATTTCTTCCGCCGCGATTTGCGCGGGACTCGGGCTGACGGGTCTTGCCGGAGGGGCTGCTCTAGCCGGATGCTGCGCGCAGATGGTGGGATTTGCCGTGCTGAGCTTCAAGGATAACCGCTGGGGCGGAGTGGTGAGCCAGGGACTGGGCACCAGTATGCTTCAGATGGGAAATATCATACGAAAGCCGCTGGTGTGGGTTCCTGCCATACTGACCTCCGCGATTACCGGCCCTCTCGCCACTTGCGTTTTCCGCTTGCAGATGAACGGGGCTGCCGTGAATTCCGGAATGGGAACCTGCGGACTGTGCGGCCCTATCGGTGTTTGGACCGGCTGGGTGGCACCTTCCGAAGCGGCTCTGGCCGGAGGTGCAGTCGCTCTGGACCCCGGATTCGGGGACTGGATGGGATTGCTGCTTGTGAGCATAGTGCTCCCCGCCCTTATCTGCGGTCTTATCGGCTGGGCCTTCCGCAAAGCCGGCTGGCTCCGCGAGGGGGATTTGAAGCTGTAGCTCTCTCCCGCACCACGCTTCTGTGGTACCCCTCCCCTGTGGTGCCCCGCCCCGCTTTCCTTACTCCGCTCGCCCTCTGTGGTACCCAGCCCCGCCCTCCTTACTCCGCTCGCCCTCACCATCTATTACATCGGGAGCGAAATCGCCCTCCTGTGCACTTTCCCCTCCCCATCTGTCACATCGGGCGTAAAACTGCCATTCCACGCAGTTATTCTTCCTCATCTGTCACATCGGGAAATCACCACTCTGCCCCACGCAGCCCTCTACGCCATATTCCCGTTTTCCTCATCTAACCCATCAGGTGCGAAAACCGCCTCCCACACGTATTTCCCACCTCATCTGTCACATCGGGCGTAAAACTGCCATTCCACGCAGTTATTCTTCCTCATCTGTCACATCAGGAAATCACCAATGTGCCATACCCCGCCATCTGTGGCACATCCCTGTTTTCCCCATGTGTAACATCAGGAGCAAAAACCACCTCCCACACACTTTTCCATCCCAATCTAACACATCGGGATTTTGGAGCCTATAAATTGCATGAAGTTATAGCAGTTAGGTTGTTTCAGTATTGATCATCCAAAGAGCAACTGCCAAAAGAGGACGACTGTTTGCGGTCGCCCTCTTATGAGAAAACAGGTTATTGCTATTCCGTTCCGAAAATGCGGTCACCGGCATCACCGAGGCCAGGAAGGATGTAGCAGTTATCGTTCAGCTGACGGTCGATGGCTGCAACATAGATATCGACGTCGGGGTGTTTCTCCTGTACCATCTTGATACCCTCAGGTGCAGCAACCAGACACATAAGTCTGATATCCTGACACCCCTTCTGTTTCACAAGGTCGATAGCATCGCAGGCACTTCCTCCGGTAGCTAACATAGGGTCGGTAAGGATGACCATCCTCTTGTCAACTCCCTTAGGAAGTTTGCAGTAGTATGGGACAGGTTTGTGTGTCTCCTCATCACGATACAGACCGATGAAGCCGACACGGGCAACCGGAATGAGGTCGCGCAGACCGTCCACCATTCCGAGTCCCGCGCGAAGGATTGGGACAATTGCGACTTTTTTGCCGGCAATTTTCTTGAGCGTGGCCCTTTCCAGAGGTGTTTCAACTTCAACATCCTCCATAGGAAAATCACGGGTAATCTCGTATCCCATCAAGAGGGAGATTTCGTAAAGAAGCTGTCTGAAGATGTTTGACGGAGTGGATTTGTCTCGCATAATGGTAAGCTTGTGCTGTACCATCGGGTGGTCAATCAGATGTACCTGGCTCATTGTGATAGTGTTTTATTCGTTCGAAAAAGCCTTATGGCCCTTCGAAAGAACAAAATTACACATTTTAATATTTCAGTGCAACACAACGTGCAAGTTGCTGGATGTTTGTATATTTTGCATCATAGCGTAATTCATCAACAATACGCAGCTTCTGAGTAATGTCCAGCTCATACACCGATTGAACGTGATACCTTCCAAGCATCTCATTGTCAATCAGTTTGCATATCTCCATATCTGACATTCTTCTATGATTGTATTTTGCATTTCCTTCATTCTGAAGCATACGGGAAATATCTTCCGCAGAATACCCCCTTTCCAACAGATTCAAAGTGACAGGAGGTTCATTCAGGCCATCTTTTTCCTGCTCTTTCAGCCACTCATCGCTGGTTTTGCGATTCATTGAAAACATATATGACTTTGCTGTTCCGAACCAAGTTTCCACCAAGCGTATGTCTTCAAAGCATCTGCGCAACAGAATACCATCCTTTCCAACCTCCCAAGAGTCCGGGATATCAGCCCCTTTGGGAAACAAATCGTGTAACTGAGCCGCACCGGAGAGAAGTGCCTTTTCAGATGAAACACCTCTTTCCTTACGAAATAGAGTATTGGCGCTGCACCACGGATATTCAAAAGCAGTTTGTGCTGCTCCGTGGTGGACTCCCTGTCTCAAACTGTAGCATAGAGACATTTGAATGTGATTTGGGCCCTGCAATTGCAAAATGAACGGATTTTTGTCGAAAAGCCGACCAGAACGGTTATGCCTCCGGTTAAAGTCTTTTGCCAGGCTTTCCGATAAAGAAAGATAATAATCCCGAGGATTGGTTGCACAGATGTTTTGATGCAGGTGAGTTGACATCTCTGCATCAGTGAGCATCACAGTTTCTGTTCGTAATGAAGCCAGGGCTGAAAGGTTGATTATCTGCCTTGCATCTTCTTCATTTCTGATAAGGACTTCGTCGTGTGCCGTGAGGCATAAATGATAGATATTTTTCATTGCTATAGTTTAGGAGCCCGGTCATTGGTTAAACTTGTGATAGAAAAGATTCGTCCGAGTCACCTGTTCGCAAAAATATGAAGCATAAAAGGAAAGTCAAAACTAAATCGTCAAAAGAAATAGTGTTTTTCCTAAAAAATCGTACATTTTTCGAAAGAATCGTAAATATTTTTTCTTTAGGAGGCAATTGTATTTATATCAGCACTCAAAGAATACTTGAAAGGCATACTCCCCGAACAAAAACAGCCGTCACAAATAAGCAGCTTTTCCCGATGTTACAGATGAGGAAGGAAAAGTATGTGGGATAGGGTGGTGGTTTTCCTGATGTGTATGATGAGGAGGAAAAACTGCATAGGATGGCGATTTCGTTCCCGATGTGTTAGATGAGGAAAACAGGGATGTGCCACAGATGGCGGGGTATGGCACATTGGTGATTTCCCGATGTGACAGATGAGGAGGAATAACTGCGTGGAATGGCAGTTTTACGCCCGAGGTGACAGATGAGGAGGGAAATACGTGTGGGAGGCGGTTTTCGCACCTGATGTGTTAGATGAGGAAAACGGGAATATGGCGTAGAGGGCTGCGTGGGGCAGTGTGGTGATTTCCCGATGTAACAGATTGGGAAACCCGGGCGGCACCCCGACAGTGTCACTCACCCCTCCAGGATGTAGGAAATTCCTTTTACGATTACGGTATCTTTGTCGGCTTCTTCGGCAAGTTCGGCAAACGGGGCTATATCCAGGTGGATAAACTCCTTGTTTTTGAGTTCTTTGAAGCGGCTGCGGTCAGTGCGCTCGGCAGCAGGAGCTGCCCTGTATCCCATCAGCAGCACGGAAGCCATCCAGCGCCGGTGCTCTATTTCCGAAAGGGCATCGTAGTCTCCCTCCGAGATACTTCCCCCGAATACCCGCAACTTCATCGGTATCGAATTCGCACTTGCAATGCTCGAAAGCTTGTGTGCATAAGGAATGCCCGCCCAGGCGTCATCTTCCGAAGCGGCAGGCGGATTCCCGTATTCCAGGTCATATAGCCTGTTCACCCTCTTGCCCCTCAGGGAGCGGCGCAGCAGCAGCGCATCACATCCTTCCATAGCCTCTCCGAAGCACCTCAGCGCTCCGAACTGCCCGCAGGCCAGAGCCTTCTGAACCATTATGCTGCTCTCCTTCTGGTACACGGCAACCGGCACACCGGCTTTGCGCAGAGCCTGCGGCAAATACAGCGCCGCATCCAGATTCTCATCCGACTCCCCGAAGCACAGCGCTACCGCCAGTTCCACAGCCGGGTCCTCTGCCCAGCCAGTCAGCATCCCCTGAAGGCGCACGGAGCACAGCGGTGCATCAATAAACTCCCACTCTATATCCATAAAATCCCCGTACGCGCTGTCCGGGCTGTGCTCCTCGCGCCCCTCAGCCCCCACATACGCGTAGTGCGAAAGCTCGAAAAGGCTGTGGTACTGTCCCACGAACTCCTCCATCTGCCTCTTCATATCCTCTCCTGCAAAGCAGATAATACTCCGCCTCCCGTTCTTGGCGTATTCCGGGAAATGGCACAGCTGCGATGCAACGCAGGCCACCGAGCGCGCCAGCTCGGTATCTCCGGCAATCACCAGGCGAAGGCTCTTGCCCTCGGCAGGCACCGGCAGGAAATCGCTGTCCACCAGCAGCTGCTCGGCAAGGTAATCGCTGCCCAGCACCATCTCCACACAAAGGCGGCTATCCTCCTTGCGCACCAGACGGCTGAGCATATCCATACTTGTGCGGCGCTTCAGCGTAAGGAAACAAGGAATGCGGGAGCCCTGAGCACCCACTATCGCCCGCAAATCGTCGAGAGCATGAAGCAGGGTAGCATCGTGCTGCGCATCCGCCTCTTCTCCAAGCAGATAGATGCAGCAGGCCTGGTCAGGGCTGGCGCTCCGAAGCTCATCGGCATTGCTCATATCTCCCCTGTACCACACAATGCGGCGGCAGAAAGCCTTATTGTCCAGAGCCGTCTCTATGCGGGAGCGCAGCTGCTCGGTATCTTCCGTACTCATCACCACAATCTCGCTTCCCTTGAACCGGTCCTCACGGCACATCTGGCGCAGCATATCCTCAAGCTGGCGGCCGCTGCCGAAAATCAGCACGTGCCCCTTCATCCGGTAGCGCTTCTCGCCCCTGCGGTACTTCCCCGAGATATTGTCGAACACATTAGAGAAGGCCGAAACGGTAAGCGCATTAAGGAGCAATATGCCGCCGAATGCAATAATCAGACTGAAAATATTATGCCCCTCCAGCGGGAAACTGCCCGGGTCCAGATACAGATTGAGAATATCCGTCCACTTCAGCGCCCACACACTGCCCACCAGGCAGAATACGGCAAACAGTGTAATCACCAGAGCCGCCAGCCACGCCAGCTGCCTGCCTTCGCCCTCAGAGAGGAGCCTGTCAATTTTGCGTCTCAGCATATCGTTCTTCTATTAAATCGAGAATCTGCTTCAAATCCTTGTCCTCATAATCTTCCGCCGCCTTTTCGGCAAACTCGAACACTTGCGCGAAACGGCTTCTGGTCTTCTGCAGAAGACAGTTTTCAGGGTCTGCTTCCCTAAGCATCCTTTCGGAGCGGAGCAGGGCGGCAGCAAGGGCAGAGCAAAGCTCATATTGCTCCGAAGCAAATGCAGAGGCAATCGCCAGAACAAGGTAGTGGAATACTATCTCCAAAGCCTTCACACTGCCATCGAACCCTTCGGCCTGCACAAACATCTTCACCGTCCGGAAGTATTCCCGGCACTTTTCGAACAGCAATTCCTGATTCTTCAGCGGCAGCAGCATCTCCAGGGCAGACAGATAATAATGCGCCGACGAAACCAGAAGCGAGAATCCCTCCTGATTCATCTCCAGGCTGCCGGTAATCTCATCGTACTCCCGGAAATACTGCTCCAGTTTGGCTGCCGCCTTCTTTTTCTTGAAAATCAGGTCTGTAGGGCCAATGCTTGTCAAAGAAGCATTCAGTACTTTCATCCTGTCGGCAGGACTGTCCTTGAAGGTCTGCCGGAGCAGTTCTTCCGCCCTGGCCTTCTGCCCATTTTGCTGAAGCAGGAAAGCCCCGGTGGAGGCCAGCTCCCGCTGTAGCCTGTCGCTGTCCGGGAACCCCGCCTGCGAGCAGCGCCCGGCGGCCCATATAGCCTTATCAAGGTATTTGACATTATGCCCCGCCAAGCTTGCGTACACAAAGCACTCCGGGATGCCCAGCTGTGCGGGTTCCACATCCTCCAACCATTCGCTCATCCTGCCCACAAGCCTTTGCACATCTTCTGTCCTGTAGGAAAGGCCTATGCTCGCCGCCATCATCAGCTGCAGGCGCGGTCCCGGCTCAAGGCCCCTGCAATACTTCTCGAAAGCATTGCTGTCCAGCACCCCGTCACTCTGGAGCTGGCGGAACTGCGGCCCGTAAATATCCTTAAGATGGGTCATATTGCCTCCGTGAAGGAAGTCGCCCTCCAGAAGATAGTGAGCATAGTGCGACAGCTCACCGCCCGCAACGGCATAGTACAAGCCCATAGTCTCCCGGAAGCTGTCGCCGCTGTCCAGGGTAAGTATGTATTCGGAAATCTCCTTTTGACGCTTCTGCAGCACATCTTCCTCGACGGTGAGATATTTGGCGCGCCACAGGTGGCGGGCTCCGTCTTCGAAGAAGAAGTCCTGAAGGAAATTCATAGCGCGCCAGAACTGCAGGGCATCCCACTGCTCACCGGCAAACCGGGCTATATCCTGCTCCCGCAAGCCGCCGGGGGCCGCAGCGATTGTCCATATCGCCTGCCGCATCTGCTCCCCGAGGCCCAGGTTGTGCGCTATGGAATTGACCATAAAGGTCATAATGTCGTATGGCGTATCCGGCATCTCCTCCCACAGCTCTTCAAGATAGCCGTTGATGGCTTCTATCTGGCTGCCTTTGCGGTCGCGGATTTGCTTAAAATCCTCACGGGTAAGCGATTCGAAAAGCCGTATCAGGTTGTGGACCTTCAGCGGAGGAAGGATAGTCTTCCTGCCCTTCGCAGCCTTCAGCATATCCGTCCTGATTGACTCCGGCAGCTCAAGGAAATACTCCTTCTCGTAGTTGGATATAAGTTCTTCTGCGAGAGCGGCATCGCCTTCTACGCCGGTAATGAACTGCCTGCGCACGTGAGGGAAGTCCTTCAGGAAGGTTTTTTCGGCCACCGAATCGCTTGGCAGGTTGATACTTATGTTCACCTTGTCCTTCACCCTCGCCAGCCAGTTCATATGCAGGTCCTTCGGCGCGCGGGTCTCCAGCTGTTCCACATTGTCGAGATAGATGTAGATATAATAGTCCTCCGCCGCCTTGCTGACCAGGGCTTCAAAAATGTCATACAGCTCGGAATCCGGCATAGTGGTCAGCATAGGCTCATCCTCCGGCAAGTTGTCCTTCTCCTGCAGCAGCTGCGCGAGTTCGTGAATCCACCTGACAAGTATGGGACGCATAGAATCGCTGTACTCCGACAGACCGAAAACGCCTACAAGCCGAATGACATCCTCCTCACCGTCCCACTCCGAGTAACGCCTTGCCAGAGCGGTGCTCGCACCGAAGCCGTGCACATAGCTTATGGCATAATCCGAGCCCTCTTCCGTATCCATATCGCTTGCAGGAAGGTCGATAGAGCCCGGCAGTAGGCGCAGCAGGGTAGAGAGCTCCAGCTCCCCTTCCTGTTTCCACCAGTTCGAGCTGCCATCCTGCTCTTCCCTTGCGGTTTCAAGCTCAATCTGCTGGGCAAGCTGCTCAGTGACTATGGCTTCAAACTGCTCCGAACAGAATTCTCCATCCTTCCAGTCAAGGTGATAAGCGGTGCAGCGGTCATCCTCTCCGGCCCTTTCTCTGAACAGCTGCTGCACCTTGTGCTTCAGGGCTTTGAGTTTGGCAAGCACTTCCGGGTCGCTTTCGCAGAATGAAGATTTGAGTTCTTCAGGAATGCCCTCGTAGGAAGCTTCGTCGCGCAGGAAAAACAGCACGTGGGAAGAATCGAAACTGCCCTGCGAGAGGGCCCCATAGACTATTTCCATCTCCGTCACCGAGCAGCCTTCAGTGTCCTTGAGCAGCTCCCTGTCCTCTTCGGAAAGCCCTGCTATGAACTCCTTCCAGCGTTCCACCGGAGGAATCCAGCCGTAACGCTGCCCAATCAGGCCTATGAAGAAAGGTCTTGAACTGTTGATGCAGGATGTGCACACATCGAGCACCTTCAGTTCGCTCTCCTCCTCCGACATCTTTGCGGTATTGACACCCAGTCTCAGGTCTATTGCCTGCAATTCAACCCGCCTGTCACGCAGTCGGCGGTTCAGTTCGGGAATTACCTTGAATTTGATGACATCCCTCTCGTAGTCCATATCCTTGAAGGTGGACGAAAGGAAGATGTTGTATCTGCGCCAGTTATTGTTCATTCCCAAATATAGGAATAATTCCTTACTTCCCCATACTCAAGCCCTTGGTGTTTGCGCTCCAATGCGGGGCGTAGAGGCATTGAATGGTTGAGGCTGGGGCCTGGAAGACTCCTCCCTGGCTGACGGTGAACTCCTCGGTGAGGGTGAAATTCTCCTCCGGGAGGGTATTGAACCAGTATCGTGTCGAGGATTTCTTTACATCCCTGTAAAGCCCGTATAACCATAGTCTGGAATAACCTGATTTCTGGTTCACAGGAAGCAGGCAGGCGGGACGCTGCAGCTCAAGCCTTGCGAGCGAACGGTTTTGCGCGCTCCAAAGCTGGATGACCGCACGCAGCCGGGTGCCCGCACTCAGGCTCTCGCCCTCCGCGAGCGGCCTCCAGCTGCCGTCCGCCTGCCTGCGCTCCCACTGCACATCCGCGCTCATCCCGTTGCCCGAAGCCTGAATCTGAGCAAACGGCAAAGCAGTCGTGCGCGAAAGGCTCACAATGCGCGAGTCGAGCAGCTCCTTGGAGCCGTCAAGCACGCAGGCATAAGCCATTACGGCCGTCGGGTCGCTGTCCCAGCGCTGAGTTTCCTTCTGAACCATAATCCACAGCCTCAGATGGTCCGCGAGGGCGGCATCGCGCTCCGCGAATACCTCGGTCAGCAGCAGGTGGGCATATATTTCACTTTCCAGCAGGCCGCGCAGAGGCATCACCGCATTAGGGAAATAGCTTCCGCCCATAGGGTGCGGCTGAGCATATTGCGCAAGCGAAGCTGCATCCCGGGAGACAGTGCTGCGCAGGCGCTTTTTCGCCGTCAGCCCCAGACCCCACTGCTTAGCCTGCTTCACTCCCTCAGGGGACGAGAGCAGGGACTCCGACGCGAGAACGCGGCGCGCCTTGGTTATGATATGTCCCGTATAGCTTTCCTTGTCTTTGCTTGTCAAGAAATTCTTTACTTCCCTGCGGCGCGCCGCGTTCATTTTCCCCAGCGGCTGTCCGGCGTAGCGTGAGCGCACGAGGCAGTATAGGTCCACAGGCAGAGGAGCGCTGTCCAGCCAAGTCACCGTGCTCCCGAGCTCTGCGAGCGCCGAAGGCAGGCAGCGGCGGCTTCGCAGCTGCGCGCAGCACGCAAGTATGTAGGCGGTAACATAAGCGTTCGGCTCCATTCCCGGCATCCAGGCGAAGCCGCCGCCCTCAGTGCGCAGTGCCAGCAACTTTGTGCAAAGCGAATCCGTCGCCGCCTCAGTGCCGCTTATGCTTGCACTCAATGCGCGGACAAATATTGCCTCCATAAGCGCAACAGCATTGTCGCTGTCAGGCTTCTTGTCCGTATCCAACACATCCGAAAGAATGGCTGCAACATCGCGCTCGCTCACGGTGAACTCTCCTCCGGGGTTTTGGAACTGTGCCTTGAGGCTCTGTACAAGGGCTTCGCGGTCCATTCCCGAAAGCAGCAGGGCAGAGTGGGCCTCGGTCAGCTGCTGTTCGTTCGGATATACAGGGCAGCTGACAAGCAGACCGTCCGAGCCCGCCTTGCAGCTGAATGTAAACTTTATCTTTACATCACTGATGCCTTCAGGTATTCTCAGCCCTTCAGCCTCGTACTCCGCTGCTCCTCCCCGCAAAATCAGCTCCCGGCTTTCGGAAAGCAGCACATCCTTTCCGGCGGTGATTTCCATAGTGAGGACTCCCTTCTGCGCCGCTGCGGCATAGATTGCAACGCGAGGCCTGTAAAGGTCTCCGCTGTAGAGGAACTGAGGCTCGGTGAAACGCAGCTCGACAGGGCGTGTCACCAGGAACTCCCTCTGAATGCTCCTTCCAAGCCCGTCCTTGCTGTGGGCATAGACTTTCACGACATAAGTCGATAATTTGTCGGCTGATGTAAAGGAAAACTGTACACGGCCGTCCGCGTCCGGATACAGCACAGGTTCGAAAGCCAGCACATCAAGCATATCACTGCGCAGCTGGATTTCCTCATCTGCTGCGGCATCTTCCTCCTCGATGGCATTTCCCCGTACAGCCGGGGCTGCAAGGTCCATCATCGCTCCTTCTGCTTTCAGGAAAGGCCTGATGCCCACCGAGCTGGAGCGTCCGCAGCGATATGCGTATTGCGGGCGCCAGTCCCTTACGGTACGGGTATCCACATCCGGCCAGTTCTGCCTGTTGACAAGGTCTATGGATTTGTCATAGACAGTAAACGCTGCCTCCGCCCCCGGAGAAGTGCGGATTGTAAAGAAATTCTTTACACGAGTATCGCTTTTATCGACAAAACTCTCAAAGTAAAGAGGAAGATTACTGTCCTGTAAAGAATTCTTGTACTCGTGACACCAGGTTTCAGCGCCTGAGTCCCTGAACCAGAACACCATTATGCTCAGCGGACCCCGCTCTGAGGCCGGACGCTCAAATTCTATGGTCTGCACGCAGCCCCGGGCCCCCGCTTCCCCGACTATATACACTTTCCTGTACTCAAGCAGGCTGCCGTCTTCGCGTTGGAGCCGCACCACCGCCCAGATGTCGTGCATTGTACAGCCAAGCTGCACTCCGAGTTCTCCCCGTGGCAGTACAAAGGCTTTGAATTCTTCTCCCAGGCAATGCTCATCTTCAAGAACTACGACCGCATCACTATAGACCCGTTGCGATTCCCGTCCCCTGTATGCGCAATTTGCCTCAACCAGGTATTGCGCGCTCTTTCTCGGCAGGGTGCAATACACATCCTCCCCCTTCGACACTCCGCTTGCCACCACTTCGCCGTGCTCCTTGATGCGCCACGATACCGAATCGACAGGGAAACGGGTGTCGAAGCTCAGCCTCAGCTCTTCCGAAGGCAGCGCGGAGCCCAAATCAGGCACTACATATTCTCCTGCTTCGTTTTTGGCTTTCACCGTAAGATGCAGAACAGGTCTGTCATAGACCGATACCCCGGTTTTTGCCTTCACGGTTTCTCCGGATGCTTCCGTGATGCTGAACACTGCATCCAGCCATCTTTCGGCCCCCGCCACATCCACATAGCAGCGGCCCAGGGAGTCCAGCTCCACTTCCTTTGTGAATGTTCGGCGCTCCCCGTCAATTATGCCGTTAATCTCAATGCTTGCGCTCTTGCACAGGAAAGGTCTTCCCGAGGATGTGCGCACGCGCCCGCTAAGCCTTACGGTATCTCCCGGGAACCAGTATTGCTGCTGTTTGTCGCAGAGTACTTCGAAATTCGAAAGCACATAGTCTCCCGAATACACGCTCTGGAAGCCCAAGTATTTGTCCCCGCAGAAGAGATTGAGCCAGATGTATCCGCTCTTGCCGGAAGACGGCAGCACGAACTCTCCGCAGGCTGAGCCCCAGCTGTTGAGGCTGTGCTCGGCTGTCATAATTTCCTCGTAATCCGCATTCCTCGCTTCGAGCCTCACAAGGGCATTCTCAGGCAGGTTGAAGCCGATTATCTTGTATTTGAGCGTATCGGAAGGATGGTAGGCTCCGCTCGAAGTAAGCACGATGGCGCTCGGCTCAGGGCGGCCGGGGGCGTCGAGCTCCACTGGAGCTATCCAGTCGGAGAGTCGTAGCAGCCCGTCAGGGCCCGTGTATTTCACTCGGAGCACATCCACATCCCGGATTTCCATCTTGTAGCCTTCGACCGGCTGACCCGTGTAGTAGTCCGCAACATAAAGCTCATCCCCGGTCAGGTCCCTCGCGACTGAGAGGCTTATTTGCGAATAGCTCTGAGGGTTCTTGCCGTCCAGGGTGAAACTGTACTCCCCATCCGGAAGTGGCGGGAGGTTCATATAGTACTTGTCCCTGACATAGAAGGAATTTATAGGGTTCTTTATCGTCGTTTTCCAGACAGTCTTGCCCTCCTCATCCTTCATTTCCAGACGTGTCTTTTCAGTATTCTTGAAACTGAGAGTTAGCACACCGTTCGAAATGTCGGCAGTGACGCTGCCCGATTCCAGTTCGTCTAGCAGGTCCTTTGCATCCGGCCAGAATTCGGCCAGTTCCTTCACATCGCTGTGCAGAATCCTGTAGTCCAGCTGCCCCGCATTCTCCAGCCTCAAATTTCTGAATCGCGTGTTGAGGGAATCCATTTGCTCTATGCAGCCGAGGTAGGAGAGAGCCGTAACATAATCGTTGGGAAAGTCCAGCTCACCGCAGAACATCGGTCCTGTCGGGGTCTTTGCCTTTTCCGTTTTTTCCTTGCCGGACTGCACGAAGTCCCGAAGGCGGCCCAGGCTCCAGTATTGCTGGCGGTGCAGATAATAGAGGCTCACCAGACCGTTGTCCAAAGTTTCAATTTCTTTGTCCAAGGCTTCCTGAAGAGAATCCCTCTGCTTCCAGTTGCGCCTGCCGCCTGCATTCACATACTCTTTCCCGGCCCTGTAGTAGTCCCAGACCGCACCCTGCTCCAGTGCTGCCGTCTTGATGTGGCCGAGAATTTCCATCTCGGACTTCGGTTTGTCTTCGGTTTTAATCTTTTCGTACTCCTTCCAAAGCGAAGAAAGACTCTGCGCGGGCGCAATCGCGCACACCAGACTCATAGCAATAATGCAAAATGCGGATTTGAGAAACTTCATAGCGCAAATTTAACTATATTTGTATGATTGGTACGACACCTCAATTAAACACTTGATATTATGACCACAGAACAAAAACAGTTTATCCTGGATTGCCGTGACAGGTATCTGAGCGACCTTAAAGAAAATATTATGCCATTCTGGCTCAAGCACGGTCTTGACCGTGAGAATGGGGGAGTCTATACTTGTCTTGACAGGGACGGAACCCTTATGGATACCACCAAGTCAGTGTGGTTTCAGGGCAGATTCGGATTTATCTGCGCCTATGCTTACAACAATGTGGAAAAGAACCCTGAGTGGCTCGCTGCTTCCAAGTCCTGCATAGACTTCAGCAATGCCCACTGCTTCGACACCGATGGACATATGTTCTTCACCGTAACAGGTGACGGAAAGCCGGTCCAGAAACGCCGCTATGTCTTCTCCGAGTGCTTCGCCATCATCGCTATGGCCGAGTACGCCCTTGCTTCAGGTGACAGGACCTACGCCGATAAGGCGCTCGAGCTCTTCCACCGCACCCGCAAGATGCTCGCTACTCCGGGCTTCCTGCCTCCGAAGACAACCCAGACAGGCTACAGCCATTCCATTACTATGATGTTCTTCAACGTAGTTCTCGTGCTCAAGAAGGTAATCGACGACCCTGAGCTTGATGCCCAGCTCGCAGAATCTCTTCGCATACTCAAGGAAAAGCTGATTTCCGAAGAATATCACACCATACTCGAAAGCGTGGATGAGGACGGCAAGCTCATCGATACCATTGCCGGCCGCGTCATCAATCCGGGCCACTGCATCGAGACCTCCTGGTTCCTGATTGATGCAGCACCTCTCTATCCTGACCCTCAGGCCGTGCGCGAACTCGGCGTGAAGATTTTCGATTGGGACTACAAATGGGGCTGGGACGAGCAGTACGGCGGCATCATCAACTTCCGCGACTGCAGGAACTTCCCTCCACAGGACTATTCGCAGGATATGAAGTTCTGGTGGCCTCAGTGCGAGACCGTCATTGCTGCCCTCGACGCCTATCTCGTAACAAGGGATGAGAAATATCTCGAAATCCACAAGAAGGCTCACGAATGGGCATACGGGCATCTCGCAGACAAGGAGTATCCGGAATGGTACGGTTACCTGCATCGCGACGGCACCGTGGCCCAGCCTGCGAAGGGCAATATCTTCAAGGGTCCTTTCCACATCCCAAGAATGATGATACGCGCAGCAATGCTCTGCGACGAAATTCTCAAACTCTCATAATACTATGCTCTCGAAGGAAAGTTACATCCGCAGGCGCAAGGCGCTGGTGGAAAAAATGGCGGGGGAGCAGGGTGTGCTGGTTTTCATAGGCAACACTGATTCTCCTGCCCAATACAGGGACAACTGCTACAAGTGGCGTCAGGACAGCACCTGGCTCTACCTCTTCGGCATTGACCAGCCGGGTCTTGCGGCAACAATAGACCTCGCTGACGGGACTGCCACCCTCTTCGGTGACGACCCCGACATCGACGATATCATCTGGAACGGCCCTACCCCGTCCGTGCGGGATTACGCCGACAGTTGCGGCATCGAGAAGACAGCCCCTGCGGGAGCACTTTCCTCTGCAGTAAAAGGCAGGAAACTGCATTTCGTACCTGCTTCCAGGTACTACAACGCCCTGAAGCTCTCGGAGCTGACCGGCCTGAAGCCCGAGCAGCATTTCAGCGAAGGCAAAAAGGGCTGCCCGGCCGCTTCCCTGCCTCTTGTGAAGGCTCTGGTCTCAATGCGCCTGGTCAAGGATGCGCAGGAAATAGCCCTGCTTGACGCAGCTGCCGACCTCGGCATCGAGATGCACAGCGTAGCCCGCAGGGGCGTAAAGCTCGGCACCATAGAGCAGAGCATTGTGGGCGCTATGGAGAGCGTTGCGCTTGCCAAAGGCTGGGGAGTCAGCTTCTCCACCATCCTAACGCAGCACGGCGAAGTGTTTCATTGCCACAGCCACGAAATGCCCCTTGAGCCGGGCAAACTGTTGGTCATCGACGCAGGCGTTGAGAGCAACGAGCACTATGCTTCCGACTTCACCCGCACCTACCCTACGGGCGGCCGCTACACTACCCGCCAGCGGGAAATATATCAAATCGTCTATGAGTGCAACGAGCTGGCTTACAGCCTGATAAAGCCGGGTACCAGCTACCGCGAAGTTCATATCGCAGCAGCAGAGCACATGCTCCGCCGTCTCGGCGAGCTGGGACTTGTGAGCGGCGATCCGGCCGAGCTCGCAGCCCTTGGCTATGGGGGCCTCTTCATGCCTCACGGTCTGGGCCACAATATGGGCCTTGATGTGCACGATATGGAGGACTACGGCGAGAACCTCGTGGGCTACGATGACGACCAGCAGCGCTCCTCCCAGCTTGGACTTGGGAGCCTTCGTATGGCGCGCCGCCTCGTGCCGGGCAATGTGATTACAGATGAGCCGGGCATCTACTTCATCCCTGCCCTCATCGAGCAGTGGAAGGAGCAGGGCATAGGCAGAGGCCAAATCAACTACGAAGCCCTCAAAGCCTACTACGATTTCGGAGGCATACGCCTCGAAGACGATGTGCTTGTAACGGAAGATGGTGCACGGCGTCTCGGTTCGCAAAGGCTTCCTATCTCACCGGAAGATGTAGAAAAAGCAATGGCAGAAGAGTAGGATGGACCGGAGCCTTCGCGGACTTGAACTGAAAACTTCGCTTTCGGCACTCGCCTCCCTGGCTCTGCCGGGCTGGTGCACCGTCTGCGGACGGCGCTTGGGCTACCGCGAACACTTCCTCTGCCTCGAGTGCATGGCCGACCTGCCGCTGACTCATTTCGAAACCATAGGGCACAATCCTATGGCTGACCGCTACAACTCCGCCTTTGCCTCTCAGATAGAAGAGTATGAGCCCTACCAGTGGGCGGCGGCTCTGCTCTACTACAACGCCTATACCGGCTACGCCAACATCCCGCGCAACCTCAAGTATTATCGAAGCACAGCGGAAGGGCGTTATTTTGCGCGTATGCTCGCGCAAAATATTGCACTTTCTCCCCATTTCCGGGATATAGACCTGATAGTGCCCGTCCCCCTGCACTGGCTGCGGCGGGCGCGGCGCGGCTACAACCAGGCTGCCGTAATCGGCTCCGAAATCTCCCGCGTCCTTGGTGTCCCTATGGATGCAGGGCTGCTTGTCCGCAAGCGCCGCACTACTACCCAGACAGCGCTCGACAGGGAAGCCAAAGCCCGTAATGTGCTTGGGGCCTTCGCCCTCAATAAGGCCCGCGCCGGAAGAAGCCACGCTGTCCACCACATACTTTTGGTGGACGACGTTATGACTTCCGGCGCCACCCTGGCCCAATGCCACAGGGCGCTCAGGACTTATTTCGGCCCCGAGGTGCGCATCAGCTGCGCCACTCTCGCCTTCGTGGGATAGGCATTGCGCAAAGGCCCGGTCTGCCGCCTTTCGGGTAACGCTCCGCCAGGGGGGATTCCTGTGTTTTATAAGTGGTAATAATGGCCGTAATACGGTGATAGTAAAGCTGTAAGCCAACACAGTTTGTGGTTTGATGTAGAAAAGGAATGAGACACAGTACCGGCCGACAATCACAAATGCGCGTTGTCATTATAGTTTGATCCAATCCGGAAATAATGCAGTAATTTGGTTTGGCAAGTACGGATAATCGCAGGAAAAACCTTACCTTCGCAGAAAAGACAATACACTTATGAAAAACACTCTTATTGCCAGCTGCGGGCTGAATTGCGAGACCTGCGAGGCGATGACTACCCTTCGCTGATCAGCTTTCCGAAGTCCCACGCATGCACATTCATAATGCCGTCTTTGTTCGGCAGGCTTGCCTCATCCATTGAGACAACGAATTAACCGTCTTTTCCCAACCTTCGATATTCTGGATTTCGTCTATGAAAATGTATTCCCGACCTTGGGGATGGAGGGTCTCCCGGTACAACTTTATGAGTGAGTCAAGATCGCTTCCGCAATGGAGGAAATCAAAGGCGGTGAATTCCAGGCTCTACGCTGACCCGTCAGCACCTTTACAAGCGGATTGCCGACATATTGCCCAATCTTGGATAGATAAAAATCCCTAATGAATCCGGTGGAAATGGTATTTCCACCCCAAGGATTATATTGTTTCAATACCTCAAACCTTTCATCCATAACCCAAACTTTTCTGCAAATATATAAAAGTTGTGGGTATAAAAGAACCTATCAGCATCCGCAACGGCACCCCTCAGAACAAGATGAAGGGTGAGGCTTTCAAGACAGACCTTCACCAGCGGCGTGAATGCAGCGACCCAGGAGTTCCCTTCACACACCAGCATCGACCGCTGCCATCTGTGCGGGTCATCACTTGGTGTATTCGACCGTGATGGAAGCGATGTTGGTGTGGGAAGTCCCAGCCGGACTGAATACTATTCGGGAGCTCAACGAACCGGTCCAGTCTCCGCCTGAGAAGGTCCCGGATGTAAAGCCGTCCTTTTCTTCCCATTTCAGGTCAATCAGGTAATCGACCGGAGCCGACATTGAAATCCTGGTTATCGTAGCACCGTTTTCTGCATAGACGGTAAGAGTGTTTGATGTTGTCCTGCCGATATAAATGGCATCTCTTCCGTCAGCCGAATCAGTTCTCCAGGAGCCTGTGGATTCAATCTTTATGTTATCATCCCCAGTCGGAACAGTACCTACGGTTGTGCTGGACACTGCTCCCTCAATTGGGAATACGATATTGACAACGGTTGAGGTGCCGGAAGAAGGGGCTGCCTCCGTGGTAACAGATGCCGTAGCCTTGGCAGAGGCGGTATGCAGTTCGGCATTCTGAGGATTTGCCACTACTTCAACAGTGTATGCAGTTGAGTAAGACAAATCTGCAAATTCAGCAGTAAGGCCGGATACTGTCTTCTCGTCTGTTCCACAGCTGACCGTGTAGTCTTTCGCGCCCTCAACCGCCTCCCAGGATACGGTCACTGCATTGCCGGATACGGATGTGGAAATCACAGGAGTATCAAGCGGAGTGGTCTCAGGTGTGGACGGGTCGGAAGCGCCATTGACATAGTAAATATATGTGCTGTTGGCAGAAGAAAAACTGAATTTGTCACTATAATACCTTACCGACCTCTCAAACTTCGCGTTGTATATGGTAGCGAGATTGTCAGAGGCTACAGAAACGGTCCAGGAAGACTCTTCGTCCTTGGTCTCCTTGAAGGCGAGAGTGTTGGAATACGACGACTCATCGTACGAGCCATAAAGATAGCCGCTTTCGGATTTGAACGAATAAGTACCATCCGAAGCACCCTTTTCTACCTCAAGAATACAGGAGCCTTCCGGAATTGCAGCGATTTCTTTTTTGTCCGAAACGCTGACGCCAGTAACTGCCGCACGACCGGTGCCGTTCGCAGAAAGACTCATAAGCCTGGCATAATCAGTACTATAATTGGCTGAGCAGATGACAAACTTGTCTCCTACGCCAAAATCGGCAGCATAAGAAAGCAGCTTATAGGCCTGCGGTTTCGGAGTGCAGGTCATTCCGGCAACCTTGAAACGGGCAACCTCGGCACGCTTGAAATTGAAAGTCTTTCCACTGAGGTCAGCCGTTTTCTCATATATATTCTTATCGGTTGTAACCTTCACGCTGAAGCGTCCATCACTCAAATCGGTAGGCACAGTGGTGAACCATACTACATCGTTGCCGCTTGCCACCCTGTCACCCATCTCAAGGGTCATAGTCTCATAATTATGGTAGAACGTCCACTCATCGGATGTTTTCTGTGCAAACAAATTGAATTCTACGGCACCGTTAATCTTTTCGGAAGCGGAAATCTCTACAGTGGAAATCTTTTCTCCTTCTCCGATGCCCACAAGGGTCATCTCGACCAATGCAACCATACGGTTCAGGCTGAGACTCAACTTGCTTGGGAGCCCTTCAGTTTCGGTCACAGCGCTTGTCACCAGAATATCAGCCTTAGGGTCGAAACTGGTCAGGGTCGGAGTCTGGGTTTGAGGTACGGTCAGGGATATCTTGCTGGTAGAATACTTATATGCGTAAGGATAGAAAGCTCCGAATTTATATGTTTTGCTTCCGTCGATGGTTGAGAACCCGGCAGTGAAGACTGCCTTTCCGTCGGTGATGGTGTAGTCTGCGTCGGTAGAAGTCTGCCTTGTTGACATCAGGTCTCCGTTGGAGTCATAGCCCCTATAGACCACATTCAACTGGTCTCCGGTAGGGCTCCAATAGATTCTCTCACCCTCAACATAGGTCTTTGTCGAAGAACTTCCGGCTTCAATGCTGACCTTGACAAGTTCTTCGTCCCTGCTGTCAGAGACAGGCTCCTTGGTGCATCCGGCAAGGAGCGCAACAGCGGCAAAGGTCAAAGCCGCCTGCCTGTAAATATTGTTCATTTTCATAGGAATCAGCTGTTCTAAATTGTTCCGTAATCATTGAAATAAGGGTCATCCTCTCCGGGACTTCCAGCCTCTTCCGGGCCGGAATCCGCAAGTAAGGTTTGCTTTGCAACAAGAGCAATCACAGTGCTCTGAGGTGCAGTGTAAGCTTTCACCTCGTGTTTGAATTCTTTTGTCATCATTGTTATATTATTTTCTGATAATTTCACAATCAGGGTCTTTTTTCAGGTCTGCGATAGTCTGCGATGCTCCCATATAGAGCGTTTTCATTCCATTGTTCTGGCAGTATAGCAGCTGAAGTGCAGCATTGGCCGATACATCAAGGGTGGAAATGCTGTTGCCATTGCATTCGAGCGAACTCAGGGCCGGGAATGAAGCAAGGTCCAGAGAGCTCAGGGAGCAATTGTCGCAAGCCAGCACAGAAAGATTGGTACAGCCCTCAAGTGCCATATTGCTAAGCGGGTTGGCTCCGCAATCCAGCTTGACAAGTTTCCTGCAGGCAGTCACATCAACAGACTCAAGTCTGTTTGAACTGCAGCTGAAGTATTGAAGGGAAGAGCAATCTTTCACATCGATAGATTTCAGAAGATTGTCGTCACACATAAGGCTGATCATCGCTTTGCTTTCTGAAAGGTCGAGGGCTTTGAGACTGTTGGATGAGCAGTCAAGCCAATCAAGCAAAGGCATTGAAGTGATGTCAACGGCTTCAAGATTGTTCTTATGGCACGCCAGAGTTTTAATCTTCGGGCAGCCTTCTATAGTCAAAGTTGACAGTTTGTTTGCATCCACTGCAACATACTGCAATCCTGACCTGTCGGCTATGGCAAAGGAAGTCAGGGCATTCTGACCCAAATCAATGAACTGGATTCCCTTCTGGTCATCCAGATTGATGCCGGAAAGCTTATTATTCCTTGCAATAATGGAGGTCAAACTTGTACACCCGTCAAGACAGAGCTTCTCAGTCTGACAGTTTTGGAGCACCAGATATTTGAGTTTAGACAGACCGCTCAAATCTACAGTCTGAATGCTGTTGTTGCTCAAATCCAGGTCTTCCAGATTTGAGAACATCTGTATTCCTTCTATGGAGGTCACACCATAGCTGTCAATATCCATTGATTTTACCGTTTCAGCCTCAGATGTGGAAATCACGCCATCCTGGTTATAATCAAAGTATTCCAGGAGATATGCCACAAACACGGTATCAGCAAATTGAGTTTCATCCCCGGAGGGTTCTTTAACTACAAAACTCTGGCTGACAGAGATGGAGCATTCGTTGAGTACGGCCCCGTCTTTGTCAAGAGCGAGAACCTTTACTGAGCCGTTTCTGGTTTCTCCGGTAGTATTCTCACTGTTCATCCAGACATAGACATTCGATTCATCAATCCTTACTCCAATCCATGAGTAGGATGAACTGGCATCGAAGAGCGGAGCTGTTGTTTCTACAGCAGCAGATTGCTCCGACATCTGGTTCCAAGCGAAATCCATACTTGCCGGTACTACGCTGACAGTAGCCTCCTTTGTTATATCTTCCTTTGACTGGTTGCAGCTTGCGAATGCAAAAACTACCGCAAGCGTGGCGGTGATTGTTCTCACCGCCATAGATTTAATCATTTTCATTGCTTATTCTTCGTAAACTTTTACACAACGGACATTCAAGCCATAGCCCCAGGCGTCATCCTGGGCGCTGGCATTGGTCAGTACGCTGTCCATATAGAAACTGTATGCCCTGCAGGATGGATAGCTAACCATCAGTTCGCTGGTCCAAAGCTGGATGATGCTATGCTGTACACCGACATTAAGAAGGGCGCCGCCGTCCTGCGGATGTGCGCTCCTGAAGCCCTGAGCCGGGAACCAGGTCTGCTCACCGTCCGGAGTGGTATAGACCGCGCCGTAAGAAGGTGCATCGTGCCATATCACATCGGTTGTGGACTCTAGTACCCTCCACATACCATTGCGCGGATTCATATATCCCGGAGGGCAAGGGTCATAAATCGTCTTCTCGAACGGACGCCAGAGGCCGTTGTGAGGGTCTCCGTCAGTGAGGAATTCGCCTATACCCTTTGCAAGCCAGTTGTTGTCTCCAGAAGTCTTGTTGGCTGCGAGGAAATGCATAGGATGCGCTGCCGCGTAGGCTTTGGTACCCGTGGTCTTATCTCCTTCAGCAGCAGTCCAGGCAGCCTGGGCATACTTGGTGTTGCAGGCGGTATTGGCTCCGTTTCTCATAGGGTGCATAGTCTTGTTGCCATCACCGTCCACGTCATATTCGACGTTGCTTCCGGCAACGAAAGGATCCTTGCGGCCCCACTGATAGAAGAGGCCGAAGGTTGCTTCTCCCCCGTCGATTTCAGCACTTACGGCACCCAGGTTCCTGTCCATTGCATAGTAGCCAAGATCTGGATTCTTGTCACTTCTGTTCTTGTAATTCAGCAGCTTAGGAGTATCAGTACTCCAAATGTGCCAGCTCCAGAGAATGTCACCCGCCTCATTGAACGCGGCGATGAGGGCATTACCCTCCTTTCCTGAAGCTTTAAATGTGATTTTGCCGTCACTGTAGCTTACATCGCTGATTATCGTGTTGGCGGTCGGGTTCTCAAGGTCCTGAGCCCAGAGCCAGTCAGCAGAGGCGATTCCGTCAACTCTGGTTCCGTCCACCATTCTGGTCTCGAATGAATATGTTCCTTCAGCACTGACCATATAGCAGTTTGCCCATCCGGTTGCGCTCAAATCACTTGAATCATCAACAGACGGAGACCATTCAATGCTGTCAGATAGTGTTGTCTTGGCATTGCGGGTAATTACTACTGCAGACAAATCGAATACTGCCATCTGACCGGTTGCATTGGTGAGAGTCAGCTTGAGATCTTTGTATTCGCCCTGCGGAAGAACAAAATAGAAAGTCTGTCCTCCGGAAGTGGCCACTCCGCTTCCACAATCGACGGTTTCTTCCTTGTAGGAATCATTCATCACGAAGACATCCTCTATTTCAGAGCCGCCGAATGAGACTTTGGTCTTGCCGCAAATCGGCTTGGAAGAACTGGAAAGTGCAGCCTTTGATATTACATTTTCGCCCGATACTCTGACTGCGAGCACTCCTGCTACATATTTGAATGACAGATGTCCATCGGTTGATGCGGCTACCAGAGGATTTGCCGTCATCATAGAAGAGCTATATTTGACGGTTGAAGGGATGGAAATCGTTGATACTGTTGAGGAGTAATCGATGAATGCGTTCACCGGAGTTACTGCAACGTAGCTGTCTGATTTCGGGTAAGGACCGAATGTCCCTGTGGATGTTCCCACTCCATCAGTAATGACGAGAAGGTTGCCGTTCACATTGATGGTGGCGCCTTCCTGCCATACAGTTTCAGTTCCAAAAGCATCGTTCTCAAGTGAGCAGGAGAAAGTTACAACTTCTCCTTCCGGCTCATAGACAATCTCCGGGACGGTGACGGTTTCACCACGCTGAACGGAGACGCTGTTGTCGATGCTGCTGGTCATAACCTTTCCGTCGCTGTCAACCATCATAAGATTGAATCCGGGATAGTTGGCCTGGAGAGCAGGAATCTCGATATAAGCAGACTCAGATGGGTGGAGTTGCAGTCCATTGTCGAGTTTGATTTCTACAGAATTGGAAGCATTTTCATAGATGGCAGCCTGGGGTGCATCGAAGAAACGCATGGGAATGCGCACATCACCAGCCAATGGACAATTTGCGTCAAGAGATGTGATGGTTATGCTTTTGAGAGTTGCCGAACCCTTGAAAGGGAAGCGGATATAACCGAAAGCATACTTCAGAGAAGCATTGGCATTTATTGAATATCCGACCATCGGTTTGTCGGATAATGCCTGAGTACGCTGTAAAGGGAGAGAATAAATCAGAGCTTCCGCATTGATTGTTCCATTTCCATAGTCATAAGCAATGCGATACTCATCAGACTTCGGTACCTCTACGCTACCCGCAGAAGTACCCCCCCCGATTACCTGATAAGGGGTCCCGTTAACCGCAAAAGAGCAGGCCTCATCTATAACTCTTTCGTTTTCAAGAGTATAGTTCAACTGAACAGTCTCATCTTGAGGGACTTCCTTGTTACAGGACATAAAAAGCGGCAATAAGATGATTGCCGGCGACAGTAAGTGTTTTCTCATTTCTAACCTAAGTTTCAATATTGAAACATAAAGTTAAACTCTTAGGATGAAAAATGCAATAGAGTTACTCTATTTGATGATATAAAAATCGGCACGGGTGCTTCCGTGCCGATTTTTGAGGTGTGTCTGGGGTGGGCGAAACCCCGGCCTTTATTCTGTTATTGCTATAGGTTACTACATCTCGTTGGCGAGGGCGGCTTCGAGTTCGGCGCGGTCCATCTTGCCTTCCAAACTGAGGAAGCTGACTTCTCCGGGTTCGACTGCTAGCATAAGCAGGCAAGTGACGGTATTTTCCGAGCCGGCAGTGTAGAACAAAACTGTTTCGCCGTCTGATTTGGCTTCCATTATAAGCTCGAACTCTTTCTTCTCGACCATACGCTCAACATCCTTTTTGATGGCGTCTCCGACCTCAGGGTTTTCGGTGTCGAGTATGTACATGCCTTTCATAGTTTTGAGAAGTTTTCCAAAATCCACATCTGTGTCGGCATCAGGGAGTGCGCCCATTATGCGGAACATTGCAGGGGAGATATAGACGGCGTCAACTCCGGTGCAATCTGAATACTTTTTGTAGATGCTTTCGCCACTCTGGGCGGCTGCTGTCGCAATTCCGAGAAGTGCGATGGCAATTGTCAAAAAAATCTTTTTCATTGTTTATTTGAGTTTATTAGTTGTTTCTGTGAATTTCTGTTTTTCGGTTTTGAACCTGTTGATGCCGGGGGACATCTTTTCCTGCATCATACTGAAGCTCATTTCCACCTGTGCGTAGGCCTGACGGGGGTCGGAGAAGGTGTCGGTGAGGGCGGGACCGCGGAGGAGGAAGGCGCCTGCCGCTGCGAGGCAGGCGGCTGCCGCCAGGCAGCCGGCAGTCGCGGCAAAGCCGCGCCTGCGCGCCTTCCTCCGCCTCTGCCCGGTACCGCTTCCGGAAACGCTATGCCTAACCCTTCCTTCAGTGCGGCTTTGCTCAAAGTGTTGAGCAGCAAGCTGTGCCTCAATATCTGCACGAAGCCCCTGCGGTACCCGCACTTCCATCTTCATAGCCTCAGACTCAAGCTGCCGGGCGGACATCCGTTCTATTTGCTCAATTCTTTTCATACCGTTTCAAGCTTTTACGTGCTTTCGAGACAAGTACCCGAAGCATAATCTGATTCATTCCCGTTCTTCGCGAAATTTCCTCATAGCCCAGTTCTTCAACAGTTCGCATCAGCAGCACTTCCTTCTGCTTCTCAGGCAACTCATCCATCCCTTTCACCACGCTCTCCAACCGCTCCCGGTCTTGCATACGCGTCTCGTCCCGACCTTCGTCATCGATTTGCGGGAGCACCGCTCCATAGTTAATCCGGTTGCTTTTGCGGATGCGGTCTATGCACATATTTTTCAATAGTGTGATGCAGTAGGCTTTCGGGGCTGATACCCCATCCAGTTCGTCCCTGTTCTGCCACAGTTTGAGATAAAGGTCCTGCACCGCATCTTTGGCATCACATTCCTGTTCAAGTATGTAGAAGGCCACCCTGTAGAGGGTGTCTGCCAATGACAAATACTTGATTTTGAATGTTTCGCTGTTCATTTTGTAGCTTGGTTTTCAGGAATTCATCTTCAGGATTGAGTGCCGGGGGCACCTTTCTGGAGAATTACTCCACTTCATCAGCGCCATTTTGGGGCGTCTTCCGATATATAGACGGACAAGTTCGCAATTTGTTAACGAAAAACAGGCCTAAAAGACAATTTTCTTTTAGACCTGCATCAAATAATGCTTTGCAGATTACTCTGTAGGCTGCCACTTGCAGCGAACCGGAGACACGATAGTTCCCTCCTTCTTCAGTTGGGCGAATGCCTTGTCAACATCCTTGCGGTCAAGGCCTGACAGGGTTGCTACTTCTCCGGCAGATACAGGTTTGCCTGCTCCGCGCATAGTTTCGAGTACTTTTGCTGTTGTTTCTTCCATAATGATATATCAAATTTGTTGTTTGTGAGTCTATATCAAATTTGTATTTTTTGAGTCCACGGCGAAAATAGCAAAATATTCCGGCACTTTAGTATCATTACGCCATTTTCGCGCACGGAATACAATAACTTTCCAGTTCGTGCGCAACCACTCCTTACTGAGCCCAATCATGTCTTACTGAGCGAAATTATCACCCTTCAATTTTGCGTTTTTCATAAATTTTCGGGCCAGAGAGCAATTTTACACCCCTAATTTTGCGCTTTCTCAGTGTTTTAGTTCCAGAAAGCAAATAACACCCTGTATTTTTGCTTTTACCCTATCCTGATGTGACACTTCAGGAATTCCTGGATGTGGTCTGGAGATGGTTGTGAGGCAGGTTGCTGCTTTTCCGATGTGTCAGATGAGGAGTGAGAAGTGTCTGGGAGGGTGTTTTTCTTCCCAATGTATCAGATGAGGAGCGAAAAGGGTGTGCAAGGGCGATTTCGCTCCTAATGTGATGGATGAGGAATTCCGGAAGGTGATTTTGCTCACGGGAATTCCCGGTCCCGTCCGGTTGTATCGCCAAGCTATTTCGCCCTGCCGACAAGGTGGCTGGGTGGGTGAAATTGTAATTCGTTGACAATCAGCTATTTAGGATTTTCGTATGGGGTGTTTTACCCCATACGAAAAATCGTAATAGCCTAATAATTAGACACTTACAATTTCATTATCCTATCCTGCAAATTGTACGTACAGGAGAGAGGCCCTCTGGTGTACAAAACCAGTCAAAAGCGGCAGTTCGTACAGGAGAGAGGCCTCTGGTGTCCAAACCGGATAAAAAATCAGGCGTTGCTCAGGACGGTCCGGCCGTCTTTCCAATCGACCAGAATCGCGGCATCCTTGCGGATGTGACCTTCCAGAATTTCCTTCGCAAGAAGGTTTACCAATTCCCTCTGAATCAGCCTCTTGACAGGACGAGCACCGAATTCCGGCTCATAGCCGTTCTCCACCATTGCATCCTCGAAGGCGCTGGTGTACTTCAGCGACACATTCTCATCGGAAAGCTTCTTCTCGAGCAGGGACATCTGGATGCGTACTATTTCCCTTATATCATCCTTGGTAAGTGAGTGGAAGTTCACGATTTCGTCAATACGGTTGATGAACTCCGGACGCATACGCATTCTAAGTTCCTCCTCCTTGAGGTTGGAGGTCATAATCAGCAGGGTGTTCTTGAAGTCCACCGTCCTGCCCTTGTTGTCGGTAAGACGTCCGTCGTCCAGCACCTGAAGCAGTATGTTGAAGATATCCGGATGCGCCTTCTCGATTTCGTCGAGCAGAATCACTGAGTAAGGTTTGCGCCTTACCGCTTCCGTCAGCTGACCGCCCTCATCGTAGCCCACGTATCCCGGAGGCGCACCGACAAGACGGCTGACGGTATGAGCCTCCTGATATTCGGACATATCGATACGCGTCATCATCGACTCGTCATTGAAGAGGAACTCGGACAGGGCCTTGGCGAGCTCGGTTTTACCTACACCAGTGGTACCGAGGAAGAGGAAGGAGCCCAGCGGTCTGTGTTCGTTAGACAGTCCGGCACGGCTTCTGCGCACTGCATCGGACACCGCCCTTATGGCCTCGTCCTGACCGACCACCCTCTTGTGAAGGCTTTCCTCCATCCTGAGGAGTTTGGTCGTCTCGCTCTCCAGCATCCTTCCGACAGGGATGCCGGTCCAGCGGGCAACCACCTCCGCAATATCTTCCGGAGTAACAGCCTCGGTGATGATAGGGTCCTTGATTTCAGCCTGCTTGGCCTGCAGCTCTTCCACCCTGTGCTGGAGCTGGGCCATCTTGCCGTAGCGCAGTTCCGCCACCTTGCCGTAGTTGCCTTCCCTTTCGGCAATCTCAGCCTGCTGGCGCGACTCCTCGATTTGCTGGCGGCTGCTCTGCAGCTCGGTCAGTATGGAATTCTCATATTTCCAGCGCTTACCCAGTTCGGCACGCTTGTCCTTGAGCTGCTTGAGCTCATTCTCGATCTTTTCCAGCTTTAGGGAAGTGCCTTCGCGTTTGATGGCTTCCTTCTCGATTTCCAGCTGGCGGATACGGCTGTCAAGTTCGGCAATAGGCTCCGGTACGGAATTCATTTCCAGACGCAGCTTGGACGCCGCCTCATCCACAAGGTCGATAGCCTTATCCGGCAGGAAACGGTTGTTGATGTAGCGGTGGGAGAGATTGACGGCCGCAATCAGCGCATCATCTTCGATACGCACCTTGTGGTGGTTCTCATACTTCTCTTTCAGGCCTCGCAGTATGGAAATGGACTCGGCAGGTGTCGGCTCGTCCACCATCACCTTCTGGAAACGGCGCTCGAGGGCCTTGTCCTGCTCGAAATATTTCTGGAACTCGTCCAGGGTAGTGGAGCCGATGGTTCTCAGCTCACCCCTTGCGAGGGCCGGCTTTAGGATGTTGGACGCATCCATAGCACCACCGGAGCGGCCGGCGCCCACCAGGGTGTGTATTTCATCTATGAAGAGGATGACCTGGCCTTCGCTGTCAACAACTTCCTTGACAACGCCCTTCAGCCTCTCTTCGAATTCGCCCTGATACTTGGCACCCGCGATGAGCGCGCCCATATCCAGGGAATATATTACTCTGTCCTTGAGGTTCTCAGGCACCTGCCCGTCCACAATCTTTCTGGCAATGCCTTCTGAGATGGCGGTCTTGCCGACACCCGGCTCACCTACAAGGATAGGATTGTTCTTGGTCCTGCGGGATAGAATCTGCAGGACTCTTCTTATCTCCTCGTCCCTGCCTATCACAGGGTCGAGTTTGCCTTTTGCAGCGAGCTCGTTGAGGTTCACTGCATACTTGCTCAAAAATTCGTACTTCTTTTCCATAACAAAAAACGGTCGTCCTTGCGGACAACCGTCTGTGAGTCAAATTACATTCCACTGACAAATTGTCAGCGGGAGAGAGCCTACTCCTCAGGAGAAGCGGTATCTACCGGTGCGCTCGGGAACTCAGGCTCAGTCACGTTCTCGATGCTGTCAACGTTGATTTCGCCGCTCTTGGTGTTGGTTGTGAAAGAAGCGATAATTGAAAGGACTGCGATAAAAGCTACGAGTCCCCAAGTGATCTTCTCGAGGATATCAGCTGTCTGACGTACTCCGAAGGTCTGGTTTCCGGCAACGAAGTTGCTTGCGAGGCCGTCACCCTTGCCATTCTGAAGCAGTACCACCAGGATAAGAAGGATGCTGGCGATAATGATGAGTACGACCAATGTAGTGAATAATGCGTTCATATCTTTTGTTCTGTTTTTTCAATAAGGGATGCAAAGTAAATACTTTTTTCCGGATATCGCAAACTTAGTTTCGAATAAATCTCTTTTGCCTTGTCCGGATAGCCCTGTTCAAGGTAAACTTTTGCCAGGGATTCGGTGCAGAAATCGGTAAAATCTTCGTGATATTCGCTCTGGACTGTGCCCTTGCCGGCCTTCCCTGCGAAGGATGCGAAAATGTTGTCATCTTCCCTGCGTACGGAGTCATAGTCCGCCTGCGAGAAATAGTCTCCACCTATTACGAACACCTGACGGGCCGGCTTCTGCCTGCGGGCAGCCTCAGCCTGTTCTAGTGCCGCTGCCTGGGCCTTGCGGCTCTTCTCCATCTGGGCAAATACCAGACGGCGGGAAGGGATGTAGAGGGCGTGGTCGGAGTATTTGGACGAATCCCAGGCCTCTTCGCCCAGGGATGCCATCCGGCGGCACAGCTCCATTCTGGCGCCTGCATACCACGGGTAGAGGCTGACAACGCCCGAGAGCTCGCCAAGGTTGAGAGTGGTGATGTCTATGCAGTCCGTTACCATTGCGCTACTGTTGCGTTGAAAATGTCCTCAACTAGTTTGTCAATAATTTCGAGTATCAAAGTCGATTCGACGGCATCCAGGGAGTTGGCTGCATCAAAGTCGGCATAAGCGGAGAAGGATTTGTTGGAGAAGTCCTCTTCCGGGTACTTACGGTTGGTGAAATTCACTTTTACGGTCACGGTGAGACGGCTCTGGGCAGCAACGTCTCCCGCAGCGATTGCGGAAGCCCTCACATCGTAACCCGTTATCGCGCCTGTGATTTCGAGGTCTCCGTCCATATCCACCTGCTCGAGACTGGTCATCTTGCGGAACTGCGTCCTGATGGCCTCCGTGAGGTCGTTGCTCAGGGTAGGGTTGACCTTGAGGGCCTTGTACTCGAAGAGGTCTATGGTAATCGACTTCACATCCGGCTTGATGGAGGTGCCGGAGAAGGAATATATGCCGCAGGAGCTGACGCAAAGTGCGGCCAGGGCGAGGCAGACTATGTGAAATATCCTTTTCATCATTTCTGGCTTGAGGATTTGGCTGCTGCCAGCCAGCGGTATATGGTTCTCTCCGAGAGCCCTACCTCCGCTGCAGCGGCTTTGACATTGCCCGAATGCTTTTCGAGTGCTTCGCTGATAAGTTCGTCCGTAACCTGTTTCTTGGTTTTCGGAGCTGATGGCGCCGGTGTCACCCCGCTCTGGCCGTCCTGCCATTCGGCTTCGTCCTCGGTGTGCCGGGCGATTGCTGCCGGAGCATGGCCCTCTGCCTTCATTTCGTTGACCTCACGCTGCAGTCCGTCCACCTGGTTTTTCAGGTCGAGTATGACTTTCACTATGGCGCGAAGCTGGTCGGTGTCCATCCTTGTTCCGCTTCCGCCCGTAGCGGCCGGGGCTGCCGGAAGCATAGAGTCGAACTCCTGAGGGAGGTGGGCCATAAGGCACGCGGCATCCAGCTCCACCCTTTCCTTCTGAGGTGTGGCCGGTTCGGACTCCATAACCGTAAGTGCTTCGGTGAAGTTCTTGAGCTGTCGGATATTGCCCGGCCAGCGGTAATTCCGCAGCTGGCTTATGGCCTCGTGCGTAAGCGAGAGCTTGCACAGGCGGGTCTTCTGGGCAAAGTCGGAGCTGAACTTGCGGAAAAGCAGATATATGTCGTCCTTGCGCTCGCGCAGTGACGGCATTTTGATTTGAATCGCGTTGAGGCGGTAGTAGAGGTCCTCGCGGAAACGGCCCTCGGCTACAGCGTGGTTGAGGTCAAGGTTGGTTGCCGCAATCACTCTCACATCGGTTTTCTCCACCTTGGAGGAACCCACCTTGATGTATTCCCCGTCCTGGAGCACGCGCAGCAGCATTGCCTGGGTCTCCTTCGGAAGCTCGCCAATTTCATCCAGGAAGAGGGTGCCTCCGTCGGCTTCCTCGAAATATCCCTTTCGGGTAGCTACAGCTCCGGTAAAGGACCCCTTTTCGTGACCGAAGAGCTCCGCGTTGATGGTTCCAACCGGAATCGCTCCGCAGTTAACCGCAAGGAAAGGGCCCGTCCTGCGGCGGCTCGCATCGTGGATGATGCGCGGGATAATGTCCTTTCCGACTCCGCTTTCGCCGGTGATGAGCACGGCGAGGTCGCTCGGAGCGACAACGGCTGCCGTTTCGAGCGCAATATTGAGCGCGGCATCATTGCCTATGATGTCGTACCTGTTCTTAATTCTCTGTAATTCTTGACTATCCATATGTCCAGACTCACAAAGATACTAAAAAAGTGATTATCTTTGCAAGTTATGAAAACAAGCAGACTATTACTCACTGGCGCAGCCGTATTGGCTCTTCTTGCCTCCTGCGCCGCTCCTAAGAAGCAGATGGCTGACAATCTCGACGAGGTTGCCTTCACCTGCACTCCGGAAGTGCTTGTCGTGAAGAGCGGCAAGATAGACGCTACAATATCAATGGCCTTCCCTAAGGATTATTTCTACGAAAGGGCTACACTCGTGGTAACTCCCGTGCTCGTTTATGAAGGCGGGCAGAGGACAGGCGAGGCGACCATCTATCAGGGAGAAAAGGTGAAAGCCAACTATATTGCCATCCCGCGTGCCGGCAAGACCGTGCGCAAGAGCGTTTCTTTCGACTATGTGCCGGGGATGGAACTTTGCCATCTCGAACTGCGCTGCGTGCTCGTCTATGGCGAGAACAAAATCAACATTCCCGCAATCAAGGTGGCAGACGGCTGCAATTCGACTTATCTTCTTGCCGTTGGCAGCGGAGAGATGGACCAAAAGCCGGACGGATTCCAGCTCATCACCGAGCATACCACCGAGACCAGCATTATGTTCGACGTGAACTCTGCCTATGTCAAGGACAATGCCCACAACAATACCGCCATCTCCCTCTACAAGTCCTATCTCAAGGAACTCGAGCAGGACGAGAGATACCGCATAACCGGTACCGAAATTGTGGCATACGCATCTCCTGAGGGAGGCGTCGAGCTGAACCAGAACCTCTCCGAGAGGCGTGCCGATGCGGCCGTAAAGACCTGGAAGAAGAATGCGGGCATTACCGCCGACACCCTGTCCATCCGCTCCATGGGTCAGGACTGGGAAGGTTTCCAGGAGGCAATGGCAAATTCGGACATCGAGGATAAGGACCTGATTCTCAGGGTGCTTTCAATGTATTCCGACCCTGCTGTCAGGGAGTCCGAAATCCGCAATCTCTCCTTTATATATGATGATATCAAGAATGAGGTCTTCCCGGGACTGAGGCGCGCTACCTTCGTGGTCAGCGCTGAGCATACGGGCTACTCCGATGAGGAGCTGCTCGAACTCGCGCAGAACCAGCTCGCTATGCTTTCCGAGCCTGAGGTGCTCCATCTTGCCTCCATCACCGGAACCATCGAGGGAAAGAAGTTCTACAACAGGCTTGCGGCCGAGCGCTTCAAGTCCGTTACGGGATACTACAATCTGGCTTATATTGCACTGCTTGAGGACAAGAAGGAGGTCGCTGCCTCATATCTCGACCGCTGCCCTGGCGACAAGGATGCCCTCAACCTGAAGGGTGTGATTGAGATGCGCTACGGCAACTACTCCGAGGCCCGCAAGTTCTTCACTGAGGCAGGCACTCCTGCTGCCCGCAGGAATCTGGGTACCCTCGCCATTCTGGAGGGGGACTACAAGGCTGCCGCCGAGCTTCTCGAAGGCACCGGAAGTGTCAATGAAGTGCTCTCTCTCATCCTTGCAGGAGATGCTGCAAAGGCTTTGTCCATAGCAGGATGCGACACTCCGCGCGACAGCTACATCGCCGCAGTCGCTGCCGCCCGTATGGGTGACGCCGAGCGTGTGCGCGGATACCTTTCCGAAGCCCGGAAGGACCCGGATTATGCAAAAAGAGCAGCAAAAGATGTAGAGTTTGTGGATTTCCGTTAGGAATTCAAAATTATTTGCTTATCTTTGCAGCCCCAAATTTTTGGGACAACACTTTTTTATTAACAATTTTTTATGCCAACAATTCAACAATTGGTTCGCAAAGGCCGCGAGGTAATCGAAGTTAAGTCGAAGTCTCGCGCTCTGGATGCTTGCCCTCAGAAGCGTGGCGTCTGCGTGCGTGTGTACACAACCACACCTAAGAAACCTAACTCAGCTATGCGTAAGGTTGCACGTGTACGTCTTTCAAACGCTAAGGAGGTCAATGCCTACATCCCTGGCGAGGGTCACAACCTCCAGGAGCACTCAATCGTGCTCGTTCGCGGAGGCCGTGTGAAGGACCTTCCAGGTGTACGTTACCACATCCTCAGAGGCGCTTTGGATACCGCTGGTGTAGAAGGAAGGACACAGTCCCGTTCTCTCTACGGAGCCAAGAGACCGAAGAAGTAGTCTGAAGGATGGTAAAAAACACTTTAATTTTTCAAAACAATGAGAAAATCGAAGCCTAAAAAGAGGATTCTACTTCCTGATCCTAAGTTTCACGACGTGGAAGTTACACGTTTCGTGAACAATCTTATGTTGCAGGGGAAGAAGAGTATCGCGTACTCAATTTTTTACGAAGCCATTGACTTGGTAGGCGAGAAGGTGAAAGATTCTGACAAGGCTCCTCTGGATATTTGGAGGAAGGCGCTCGAGAACGTAACTCCTCAGATTGAGGTTAAGTCACGTCGTATCGGCGGTGCCAACTTCCAGGTGCCAACAGAGTTGCGTCCTGAGAGGAAAGTATCCCTCTCAATGAAGAACCTTATCGCTTTTGCGCGTAAGCGTTCCGGCCACTCTATGGCAGAAAAACTGTGCGCTGAGATCGTAGCAGCCTACAACAACGAAGGTGGTGCATACAAGCGTAAGGAGGATATGCACAGGATGGCTGAGGCCAACAAGGCCTTCGCCCACTTCCGTTTCTAGTTTCCCAAGTATTAGTTAAGTAGTATATTAAATGGCAAAAAGAGATCTTAAGTTCACAAGAAATATCGGTATCATGGCTCACATCGATGCCGGTAAGACTACCACATCCGAGCGTATCCTGTACTACACAGGCAAGACGCACAAGATCGGTGAGGTACACGAAGGTGCAGCAACTATGGACTGGATGGTCCAGGAGCAGGAGCGTGGTATCACCATCACCTCGGCTGCAACTACAGCGTTCTGGCCTTACAACGGAAACAAGTATCAGATCAACCTGATTGATACTCCGGGCCACGTAGACTTCACCGTCGAGGTAGAGCGTTCACTCCGCGTTCTTGACGGAACCGTTGCAACTTTCTGTGCAGTAGGACGCGTACAGCCTCAGTCCGAGACCGTATGGCGCCAGGCCGACAAGTACGGAGTTCCGAAGATTGCGTACGTCAACAAGATGGACCGCGTCGGAGCCGACTTCCTCGCAGTGGTAGAAGAGATCAAGACGAAACTCGGTGCAACCGCAGTTCCTATCGCACTTCCAATCGGAAGCGAGGATAAGTTCAAGGGTATCGTCGACCTTATTGACAGGAAAGCTATTTACTATTACACGGGAGACGAACTGGTCAATTATGAAATCAAGGAAGTCCCTGCCGAGATGGCAGACGAGGTGGCAATCTGGAGAGACAAACTTCTGGAAGCTGCTGCCGAGTGTGACGACGCTTTGATGGAGAAGTATTTCGAGGATCCTGATTCCCTTACCAAGGAAGAAATCATCGCTGCTCTTCGCAAGGGTACAATCAATATGCAGATTGTCCCTGCCACCTGCGGTACTTCCTTCAAGAACAAGGGTGTGCAGTTCCTCCTCGACGCAATTGTCAGATACCTCCCATCTCCGCTCGACAAGGGCTCAGTAAAGGGTGTCAACCCTAATACCGACCAGGAAGAAGAGCGCAAGCCGGATGCTTCCGAGCCATTCTGCGGTCTTGTCTTCAAAATCGCTACCGACCCGTTTGTCGGCCGTCTCGCATTCCTGCGTGCATACTCAGGAAGGCTTGACGCAGGTTCTTATGTGTACAACGTAAGGTCAGGCAAGAAGGAGCGTGTAGCACGTCTGTACCAGATGCACTCCAACCACCAGAATCCTATCGAGTTCGTGGAGGCCGGAGACATCTGCGCAGCAGTCGGTTTCAAGGAACTGCGTACAGGTGATACCATCTGCGCAGAAGAGGCACCTATCGCACTCGAGTCTATGGTATTCCCGGATCCGGTAATCGGAATCGCAGTGGAGCCTAAGACCCAAGGCGATCTCAATAAACTTGGAGTAGCACTCGCTAAGCTTGCTGAGGAGGACCCTACCTTCACAGTCAAGTCAGACCACGAAACCGGACAGACAGTCATCAGCGGTATGGGTGAGCTTCACCTCGACATTATCGTTGACCGTCTGCGCCGTGAGTTCGGTGTCGAAATCAACCAGGGGGCACCTCAGGTTAACTACAAGGAGGCAATCACCACCAAGATTCAGCATCGTGAGCTCTTCAAGAAGCAGACCGGTGGTCGTGGTAAGTTTGCCGACATTATCGTTGAAATCGGACCTGCCGATCCGGGTGTAGTCGGACTTCAGTTCGACAACCAGGTTAAGGGCGGTAACATTCCTAAGGAATTCATTCCTTGTGTCCAGAAGGGCTTCACCTCTGCAATGTCAAACGGTGTGCTCGCAGGCTACGAGGTGCAGTCCCTCAAGGTTACCCTCCTCGACGGTTCTTACCATCCGGTCGATTCAGACCAGCTCTCATTCGAACTTGCAGCGCGTATGGCATTCCGTCACGCCTGCCCTAAGTGCAACCCTGTCCTTCTCGAGCCTATTATGAACCTTGAGGTTGTTACCCCTGAGGATTATATGGGAGATATCGTAGGTGACCTCAACCGTCGCCGCGGACAGATTGTCGCAATGGATACCACTCCGAACGGAGCACGCGTTGTCAAGGCCTTCGTTCCGCTTGCAGAGCAGTTCGGTTATGTGACTGTACTCCGTACCCTTTCTTCCGGACGTGCCACCAGCACAATGTCCTTCGACCACTACGCAGAAGTTCCTGCAGCTATGGCTAAGGATGTAATCGAGAAGAGCGGCTACAAGGGATCCGATGATGATGAGTAAAAAGTAAAAAATTGCAATATGAGCCAGAAAATCAGAATTAAACTCAAGTCTTTCGACCATATGCTTGTTGACAAGTCAGCAGCCAAGATCGTTGAGACTGTGAAGGCTACCAGCGCGAAGGTGAACGGACCTATTCCGCTCCCTACCAACAAGAAGATCTTCACTGTAAACCGCTCAACCTTCGTCAACAAGAAGAGCCGTGAGCAGTTTGAGCTCGATTCATACTGCAGACTTCTTGATATCGAGGACAGCAACGCCAAGACCGTTGATGCTCTTATGAGACTCGAGCTCCCTGCAGGAGTTGATGTAGAGATCAAAGTTTGATACCGGGCGGTATTAAGACCGCCTATACGGTCCCATAGCTCAGTTGGTTAGAGCACCTGACTCATAATCAGGGAGTCGCAGGATCATGCCCTGCTGGGACCACAAAGGCCCGACGCTTCACCGCGCCGGGTCTTTGCGTGTTTGCATATCCTTTATGAACTTGATTTGGCCGATGTCCTCAAAATTCGTTCATTTGAAGCAGATAAATGAAACGAGTATTATTGACATTTGCGCTTGCAATTGCAGCATTTGTAAGCGCAGCCGCCCAGAGTAAAGTATTCAGACTGTGAAGGAGTGGAGGCAATCTATATCTCTCCTGCAATGTTCCGACTGATGGGTGCCCTTCCTGATACCGAGATGGACGTGGACTTTGCCCGGCCTCTTTCGATTGATGCGTGAAACGCACTATTTCTTATACCCGCACTTCGGGCAGACGCCGTGCTCGTTGAGGGCGATGCCGCACAGAGGGCAGCGGTCGATGCTGGTGTGTGAAGGGAACTCCTGGGTCGCTGCATTCACCCCGCTGGTAAAGGTAATCTTCACAATATTGAGCTTATCTTTCAGCAGATCATAGACAATCTTGATCATACCCTCCACGGTCATAGTCTCCTTCGTAACCACAAGGCGGCACTCAGGATATGCCTGGCAGAGGTCTGTCTTGAAAGCCTCACCCTTCATCTTGTTCTGAGGGGTGCCGTTGCGGATGCCGGTCTTCTCATATACATCGAGAATAGCCGGAAGAAGCGGGTCGTCCTCACGCAGAACCAGCGCGTGGTCGAAATTCTTCAGCACTTCCCAAGCCACCTTCTGAATCTCGTTGCAAGGGTAAGCCATATTGACTCCCTCGTTAATCGGCTCCTCAACCTCAAGGGTCAGGCAGCCGGTGTGGCCGTGAAGGTACTGAGCCTCGCCCTTGAAACCGTAAAAACGGTGGGCGTACTGTAAATCAAGTTTTGCAATGCTTCTCATATCGTAAATTATTAAAAGTTATCCTATAGCAAAGGAAGCCACATTCCCGCAGAAGCGCAAGCAGATTTCGCACAGATTATGGTAAATCCGTTACCGAAGTGACAATACTTTGCGACAAGGTTTCATATTTACCATTATTAAGCCTATATTTGCGCTATGAATCAGCTGAAAGAAATCTTCTGCCGCTACGATATGGTCTGCGACAATCCTTCCGGTGTCGGCTTCGAGCTCTACACGATGCCGGAGTTCTTCGCCCACCGTGTGGGAATGGAAACGGATGTGCCCCATCTTCACGGCTTCTATGAGATAATATGGTTCCAGGAGGGGGCCGGTGTGCACTATGTAGATTTCACGGAATATCCCGTCTGCCCCGGCGCAGTATTTTTCATATCTCCCGGGCAGATACATTCCTTCGATGCGCGGCACGACCAGAAGGGCATCGTGCTGAAGATATGCGCGGAGCTGCTCAACGATGCGAACAGCGACGAGAGCGTGTACCTGCGCTACAACGTCTTCAACGCCTTCGACCACCTGCCGTACTGCAAGGTTGCGCAGGGCGAGCAGCAGGGGCTTATGGGCATAGTGGAGCAGATGCGCAGCGAGCTGCAGCAGGAGGGGAGCCTGGGCCATAAGGACTACCTGCGCGCCCTTGTGAGGATGTTCATAATCCGCGTCCAGCGCAACAACACGGCTGCCGGCACTCAGCTGCTCGACCCTCTGCGCCCATCACACAGGGCCTTCCTCGAGTTCCGCCGCCTGCTGGAGCAGCACTATGCCAGCGTGCATACGGTGAAGGAATATGCGACTATGCTGCACGTTACCCCCAAGACTCTAACGCAATATGTCACCGAGTGCTCGGCCTACACTCCGCTCGAGATGATCAACAACCGCGTTGTCCTCGAAGCCAAGCGCCTGCTGCGCTATTCGGTGCTCTCCATCAAGGAGATAGCCTTCCGCCTCGGTTTCGACGACCCGTCCTATTTCGTCAAATTCTTCAAGCGCCTCGCCGGCCAATCCCCCGCCGACTACCGCGAGAGGCTGTAGCTGGGGCCTTAATTCCGGCAATGGTCTGACGCTTACTTTGGGAACTTATTCTTTGACATCTATCGAGAAGTATGCGGGAGAAGTTTCAGTTGCCATCAAATTGCTTCCGCGAATGTGTCTCTCATACGAGTCCTAGGCACATTTGCTTCCATTGTGCGGACAAAGCATCAGGCAGTACCGCGAATTCAATTTGGTGGATATTCGCCGAAATAATCAGCGACATATGGCTTACATCAGGAACTCCATCAGATTCGCCGGAGTGATACACTCGAAGTGTGCATCAGGATATGCAGACGTGAAAGAAGCGGGAGCTCCAACGCGTTTTCCTTCTTTCCTCTTTATCTCATAGCCCGCCATTACTCCGTCCTCAATCTCAATCAAATCCACTTCTTTCTTCTGCTGAGTCCTCCAGAAGTAATGTTGTACAAATGTTCTTCCGGCATATTCGTTTCTCTTGAGTCGTTCTGCAATTACAAAGTTCTCCCACATATGGCCGAGTTCTTCAGGAGATCTGAGTGATACTGGAGCCATATTCCCAATAACTCCATTGCGGATTCCCATATCCCAGAAGTATAGTTTACGGGCAAATTTAAGCTCATTCCGCTGATTTTTGGCATATGACGGAAGCGTGAAGATTATGTAGCTCTTCTCAAGAATTTCAATGTAGCGTTCTACCGTCTTGGCATCAATGCCTACAAGGCCTGCAAGTTCATTGGCCGATACTGTTGAGCCTATCTGGAATGCGAGGGCTTGAACCAGTTTGACGAGTTTATCCGGTTTGGCAATATTGTTTTCTTCCATAATATCTTTGTAAAGATAGCTGTCGATGAGTTCTTTAAGGATTTCCTTTTCATCTTCAGGAGAGGTTACCACTTCCGGATAGTAGCCATAGATTAGGCGATGGTCAATCATTCGCAACTCTTCGAGAGTGCTGGTCTCATCTGCCATTTCCTTGAATGACAGCGGGTAGAGTTTGAATTCACGCTTCCTTCCTGTCAAGGATTCGTTTATCGCCCCCGCTAATTTGAAGGCAGAGCTGCCCGTAACGATGATTTTCACATCTTTGAATTTATCGGCTACGATTTTAAGCATATTGCCGATGTTCTCAATTTTTTGAGCCTCGTCAACAAAGAGGAAGATCTTGTTCCCGATGAGATACTTCATTTTGGTTTCATCAACATTTACGAACATACTTTGTACATCGGTGCTGTCTCCGTTGAATTCAAGAACGTTCGCATCTTTCGGAATTATGATGTCTGCAAGAGTTGATTTTCC
>JBJEBK010000035.1:0-2093 GCA_051869975.1 Candidatus Cryptobacteroides sp. | reverse complement strand
AGGTTGCCGGATTCAATGAGGAGAAACGAATCAAATACGACAATGAGAAGATGAGTGAAATTGATTACTTTTACGAAATGGATTGCGAGCGCGCTGAGGGGCGCGCTGAGGGAGAACTGGCCAAGGCAGCCGAGGTGGCAAAGACTATGCTCGCGGATGGTCTTGACAGCAGTTTTGTTTCCAAGTATTCCGGGCTGAGTGTCGAGCAGGTTGAAACTCTAAAGAAGGAACTTTAGTCACGGAAACCTGTATGTCAGTTATTGAGCATCTGCGTAATTGCAGGTGCTTTTTTCGTGATGCTGTCCAGTTGTTCCAAATCGTTTGGTGGCCAATGTGCCCTGGACGGTCTTTCGGGAGGAGTGCTTACAAATTGAAAATTAAACTTTAGAATTGTAAGATTTTATAGTTCTTTCCAGGAAATGACCTTTCCCTCAGACCTTTGCATAGTTTGAATGCCTCCGTATATGACTGATTTGTAATCTTGAGTTGCCCCCGAGAGAGCAGACCAGTAATTGAGCCCTTTGAAATAATCCGCAGAGAAGGTAGCACCTGATTTAATCTCAAAAGCATGCTGCACTCCGCTTAGGGATTGAAGAAGATCGATTTCATGTCCGGTGTTATCCCTCCAGAATGTCAAAGCAGGCTCTTCACCTGAATTGAATGCACTCTTAAGAAATTCGGATACTACCATATTTTCGAAAAGGTTACCCCTCATGTAGTGAGATTCAAGTTGCGTAGCATCCTTGATTTCAAGTAATGAACAAGCGAGTCCCGTATCGCAGAAATACAGTTTTGGGGTCTTTACGAGACGCTTGGAAAAATTATTATAGTCCGGTCTTAAGAAGTAGATGATGCTGCTTGTTTCCAGAATAGAAAGCCAGGAATCAATGGTAGGGGCGGTAACTCCGCACTCCACTGCAAGAGAAGACTTGTTAAGAAGCTGTCCGATTCTGCCTGCACATAATTTGATGAATTTGTTGAACAACGACAGGTTTCCAATATCACGAAGATCCCTCACATCCCGCTGAATATAGGTTTTTATATAATTGGGATAATAGTCAACCGGGGATATGTCCTTGTCATATATCCTTGGGAAACATCCTGTAAAAATGGCTTCATTGATATTCCCTTTCATCAATGAAGCGGAGCGCAATTCTGAATGAGAGAAAGGCATAAGCGTCAGCAACGCAACCCTCCCGGCAAGACTTTGGTCAATAGAATTCATCAAGGCCATATTCTGGGAGCCGGTCAAAATATACATTCCTTCTTTTTTTGCTGCATCCGTATGCGTTTGCAAATAGGAGAGCAGTGATGGCACCCTCTGCACTTCGTCTAGAATGGTCTGGTCAGGATAAGAGGCTATAAAACCGCGAGGGTCTTTAGCGGCCCATTCCCTCATATCAAGGTCTTCAAGGGAAACTTTCTTGTAATGCGGGAAAGCTGCTTCCGCTAAAGTGGATTTTCCTGATTGTCGCGCACCTGTGATAGCTACAAAAGGAAACTTGGTAGCGAGATATCGGAGTTTTGATGTCAATTGCCTCTCTATCATAGTGGGATTTTTTACAAATTTAAAGTTAAAATTTCAATTTGCAAGAATTGGTGATTAAGAAAGCATCTCCTCCTCGCAGTAAATGAAAGACAGTCAAAAATTGCCTCCGCGATGACCATCAGCGGGGTGGAGTTCGTGCGGCGCTATGCCCAGCACATCCTCCCGTTCCGCTTCGTCCACATACGCCACTACGGCATCCACGCTCCCGGTAACCGGAAGGTGCTTGCCGCATTGCAGGTCGAGCTCGGCCATCCTCCTTATCGTCAAAGTCCTCCATTATGGTGAAACTGGATGCTCCAACCTTCTTCATAGGCGCCTTTATACGACAAATCCCGGTATCCCGGGACTTGAACTTGACTTGATGCAGCAATCTGCTTCTTCCTTTTTACCCAATATATAAGGTGTCATCCTGATGTCCTAGCGCGGCAGGGCTTAGCTCAATAGGGCTCCAAATTGCGCTTCACGCAACACGAAGTCCTATATAGTTCTAAATCGTATTGGGATTGACCCCTCTCAGAATGCTCTCCAGGGTACATCAATCCCA
>JBJEBK010000034.1:0-9707 GCA_051869975.1 Candidatus Cryptobacteroides sp. | reverse complement strand
CAAGTGGGTGGTTATCGCCGAAATGCCTGGGTGGTCTTCACCGAAATAGTCACCTTTGAACAATTGCGAAGTTTTTTCTATTCTGCTCATAATTGCCCTTGAATAGGAAGAATTCACTACAAATTCATCATTGCAGAATTTGATTTCACATACATCTATTACCCTGTCCGCACGATCGATAATCAAATCTATCTGCATACCGGATTCGCTATCTGACTGGTCCACAGACCAGGCCGATTCGGTACTCATAACTCCCGAGATGCCAAGGGATAACTTGACTTGATCTATATGGTCGAAAACAACTTCTTCAAATGCAAGCCCCAGCCAGTTGTACATAGCCGGTGAATTGTAATGAGTCTGCCAAAAAGAACTATTGTTTTTGTTTGGCTTCACATGATGAAGGTAAAAATAGCAGAATTGGTCAGACAAACGGTATTTCGTATTTTTTTCTCCGAATGGTTTATAAGAAGTGATTAGCCTGCTCTTCTCAAGTGCTTGGAGTGCTTTGGAAAGATTGCCTCCAGAAGAACTCTTCAGGGAACTGATTATTTCTGCCCTCGTAAGTCCTCCTCTTTTCTTCCCAATGCTTTCAATAATAGCTTTCAGTAATTCCGGATTTGCGAATTGAGACGCAAACAGCCTGTCAAATTCCTCATACAAAAGTGAATCAGGGTTATAGAGAAGGTAGTCGATATTCTGGACTACGCTCAGGTCTTCCCTGAATTGTGTAAGATAATATGGAATGCCGCCAAAAGCCATATATGCTTGAACAATGTCATATTTGTCCAGATAGAACCCTTCCTCTCTGAACAAGTCTTCACATTCCTTTAATGTAAAAGGCTTGACATATATACTTGAAGTCACTCTGCCATATAGCCCGCCTTTATTGTTCAGCATTTCATCATAAATCCAAGATGTTGCTGAGCCGCAAATTATGAGTTTGACGTATTTCCGGGCTGAACACCAGTCATTGCAAAAGTGTTCGAAAGCGCTGACAAAGCCGGATTTCGGAGTATCCATCCACGGGAGTTCATCGATAAAAATGACCTGATTTGAACCGTCTGCCTTGCTGTCAAGAAGTTCCTGCAACATATGGAATGCTTCATTCCAACTGGTTGGAGCCGATGAACAACATAGACCATATGTTTTCAGGGAATAATAGAACTCATTCAGTTGTTGGGATAACAGCTTTTTTGAGGATTGAAGGTCAAATGGTGAGACCGCAGTGTGTTTGAAAGCGAAGTTGTTGTTGAAGAATTCGTTAATCAGGAAAGTTTTTCCTACACGCCTTCTTCCATATACGACGACTATTTGAGCCTGTTGCCTGTGGATTGCCCTTTGCAGCAATTGTTTTTCTAAGATTCGTCCAACCATAAACTGTTATATTTGGCCACAAATATACAAAACACCTAGTTTTTGGCCAAATATAATTTTAAATTCGGCCAAATGACACCTAAACATCCCTCTTTTGGCCAATTATCGACAACTGCGCAGCACTTGCCCGTCGCCGCTCCCGGGGATTATTTTCATAAATTTGCTATATTTGCAAGTTATGAAAAAAATTACCGCAATTCTGGCCGCATTGGCCCTCGCAGTCAGCGCCTTTGCGCAGGAGCGTCTTCCTGAAGCGCTTGCATCGCAACTCAAAGAAGGGGAACCGGCAATCATATCCTTCTGGTCCCTCACCTGCAAACCTTGCATACTCGAGCTCAACGCCCTCAGCGAAAACTATCCTGACTGGTATGAAGAGTGCCCTTTCACCGTAATCGCAGTCTCTGTCGATGACGCCCGCAGCTCATCCAAAGTCAAATCCTTCGCAGAAGGCAAAGGCTGGTCCGACTTCACCATCCTGCTTGACCCCAACCAGGACCTCAAGCGCGCAATGAACGTCGCCACAATGCCTACAGTCTTCATCGTAGATAAGGAAGGCAAAATAGTACACCGCCATATGGGCTACAATCCCGGCGGAGAAAATGAGTTGTTCGAAAAGATCAAGGAGCTGCAATGAAAAGGACTGCCACCGCTCTCGCTGCTCTTTTTGCAGCACTTAGCGCCTTTGCCCAACACGACGGCTATGTCACCGGAAGCATAGAAAGCAACTCAATTCAATACGCAAAGGACGAAGCCACCGGAGCCGTCCTCCCTGAGGACCATTTCGGTTCCAACAACTACGCAAAGGTCGATGCCTTCTGGGGAAACTTCTCCGCGGGCTTCCAGATTGAAGGCTATATGCCTGTGCTTCAGGGCTTTTCGCCCTATCTTGAAGGCATTGCCCTCACTAGTAAATATGCAGCCTACAACGCTGACGGATGGAGTGTGCGACTCGGCAACTTCTACGGTCAATTCGGAAGCGGACTTCTCTTCCGCAGCTGGGAAGACCGGGACCTCGGCTTCAACAACTCCCTTGAAGGAATAGACATAGCCTACAATTGGAACGGCGCCGTATCCGTAAGAGCCATCTGCGGCCGTCCGCGTCTCGGAATGGAAGTCAAGGACGTATGGGTGCGCGGAGCCGACGCCAACCTTTCCGTTGCGCAGCTCATCGGGCTGCAGGCCTTTGATATAGACCTCGGTGCCAGCTATGTGGACAGATACGAGGAGGGCGGCTGGAGCCCTGATGCCCGCCTCAATGTAGGCGGCTGCAGCGCCCGTGCCGGCCTCGGCTGGAACGGACTCAGCCTTAAGGGAGAATATGTCACCCGCGCCTCAAATGAAACTTCTGAAGGAGCCCAGGGCGCTCAGGCCATTTTGGCAGAGCTCGGATATTCGGGTCACGGCCTCGGAGTTACCGCCACCTTCCGCAAGATGTCCAATATGGTCTTCGGAATGTCCCGCGACTCAGCTGACGGCATGTACGAAATCATCAACTACACCCCTGCTCTCACTCAGCAGTACACCTATACCCTTACCACCCTCAACCCGTATTCTTCCCATCCAATCAATGAAATCGGAGGGCAGGTCGATGTTTCCTACAACTTCCGCAGGGGCACTCTTCTCGGTGGCAAAAGGGGAATGAAGATTCACGCCAATTACTCGCAGTGGCACGGCCCTTCCGATGCCTTTAAAGGAGAAGGAGAGCAGATACTCTATTTCAGGGACGCATCCATTGACATAGACAAATCCTTCTCTTCCAAGCTGAAGATGAAGGCGCTCTATTCGTTCCAGTCCTACAATCCGGCGCTCAAATCTCCAATGCATCTTGGTGAAGAGATGTGGAACTCCCACATCGTCGTATTCGACATACTCTACAAGTTTGACAAAAGGCACTCGCTGCGCACCGAAATCCAACACCTTGCAACCAGAAAGAATATGATGGAGGATGAATACAACCGCTTCCGTTCCAACTGGCTTTCAGGGCTGCTCGAGTACAATGTCGCTCCTGCGTGGAGCGTCTATATCCAGGATTCCTGGAACTACGGCAATGACGAGCAGAGGCTCCATTACTACAACGGCGGATTCTCATACTCCCGTTCGAATGTCCGTGCAGACCTCTCTTACGGGCGCTATATGGGGGGTTATATCTGCTCCGGAGGAGTATGCCACACAATCCCTGCCTACACCGGTGCCAACCTCAAATTCACCTTCATTTTCTAGTTTATGAAAAGGATTATTACCGCCCTTGCGGCAAGCCTTATAGCTGCGGTTTCGCTCTTTGCACAGCCGCAGACCCACGTCAGCTGGAAGACCGGAGTCGAGTCTCTAGGTGACGGACTTTACGAAATAACTGCTACCGCCAGGATGGACGCCGGCTGGCATATCTATGACCTCGGTCCTTATGAGTTCGGCCCTAATCCTACGGCCATCACTTTCTCACTGCCGGAAGGCGCTGCATTGGAAGGCGAGTTGGTTGCATCCAAGGAGGCGGAGAAGTATTATGACGATGTCTTCGAAATAAATATAGGTTATTACGAAGGAGAAGTGAGCTTCTCGCAGAAGGTGCGGGGCAGCGGGGAAGTCGGACTGACAGTCGAATGGATGGCCTGCGACGAGAACAACTGCACTCCGCTCTATGACGAGTCCTTCAGCGTCAGCTTGGAGGCGCCGCAGGAAGCTTCCGCCCCTGCGCGCAAAGCTGCCGACGGCTCCATCTGGAGTATGATTCTTGCCGCCATCCTCTGGGGCTTTGCGGCCCTGCTTACGCCTTGCGTATTCCCTATCATTCCTATGACGGTAAGCTTCTTTATGAAGGGGGATTATACGCCTGCGCAGAACCGCTTCCGTGCCCTGATGTACGGCGTATTCATCATTCTGCTCTACACCGTTCCGATAGCCGTGCTGATTCTTGTCACCAGGCTCATCGGAGGCGATGCTGTTACGGCCGACATTTTCAACTGGCTCGCAACGCACTGGCTCCCGAATATCATCTTCTTCCTTGTGTTTATGGTCTTCGCGGCTTCCTTCTTCGGAGCCTTCGAAATCGTGCTTCCGTCCAAACTGTCGAATTCTAGCGATGCGCAGGTTGACAAGCGCAAGGGACTCGGCGGAGTATTTTTCCTTGCCCTTACCCTCGTACTCGTGTCATTCAGCTGCACGGGTCCTATTGTAGGCACGGTGCTCATCAATGCCACCCAGGGCGAGTTCTGGGCCCCGATTGTGACAATGCTCGCATTCTCGCTGGCCTTTGCTCTGCCTTTCGTACTGTTTGCGATGTTCCCGGGACTGCTGAAGAACCTGCCGAAGAGCGGCGGATGGCTCAATACCGTCAAGGTGGTGCTCGGTTTCATCGAAATCGCACTCGGTTTCAAGTTCCTCTCCACCGCGGACCAGGTTTACCACTGGGGCCTGCTCAACAGGGAAGTATATCTTGCAATATGGATTGTGGACTTCACCCTGCTCGGATTCTACCTGCTCGGCAAGCTCAAATTCAAGTTCGACTCCGATGTCAAGTATATCAGCACAGGAAGGCTTGTGCTTGCAATCATTGACTTCGCTTTCGTGGTATGGATGATTCCGGGTATGTTCGGAGCTCCTCTGAAGGCGCTCTCCGGCTACCTGCCTCCTATGGAGACCCAGGAGTTTGTGCTCGGACGCCAGAGCGCTGCTGCGCCGGCACCGGTCCAGGCTCCTGTAGCAAGCGTTGATGCCCAGGGGGTTGTGCTTCCGGGTACAGGCAAATACAGCGATTTCCTTGAGCTTCCTCTCGGACTGCAGGGCTTTTTCGACCTCGATGAGGCAAAAGCCTATGCCGCAGCCGTTGGCAAGCCGATGTTCCTTGATTTCACAGGACACGGCTGCGTGAATTGCCGTGAGATGGAGTCAAGGGTTTGGAGCAATCCTGATGTGCTCAGTATGCTTGCAAACGATTTCGTGATTTGCGCCCTGTACTGCGACGACAAGATTAAGGTTGATGAAAAGGATTGGGTGACAACCGATTCCGGAAAGACACTCAAGACTCTCGGCAAAATCAACTCCCACTTCGGACTTACCGAATACGGAGTTGCAGCCCAGCCGTTCTATGTGATTCTGTCACCTTCGGCAGAGGTGCTGAGCACCCGCAGCTACAATCTTGATGTGGATGCTTTCAAAGATTGGCTTTCATCTGTTAAGAAATCTGGAATATGAATAGGATTTTCGCTCATACGCTCAAGACCCTTTGCCTTTGCGCAGGCGTGCTTGCTTTTACAGTCAATGCGTCAGCCTGGGGGCAGAAAGGACACGATGTGACCTGTGCTGTGGCTCAGGCTCATCTTAACAAGAAGGCTGCAAAGAAAGTTGCCGATGTTTTTGACGGCAAGTCTCTGGTGTATTGGTCCAACTGGCTTGACAATGCCAGCCATACTCCTGAGTACAAATACACCAAGACCTGGCATTACAAGAACATCGATGCCGACGAGACCTTCGAGAATGCGGTGCAGCACCCTGACGGGGATGTGCTGACGGCAGTAACTGCCCTAGTGGAGAGCCTCAAGAGCGATACGCTCAACAAGGAGCAGGAGGCAATCAACCTGCGTATGCTGATTCATCTTGTGGGAGATATGCATTGTCCTATGCATATGGGGCACAAGTCAGACCTCGGAGGCAACCAGGTGCAGGTGCAGTTCTTCGGTAAGGGACGCAATCTTCACGGGATTTTCGATACCGACATTATCGAGGGTACCCACAAGTGGACTTACACCGAGTGGGCTAAGGAAATCGATACGGTGAGCAAGGCCGAGGCTGCTGCCATTGCTGCAGGTACTCCTGCGCAGTGGGCTGAGGAGACCTACAATATCACCTGCCTTATCTATGCCGGTACTCCTGCCGGCTCGAAGCTCTCCTACGATTACGAGAACTATTGGACCCCGACCATCGAGCAGCAGCTGCTTCGCGGAGGCCTTCGCCTCGCCGCTCTGCTCAATGAGATTTACAGGTAGGGGAGGAACTTACTACACCCCATCACACCACCTTCTGCAGCCTCCTGCCGTGGAAGGTGATTTTGATTTTCCCGCAGGCCTTTGAGAAAAACCGTTTTCAGGGCGATACGTTTCGCAAAACACCCATAAAATGGAGATGTCAAATCTTCTTGACAGGCAGGCGGAGGACGGTTCGGAGTTTATCAGTGGCTGTCCGACGGAAATCCGGGAGCCTCCACGATTTACGGCTTGCCACCCGGCATATAGAACTCTTTGTACTCTTTCTTGAAATCGAATGCCATTATTTCTTTCCGTTAGTTGTTAAAGTAGCGGCAAATATACTATTTTTGAGCAAATAGCTGCACTATATGATTAAGATTCTATTTGTGTGTCACGGCAATATATGCCGCTCCCCAATGGCTGAATTCATATTCAAGGCCCTCGCAAATGCTTACGGGATGGCAGAGCAATTTTATGCGGAGAGCGCAGCAGGTCACGCGTGATTGATTTTTGCAAAAAGCAATTTTTGCGATTATTTGCTTTTTATAAAAAGCATTTATATCTTTGCGAAAATCATTCTGCGTATGGATTCTTTGTTTGACAAGCACGCCATATATTTGGCTGAAACTCCAACGGCCATCATAAGAGCCCAAATGTATAGCATTGACTGGGATTCACGCCTTATTTCCATAAAGGGCCCCAAAGGAGTAGGTAAATCAACTTTGATGAAGCAGTTTATCAAGCTCAACTATCCGTTGGAGAGTCGGAAAGCACTGTATTGTTCAGCTGATTCTTTTTATTTCACACGCAACACATTAGTGGATTTGGCAGATGGATTTGTCAAGCGTGGTGGAGAGAGGTTGTTTATTGATGAGATTCATAAATATGAGGGATGGAGCAGAGAGATAAAGGAAATCTACGACCTTTATCCGAAGCTGAAAGTTGTAATCAGCGGTTCTTCGCTGCTGCAGATTCTCGGTGGAGACGCAGATCTTTCCAGACGTTGTATTTCATATACAATGCAAGGCCTTTCATTCAGAGAGTACTTGCTCTTTGCCAAAGGCATTGAATTGCCGAAGTGGTCGTTGGAAGAAATACTGAGCAGTCCGTGGGCCATTTGTGAAAAAATTACCAATGAATGCAGTCCATTGGAATTTTTTACGGATTATATGCTATATGGTTATTATCCTTATTATTTCGACAACCCTCGCACTTATTTCACTTCCATAGAGAATGTTGTGAATTACACAATAGATTATGAACTGCCTGCAATCAGAAATGTAGATGTTGGAAATGTCCGCAAAATCAAGGCCCTTCTATATGTACTCGCTAACAATATTCCTTTTCAGGTTGACATTTCAAAACTTGCAGGGAAAATAGGGATAGAAAGAAATACCCTTCTTGCATACTTGAAATATCTTGATGAAGCAAAACTTATCAAACTGCTTTACTCTGATATAACATCCGTAAAAAAGATGCAGAAACCTGACAAAATTTTTATTGACAATAATAATCTCCTCACTGCACTATCAGAAAAGGGAGGAGATATTGGAACTAAGAGAGAGATTTTTTCCGTAAATCAACTATCTTATAATCACAAGGTTGAATATGGAAAAACCACTGGAGATTTCAAAATTGACGGCAGATACCTGTTTGAAATCGGAGGGAAGGACAAGACATTCGACCAGATAGCAGCCTTGCCGGATTCATACATCTTTGCGGATGATATCGACCGTCCTTCCGGAGCAAAACTGCCTTTGTGGTTACTCGGGTTTCTTTACTGACCGGATTATTCCATCGTTTTCTTGAAATTCTCGTAGTCCTTCATTGCAGCCTTGATGACTTCCTTGGCTTCCTCTGCACCGTAGAGTCCGACGAACTCCATACGCTTGCGAAGGTCTCCCGGGATGTCCTTGTAGGTTGTGAAATAGTGCACGAGCCTGCGGACTATGTCTTTAGGGATCTGGTCAATATCCGTATAGTGGCCATAAACCGAGTCGTGCTTGAGCACGGCAATGATTTTGTCATCGGCCTGGTTGTGGTCCAGAAGCCTTATGCCTCCAATCGGAATGCATTTTACGATGATGTCTCCGTGTGTGACTGACTTCTCTGCAAGGATGCAGATATCAAGCGGGTCGTGGTCACCCTCAACATCGTATCTGGCGAGCACCTTGTTGGTAAGTTCGGCCATATTGGTGTCGCAGTAGGTCTTCGGCAGGAAGCCGTAGAGACTAGGAACGATGTTGGAAAACTTCTGAGGTCTGTCCAGGCACAGATAGCCTGATGCTTTGTCAACCTCATACTTGACTGTGTCGGTAGGGACTATCTCTACGAAAGCCCTGATTTCATCCGGACAATTCGGCCCGAGGTCGATTCCGTGCCACGGATGAGCTTTATGCATATGATTGAAATCCATACCTCAAATATACGCTTTTTTGAGTTGAATGTATGCAAATCTTGCAGCAAATGTAACCTGGGCGAGGTAATACGGCACCATAATGAAATATCTGCTGCCCTCCACCTTGCCCACGAACATATTCCAGGCGAGGATAAAGTCGGAGAATACGAAGAGGCAGGCTCCGACAGCAATCACCGGGTCCGCAGCTCTCAGTGCGCTGAAGAGCATTACGGTTATGATTGTAGCATAGCCGATTACGCAGAAGGTGAGCACCGTATCCTCGACGCAAGGAACCACCTTGACAAGAGCGGTGACATAGACTGCCGCGCACAGCGCGCAGGTCGCAAGAGTCCAGAGTGTGCTTGTCCTGACAGGTTTGAATTTGAAGAAGGTGATGATGTAGAATATGTGGGCGAGGGCGAAGAAGAGCATCTGAAATATGAATGCGTAGAACTCTTGTGAACCTCCTCCCATCTTAAATGAGCCCGCAAGGTCTCCCAGTGCGGAAAATGCGAGTCCTGCCGTGATTGTCCACGGTGTCAGTTTGATGGAGAATATGGCAAGAATGGTGAGCGGAATGAAAATTTTGTGCGGTACGGCTACCGCCGGAACAAAAAACAGCACTGCTGTCACGGCAAACAGCACCGCTGCTGCCAGGACTCTTCTGGATTTGAAAAACGGATTCATTTCGGGTGATATGTGGTTGGCACCCCAAAGATAGCAAAAAGGCTTGATAAAAAATCACCTTCCACGGCAGGTGGCCACAGAAGGTGTTGTGATGGAGTGCAGCGTGGACGGTGATTTTGCTCAGCAGTCCAGGGGCCGGGCGTGACAAACAGAGGCTATGGTCTGGTATCGCCACACAAAAAAGAGGAGACTTCCGAAGAAGCCTCCTCTCTGTGCGGTAGGTGAGACTCGAACTCACACAGGCCAACGCCCACTACCCCCTCAAAGTAGCGTGTCTACCATTTCACCAC